>JBKHHV010000313.1:0-3970 GCA_046539005.1 Phycisphaerae bacterium
GCGGGCGTCGCTGTCGGCCGAGGACATGCCCCACGTGAAGGACTGCCTGCTCAAGCCGCTCAAGACCTCGCAACTGGCGGCCTCCCTGGGCAGGCTGTCCGACGACGGGGGCGATGCGTCCGCCGAGAACGAGGCCGCCCGCGCCGCGGCGCGTCGTTCGCACCGCCAGTCGGTTCGCCTGCTGATCGCCGAGGACAACCGCGTCAACCAGGTGCTCGCCCTGCGGATGCTGGCGAAGCTGGGCTACCGGGCCGAGGTGGCGGGCAACGGCGCCGAGGCGATCCGCGCCCTGGCCGAGGTCGACTACGACGTGGTGCTCATGGACGTGCAGATGCCCCAACTGGACGGGCTGGAAGCCACGCAGAAGATCCGCCGCGGCGAAGACGGCGTGCGAAACCCGCAGGTGCCGATCATCGCCATGACCGCCAACGCCATGACCGGCGACCGCGACGAATGCCTCTCGGTGGGCATGAACGATTACGTGTCCAAACCCATCGACTCCCGCCGGCTCGCCGAGGCATTGGACCGCGTGCTCCATGCTGCCCCGGCCAATACCGCCTGAGCCGACGGCCCCGCTTGACACCCCGCCCCCGGCTGCCTACGCTTTGGCAGAGGACACCAGCAGGGAGAACGGATGCCGGGCGAACCCTTGGACGTTGCGGTCATAGGACTTGGAGGCGTGGGCGAGCGCGTCATCAACGCGCTGGTGGAGTTGGAGTGCGTCCGCATTGCCGGCGTGTCCGACAAGGACCCCACCACCGCCAAGCAGGTCGGCAACCGCCTGGGCGTACCCCACTACGTCGACAACCGCTCGATGCTCGCCGAATGTCGGCCTTCGGTGGCGTTCGTGTCGGTCCCGTCGATGGCGGCCCCGGACATTGTCGCCGCCTGCGCCGAGCGGAAGATACACCTGTGGAAACAGGCGCCTCTTGCCCGCGATCTCGACGAAGCCCACGCCATGGTCAAGCGGATGGACCAGGCCGGCGTGAAATTCGCCGTGGGCACCCACCGGCGGTTCGCCCCGGGCTACCGCCACGCACGCGATACCGTCGCCCAACTGGGAGAGGTCTTCCTGGCAAGGGCCCATTATCTCTTCAACTGGGGACCGCGCCTGAGCTGGCGGGGCGACATGGCGTCGGCCGGCGGGGGAGCGCTGCTGGAACTGGGCTACCATCCCCTGGACCTGCTGGTGTGGATGCTGGGCTTCCCCGAGGAGGTCTACGGCGTCAGCGCAGCAGGCCATCGGGACACCGCTGCCGCCGAGGGCGAGCCGGTGCCCGTCTACGATACCGACGACACCGCCGCGGTCGTGCTGCGATACAAGAGCGGAGCGATGGCGACGGTGGTCACCTGCCGGGCGTCGGGACCGATGAGCGAGGAACTGAACCTGCACGGCTCGGGCGGGTCGCTGCAGGCCAACGGTGACCTGTGCGTGGTCCGCGACCCGGACGGGAACATCCTGGACCATACGCCCCCGTCGCCCGATCCGCAGGAGGCCTATCGCCAGGCGTGCGAGTCGTTCGTGCAGGCGATCGTCACCGACGCCCAGTTCTATGAAAACTCCGCCCGCGAAAGCCTGCTGACCCAGGCGATGATCGAGGCGTCCTATCTCGCCAGCCGGACCGGCCAACCCGAGACGCCCCTCAAACGCCTCGGCAACCTCGGGCTCAGCGTGGAAGACTGCCTTGTCCACCAGCAGCCGGCCGTGACCGACCTGCCCCTGCCCGACGAAGAGACCGACTGAGCAGTAGCCGCCCCCGCAGTCCCCGTCCGGGGGTGGACAGGTTCGCCAATTGCAGGGCAAGCGCCCATCGGACATCCCATGATCCACCCCCGGCGCGTCCGGAAACTCAACGACGCCTCGCCCCCCGGCGGGCGATACGTGCTGTATTGGATGCAGGCCTCCCAGCGGGCCCACTGGAACCACGCCCTGGAATACGCCATCGAACAGGCCAACCAGCTCGGCAGGCCGATCGTGGCGGCATTCGGGCTCACCGACCACTATCTCGACGCCAACGAGCGGCATTACGCCTTCATGCTGCAGGGGCTCGCCGAGACCCGTCGGCAGTTGGCTTCCCGCGGCATACGGCTGGTGGTGCGCCTCGGCAGCCCGCCGGAAGTTGCCCTGCAACTGGCCGCCGATGCCTGCCTGCTGGTGTGTGACCGCGGATACCTGCGGCACCAGCGACAGTGGCGACGGCAGGTGGCCCGCCGCGCGCCCTGCCCGGTGGTCCGTGTGGAGACCGACGCGGTGGTGCCCGTGGAAACCGCCAGCCCCAAGCAGGAGTACGCGGCCCGTACCCTCCGCCCCAGGCTGCACCGCACATGGGAGGAGTATCTCAAGCCTGTTGAGCACCTGCAGCCCGCCCGGGATTCCCTGTCGCTGGAACTGGAGGGCGTGGACGTCTCGGACGCGGCGGAGGTCCTGGCATCGCTGGAGGTGGACCGTTCGGTCCGGTCGTCCGATCAGTACCGCGGCGGGTACGCCGAGGCGAAACGACGCCTGCAGGAGTTCATCGACCATCGTCTCAAGGACTACGCCGAGAAGCGCAACGACCCGTCGCTGGGCATCCAGTCGGACATGAGTCCCTACCTGCACTTCGGGCATATCTCGCCGCTGGAGGTGGCCTGGGCAGTCTCCGCCGACGCCCGCCACGGCCGAGAGAACATCGACGCGTATCTCGAGGAGCTGATCGTCCGTCGCGAACTCAGCATCAATCACGTGTACTATAACGAGCAATACGACCGCTACGGCGGGCTGCCCTCGTGGGCCCGGGCGACACTCAAGAAACACAAGAGCGACGAACGGCCTTACGTGTACACGCGAGAGCAGCTCGAGAACGCCCGCACCCACGACCCCTACTGGAACGCCTCGATGCGAGAGATGCGCCTCACCGGCAAGATGCACAGCTACATGCGGATGTACTGGGGCAAGAAGATCATCGAGTGGACCAACACCCCCCCCACCGCTTTCCGCTGGATGCTGGAGATGAACAACCGCTGGTTCCTGGACGGGCGCGACCCCAACTCGTACGTCGGCGTGGCGTGGTGCTTCGGCACGCACGATCGCCCCTGGCAGGAGCGCCCGGTGCACGGCACGGTTCGCTACATGAGCGCCGGCGGCCTGGAGAGGAAGTTCGACATCGACGCCTACCTCCGGCAGGTGGAGGAACTGTCGGAAGGGCAGCCTGGTGGCGGTGGATAATGACCGGCTTGTCGACGGAGTGCCCAGCGTCTACAATCGCCGGCAGACCTGAACACCGCGAGGAGCCACGATGAAACGCAGCGAAATCAACGCCCGCATCCGCGAGGCGATCGAGTTCTGTAACGAGCACCGGTTCTACCTGCCCAAGTGGGCTTACTGGTCGGCCGACGACTGGACCAGCGCCGGCCCGGAGGCCGACGAAATCCGCACCCGCCTGCTGGGGTGGGACCTCACCGACTTCGGCTCGGGCGACTACGAACACCACGGGCTGCTGCTGTTCACCATCCGTAACGGCGAGTACACCGACGACCCCGATCGCATGGTCAAGGACTACTGCGAGAAGCTGCTGCTGATCGGCGAACGCCAGGTGACCCCCATGCACTTCCACTGGGCCAAGATGGAAGACATCATCAACCGCGGCGGCGGGAACATGGTGCTGGAACTCTACAACGCCGAGCCCGAAACCGAGCAGCTCGACGACGTCAACGAGGTCACCGTCAGCATCGACGGCATCGAGACTACCGTACCGGCCGGCGGGAAGGTGGTGCTGGAGCCGGGGCAGTCCATCACGCTGCCGCCCTACCTCTACCACACCTTCTACGGCGAGCAGGGCAAGGGCATGGTGCTGGGGGGCGAGGTCTCCCGCGTCAACGACGACGCCCACGACAACCGCTTCCTGGAAGAACTGCCGCGGTTCCCTGCCATCGAGGAAGACGAGCCGGCCGAGTTCCTTCTCTGCACCGAGTACCCCCCGGCAAGCTGACG
>JBKHHV010000314.1:0-3968 GCA_046539005.1 Phycisphaerae bacterium
AGAACACCGCCCGTATGATCGAGGAGGCAGTCCGCAACGCCGACCAGGGCGTGGAGATCAGCCAGGAAGTCAGCAAGTGTCTCGATGAGATCACCCAAGGCAACAAGCGCAGTAACGAGCTGATCGCCGAGATCGCCGCGGCCAGCAACGAGCAGGCCCAGGGCATCGAGCAGATCAACACGGCCGTGACGCAGATGGACCAGGTGACTCAGGCCAACGCCGCCAACGCCGAGGAATCGGCCAGCGCGGCCGAGGAACTGTCGGCCCAGGCCGAGGAGATGATGCGAATGGTCGACTCGCTGCAGGCATTGGTGGGCGGGGGTCGCTCCGGTCACGAGCGTTCGCAGCGGTCTGAGCCGAAGGGCGGTTTCCGCACGGACAAGCGTCCTTCAGCCGCTCGCAAGCCCAGCCTCGGGCAACCCGCCCACAAGGCGCCTCAGTCCCGCAAGGCCGAGCAGAAGCCCGTCGCCGCCGGCGAGGAAGTGATTCCGATGGACAGCGAACAGGAACTCTCCCAGTTCTGACGACTGCCCCGTCGAATGTGGCGGCCGTTGCTGAGCGGGTGAAGTCCTGCCCCGCAACGGCCCCGCGCGGCACCTCCAGCAGGTGCGACAACCAAGGTTCCCGCGCCGGATGAGTGGTCTCCCCGTCCACCTCCGGCACCCCAGGAAACGCCCGGGCCTATCCCCAACAGGCCCGGGCGTCCTACCTTTGTGGACGCAGGGGCGGGGCCAGATTACAGAAGAGGTACGAGGTCTGAGGGCAGAGGTCTTAAGTCTGAGGGCGGGGTGGTCAGCGGGTGATTTCGCAGACCACGGTGAAATCGTTGGGCAGGTAGTCGTCCACCAGGCGGGCCCGGCAGGGGAGAGCATCCAGTATCTCCAGCACCCGGTCGGGATCGTAGTAGAAATAGCGCGGGGGTTGTTCGGGCGTGCGGTGGTGCAGCATGTTGAACACCACGTGCGTGTCGGCCAACTGCACAAACCGCCGCAGCGCGCCCGGCACGAACTGCAGATTGTTGCCCAGGTTCAGGTTGAACATGCCCGAGCAGAACACCACATCCCGCCGCAGGTGCTCCGGGGCCGGGTCGGCGAAGACATTCTCGCAGGCAAACTGTGCCCCCGGATGCCGTCGCGTCGCCTCGGCCACCATTTCCGGCAGGATATCCACGCCGGTGTAGTCGGCGTACACCTCGCGCCGCTGCAGGTAGCCCCACAGGTCGCCCAGCCCACAGCCGACGTCCAGTATCGACCGGCCCTGCAACTGAACCTCGCGAAGCAGCACATCGAAGCGAACGAACTGCGAGGTCTCGCTGGCCCAGTCCAGCACGTCGTGGCTGTCGCGGTGGGGGGCGATACGCGGCTGATAGTGCCGCCGGATTTCCTCTTCTCGGCTCATTGCGATTCTTCGTTCTGGCGGGCTGTCTCCGGAACGATCTCCGCCCGGGCGATCACGTCATGGTAGAACGCCTCGCCGCCCAGTGCGACGCACCACGGCTCAATCGCTCCGCGCGAGTCCCAGTAGTCCACCTGCCGTACGTGCGTGTCCTGCACCACCTGCTCCATCGTCCGTCGCAGCACGTCGGTCTCCAACTCGCGGATGCGGTGGGAAATCTTGCGGATATCCGGGCCCTTCGGGTCGCTGCGGGCAAGCTCCCGCCGGCGGGCGTCGAGCGCGTCCATCTGCTCGTGAACCGCCCCCACCGCCTCGCGCTGCCAGGCGCTGCGGGCTTCGGCGTCGGTCATCTTCTCCAGCCGACCGGCCGCGTCCTGCCGCAGGCCCTCATACTCGGCGGCGAACCGTCCGGCGGGCATCTCTTCGCACCCGGCCGCCCGGGCGAGGTAGTCCGGCAGGCGGATGGTCGTTTCCAGTTCGGCCAGCCGATCCAGCAGGTGCAGGCGCACGCGCAGGATGGGCCCGGGCCGGCGTTTCAGCAGCTCGGCCTCTTCCAGCCGACGCTGAAAGGCGTGCGTGGCGGGGGTGTACAGCGAACCGTGGTGGGGCAGCGCCAGCGACGATCCGTCCAGACGCACCTGCAACACGAGTACGACGGCCTTTCCGGCGACGCACAGCACGTCGGCGTCCCGAAGTGCCTCGACGGGCAGGGTGTTATCGGGGCCGAGAGGCCAGTCCCGTCCGGCGATGCACAGCCGTCCGTCCCGCAGGTGCATGCCGGTCCGCACGAGGTGGTCGTCCTGTCGCAGGGTGGCGAAGAACGGCAGTTCGCCTTCCTTGCGGTGCAGGGGGCGCAGGGGCGAGTCGGCATCCTTCAGCGCCTGGTTGTACAGGCTCGCCAGCGTGTCGTAGTCGCAGAGGAACAGTTTCAGCAGTTCGTCCCCGGCGGCCGTTTCCAGCGCGAAGCGCCGGGAGGTTCGACCGATTCGATCCGGGTCGCCGGTCAGCCTTGTGAGCCAGTCGCCGTACAGGTCGCTGAGGACGCCGTCGGACCGCTCCTGCAGCAGTGTTTCCAGCGTGTGTTTTGCGGCCCCGAGCCACTGGTCGCTACGTTGCACCGCCGAGGGCGACGGGAAGCAGCGGTGCAGGTCTCGCCGGGCGATTTCCAGCAGTTCGCGCAGGAAGGGCGCGGCCTCGGCGACGCGGAGGTCGCCCAGGACGCGGTGCAGGTCCTTTCCGCCGGCGTAGCTGGGCCCGACGAGTTGCCAGTTGTCCCCGGGGAGAATTCGTCGTAGAGTTTCTCCAGCGAGGTGCCCAGCTTGCGGGCGACGGTGGCTAGCTTGTGCGGCAGAAACGGCTGCAGATCGCGCAGCTCCAGCGGGAGCGTGCCCAGAAATTCGCTGTAGAAGACGGCCGCTCCCCAGTCCTGCCCGCCGGAGGCGTAGAACCGCTCGCGTTTGAGCCGCAGGGGGTCCTCGTCGGAGGCGCCCATCGCGGTGAAGGCAACGTCGATATCCTCCACGAGGTGCAGCGGGGTCCGCCCGGCGGTATCCAGGGCGCCCAACTTGGCCGGCACGTCCCAGAGGGGGTGGCAGTTCTGGTCGATACTGTAGATCGCTGCTTGGGCAGGCATGTCAGGAGGCGGTGACTCCGTTGAGGGACAGGTCGGCCAGTTCCGGGTGCAGGACGCCGCTGTAGACGTAGCGGACGACCGTTTCCAGGCACAGGTCCACGATCTTGCCCTCGTCGTTCATCTCGAAGTAGATTCGCAGCGTATCGCCGCTACGGGCCAGCACTTCCACCGGCTTCTCTGCGTGGAAGTACTCCGCCGGCCACTGGTTGCGCATCGCCGTGAGAATGGCCGCCGAGGCGCTGCCCGTTCCGCATGCCAGGGTCTCGGCTTCGACGCCGAACTCGAAGGTCCGGATCGCGATGCGCCCCTCCGCCAGCACCTCCACGAAGTTGGCATTGGCACCACGCGGGGCGAACCGCTCGTGGTGGCGGATGCGCCGCCCCAGCCGGTCAATGTCGACCTTGTCGATGTCCTGGACGTACTTGACCACGTGCGGGACGCCGGTGATGGCGTAGTCGCAGGTGAGCGGCGCCCCGGCAACGGTCAGTTGCACGTCGGTGTGAATCTCCTCCGGAAGGGGGATGCAGACGCGGACGTACTTGTTGTCGGAATTGCGGCCCCGTACGATCCCTGCCGGGGTCAGGATGTACAGTTCCGGCCCGCGGTTGCAGCGATGGCCGATCATCCAGTGCACGAAACAGGCGGTCCCGTTTCCGCAGAGTTCGGCCTCGGTGCCATCGGCCTCGAAGAAGCGGGCGGCCACGTCCGCATGCTCCGGCGTCTCGGGGCTCAGGGCGAAGATGACCCCGTCGGCCCCCACCGAAAGCCCCCGCTTGCAGATGGACCGCGCGAAGTGGCCCACGCGGCTGGGGTCGCTGACGACCTCGTCGTATCGGCCGTCACGGTTGTCGATGCAGACAAAGTCGTTCCCGCTGCCGGAAAGCTTGGCGAATTCGATGGGCTGAATCTTGGTTCTCCTTGCTACGCATTACCCGCCAGA
>JBKHHV010000064.1:0-15077 GCA_046539005.1 Phycisphaerae bacterium
GGGCGACTCGCAGGTTCACACCCCGCCCGAGAATCCCGGCCCGCGCCCGCTGACGTCCGAAGAGATCGCCCGGGAGAGGAACCAGGCTTCCGATGTTCCCGGGCCGTCGGGCTCGCTCGAACAACGCCGGCTCGACGAGGAATTCGTGTCCGAGCTTCCGCCTTCGCCCCGGCCTTCTGTCCCGGGCCCGTCGGACAAGCCGGGCTCCGCGCCCTGCGAGGGGCTGCTCAGCGACGAGGAACTGGCGGCGTTGCTGGAGCGTGAACTGTGATCGATCAGGCGCACACCCTGGTGCTGGGCGACGGTCCGGGCCGCAGGGCGATGGTTTCGTGTGCCCCGCCCGGTTCGTTGATCTGCGTGCCCAACGCCTACGACGGACTTTCGGTGCTGTCGCGGCGGGGGTTCCGCTCGGTGGTGCTGGCCGCGGACGAAAGCCAACTGCCCGGGCTGGCGAAGGGCGCCCGTCGCCTGCAGCCCGAGGCGCGCATCCTTGCCCTGTGCCCGCCGCGCAGCGAGCCGCGGGTGCGCCCCCTGGTAGGGGCCGGGCTGGACGACTACTACATCGCCCCGCCGACCCGGGCCGACGTGGAGGCGATTCTGGCAGCAGGAGACGACTCTCTCTTTGACGCCGACGCCAAACGCACCATTTCCGTCCAGCACGTGGCGGCACTGCTCCAGGCCGCCCGAAGCCAGACCTCCCTGGAGGACCACCTTGCCGGGCGGGTCGCCGCGGCCGTGGGTTCGGCGGTCCGCTGGCAGGACGGCGTCGACACCGAAGAAGCGCTGCTGCACCTGCCGGCGTGGAACGGGTGCAGTGCCCGCAGCCTGGTTCCGCGCGGACATGTCGACCTCGACAACGCCGCACAGACGGTGGCGGCGCTGCGAAGGCTCGCCCCTGAACTGGCGGCGCTGGCCCGCCGAAGCGACGCTCTCCACCGGCTGGCGATTACCGACCACCTTACCGGCGCCGCCAACCGCCGCTACTTCTACCACGCCACCGACCACATTCTCGCCTCGGCCGCCGAAAGCGGGGCACGGGTGGCACTGCTGCTGTACGACATCGATAATTTCAAACGCTACAATGACACCTACGGCCACGCCGCCGGTGACGAGATCCTGCGTGAGACGGCCGAGTTGATGCGCCAGGTAACCCGCTCGCACGACCTGGTCGCCCGCATCGGCGGCGACGAGTTCGCCGTACTGTTCTGGGACCCGGAGACCCCCCGCCAGCCGGACAGCAAACCGCCCGAAACTGCCGAGATTCTCTCCAGGCGCTTCCTGCGCGCGGTGCGCTTGCACGAGTTCCGCAGCCTCGGACCGGAAGCGACCGGCTCGCTGACCGTCTCCGGCGGGATCGCCCGGTTTCCCCAGGACGGGAGCACCTGCCGCGACTTGCTCCGCTCGGCCGACGCCGGGCTCAAAACCGCCAAGCGATCCGGCAAGGCGACTATCCGGCTGATCGGGCAGGAGCAGTCGTCCTCGTAGAGACCGCACCGCCGGGCGTTCGGTGCCTGCCGGGGCCGGCGCGGTCTGGGGAACCCCTGTCGCCCATGCCCCGGCCCGTGGTAAGATACGATTGCGCAGTACACCGCAGATGGAGACCCGCCAGATGAAACGACGTCGTGTTCCTCTCCGTATCACTCTCGCGTGCGTGCTTGTGTGCCTGCTGCCGGCCGTTCTTTGCGCCGGGCCGGATCTGCCCGACACCTTCAAGAAGTACGAGACCTCCTACTACATCATCTACACCGACCTGCCCATCGACCAGGTCCGCGAGGCCGCCATGCGGATGACCTGTATGGCCGAGGAGTACCACGACCGGACCAAGGGCTTCTCCGGCACGATCCGCCGCAAGTTCCCGTTCTTCCTGTTCTCCAAGCGCGAGGACTACCATCGGGCCGGAGGCGTGCCCGGAAGCGCGGGGGTCTACATGTACGGCCGCGCGCTGATGGCAATCGCCAAGGGCAGTTTCACCTGGCACGTCGTCCAGCACGAGGGCTTCCACCAGTTCGTGCACATGGTGATCCGGGGCAACATTCCCATCTGGGTCAACGAGGGGCTGGCGGAGTACTTCGGCAACGGCATCTGGACCGGGGACGGTCTGGTGACGGGCGTCGCACCGGGCGGACGGATCGCCCGCGTCCAGGGGCACATCAAGAAGGGCAAGATCCTGCCGATGCTGGAGATGCTTACCATGACCCACAAGGAGTGGAACTCGCAACTGGCGATCCGCAACTACGACCAGGCGTGGTCGATGGTGCATTTCCTTGTCCATGCCGAGGACGGCAAGTATCGTGAGGCCTTCGGCAAGTTCATCAACGACATCTCCCGCGGCCGGAACTGGGAGAAGTCCTACGTTCGCCGTTTCGGTCGGGATACCAAGGCCTTCGAGAAGAAGTACTCCCAGTGGTGGCTCGCCCGCGACAAGAACGAGTCGGCCGACCTGTACACCCGGGCGGTGGTGGAGACGCTGACCAGCTACCTTGCCCGGGCCCAGGTGATGGACCGGAAGTACGACAACGCCGAGGAATTCTTCCGCAGCATCGATGCCGGGAAGGTGCAGGTGGACCCCAAGAAACACCTCAAGCTCTGGTTGCCGAACAGCCTCGGCAAGAAGGCCGTCAAGCAGGCCAAGGGCAAGGGGGAGTGGAAGCTGGTGATGCCCGAGAAGGGCTTCCCGAAGATCACGCTTACCCGCAAGGACGGCACGGTGTTCGAGGGTTCCTTCAGCCTGCCGCGCAGCAGGCGGCCGAAGGTGGAAGTCGCCATTTCCAAGCCCGAGCAGGAAAAGGAGTAGGTTCCCGCGGCGGGCGTTACTCGAAATCGCCTGCGGCGATATAGGCCCGGAAGGCGTCCAGCAGTTTCTGGGTGATCGCCCCCGGCTTGCCGTCGCCGATGGTCTGGTCATCCACCCGCGTCACCGCGATCACCTCCGCGGCCGTCCCGGTCAGGAAGCACTCGTCGGCCTTGAAAAGCCGATCGGGCGTGAACGACTCCTGCCGCGTCTCGAGGCCCATCTCGGTCGCCAGGTCCAGCACAATCTGCCGGGTGATCCCGTTGAGGATGTTATCCTCCAGCGGGGGGGTGACCACCATTCCGTCGCAGACGATGAAGATGTTGTCTCCGGTGCACTCGGCGACGTTGCCCTGCTCGTTGAGCATGATCGCTTCGATAAGCCCGGCGTCGAGGGCCTCGATCTTGGCGAGGATGTTGTTGAGGTAGTTGCAGCTCTTGATCGACAGGTCCAGGCAGCGCGAGGGGATGCGGTGCGTCTGGGCGATGATGACGGCCATCCCGTTGTTGTACATCTCCCGGGGGTAGAGGGCGATGGTATCGGCGATGATGAACACGCTCGGCTGGGGGCACAGGCGCGGGTTGAGCCCCAGCGTGCCGGCCCCGCGGGTGATCACCAGACGGATGTACCCGTCCCGGATCGCATTGGCGGCGACGGTCTGCTTCATCGCCTCCACCAACTGCTGCTTTCCGTAGGGGACGTCCAGGCAGATCTTCGCGGCCGACTCGTACAGGCGGTCGATGTGCGCGGTGCACTTGAATATCTGTCCGCCGTACACGCGGATGCCCTCGAACACCCCGTCGCCGTACAGCGTGCAGTGATCGAAAACCGACAGTTTCGCCTCGGCCTTGTCGACCAGTTGTCCGTCCATCCAGACCTTCATGACCTGCTCCTGTGAAATACGTCCTGCGGCGAGGGGATCATACCCGCACATCCGGGTTCGGGCAACCGCCCGGAACGAATTACGCCCGCCCCAGCAGCGACGCGAAGGCCCGCAGGTACCCCGGCGGCGAGCCGGTGTCCATCGCCACGCCGGCCGATCGGTGCAACAGGTAGTCGCCGGGGTGCAGTTGCAGCAGCCGTTGCTGGGCGGCCGCCAGTTCCAACTCTCCTTCGCCGCTATCCTGTTCGGCGATTTCACGCAGGCAATCGAAGATCTCGGCGGAAAAGGCGTACAACCCGTTGTGGGCCAGCCACGTTCCCTCCGGCAGCCCGGGGGTGGCAAGCTCGCGGCGGGCCTGCTGCAACGAGGGTTTCTCCGCCAGGGCCCGGCAGCGATACACGCGGCCGTCCAGGGGTTCGCCCGCGCAGACACCCACTTTCGCAAGTTCCTGTTCTCCGACCGTCTGCACGCCGACCATCGCCACCGCTTTCCGCGACGCGAAGGCATCCAGAAGCTGTGCGGTGCAGGGTGGCTCGCCCGGATCGGACAGGTGCAGATGGTCGCCCAATTTCAGCAGGAACGGTCGGCCGTCGGTAAAAGCCTCTGCCCGCAGCACGGCCGCTCCGAACCCCTCCGGGCGCGGCTGGCGGATGTACCGGACCTCGTCCGGCAGCGCCGCCGCGGCGTCTTTCCGGGCGGCCGACAGGTAGGCCCGGACGGGCGTCTCGTGGTCGGGGCGCAGGATCAGCGCAACCTGCCGGATACCGGCCCGGACGGTTTCGGCGAGGATCGCATGCAGCACGCAGCTCAGCGATCCGTCCTCGCCGGGCAGTGGGAGCATGGCTTTGGGCACGGCGCGGCACAGGGGGCCCATTCGTGTGGCCAGCCCGGCAATGGGGACGATCGCTCTGTCGATGGCGGCGGTCATGGGGGGATTATGCCCACCCGCCGGGTCGAATACAACCGCCGCGGTATCGGGCGGCTTGGGCACAACGACGTATTGGCAGCGGTAACTCACGCAGCTACAATTGCTCCGGAGTGACACCATGAGCAAAGAGCAACGCATACTGCGATTCAAGGGCAACGTTCAGGGCGTGGGTTTCCGCTACACTGCCACCCGGACGGCCGAGGGGTACGACGTGGGCGGATACGTGAAGAACATGCCCGACGGCACGGTCGAATGCGTCGCCGAAGGCGAGAAGAAGGAGATCGACGCGTTCGTCCGCGACCTGACCGACCGCATGAGCGGCCACATAAGGGACAAGACCGAACAGACCGCGCCGCCCTCGGGCAGGTACAACTCCTTCGGCGTGAAGTACTGAGGAACGAATGACCCGCGACGAATCCTCCCGCCCGCACCGCCTGATGACCCCGGTGGGGGTGACCTGGCTGGGCTCATGGTCAATCTTTCGCTGATGCTGGCGAAGGTCGCCGGCGGGCTGGTTTTCCGGTCGCAGGCGATTCTCGCCGACGGCGTACACAGCGCCACCGACCTGGTCACCGACTTCGCGATCCTCGCCGGGCTGCGATTTTCTTCCCAGCCGGCCGATGGCCGTCACCCTTACGGCCACCACCGCATCAGCACGCTGGTGGCGATGTTCGTGGGCATTCTGCTTCTGGGCGCGGGGGGTTGGATCGGCTACCAGGCGGTCATGTCGTTGCGGGAGGGGCGCGAAGGCACCGATGCGCTGGTTCCGTTCCTGCTGGCGGTGGGCACGATTCCGCTCAAGGAGGTCCTCTTCCGCCTGACCCGTGCGGTGGGGCGCTCCAGCGGCGACGTCTCGGTACGGGCCAATGCCTGGCATCACCGCAGTGACGCGTTCACCTCGCTCGCCGCGGCGGTGGGTATCGGCGGGGTGTTGCTGGGTGGGCCCGACTGGGCATTTCTGGACCACGTCACAGCCGTGCTGCTGTCGGTCTTCCTGGCGGTGGCGGCCGTCCGGATCATTCACGAGTCGGCCGGGGAGTTGATTGACGCCTCGCCCGACGAGGAGACACTGGCGCAGATGACGCAGATCATCGGCGACACGCCGGGCGTGCGGGACTATCACGCGGTGCGGGCCCGGCGGCTGGGCGGCCGCATCGAGATGGATCTCCACGTGCTGGTGGACCCGATGCTGACCGTGGAGGAGGGCCACGAGATCGCCACCAACGTCAAGCGGAAGCTGCTCAAATCGCCCATCAACGTCTCGGAAGTGATCGTGCACATCGAGCCGGCCGGCGAAGCCCCCGACCCCAACCCGCCGCGGGACGGGTAGGGGGGTCAGTCCCGGCGCAGGCTCATGATACCCCGGGCGAAGGGTTTCTCGGCCGAGAGAGCCCGGCGGATGAACTCGCGGAATTTCGACGCCGCCGATCCCCACTCCTCGTGTGCGTCCATCTCTTCCAGGGCACGGTTCATCGGCAGCCCGCGGCGGTAGGTAATGTGGAACGCTTCCTTGACCTGCCGGCGGTCCTCGGGGGTAATCTCGGGGGCCCGGCTGAGCCCGACCGAGTTGAGACCCACCAGGCGGTTGATGTTGGCCGACAGGCAGAAAGGCGGCAGGTGCTGGGTGGCGCCCCCGTTGCCCTGCAGAATGGCCCGTTCGCCTACCCACGTGAACTGGTGAACCTTCGCCCCTCCCGAGAGGATCACGTTGTCTTCGATGCTGCTGTGCCCGGCGAGCATCGCCCCGTTGGCGAGGATCACCCGGTTGCCGACCGTCGCGTCGTGCCCGGCGTGGGAGGCGGCCATCCAGTAGCCCCCGTCGCCGACGGTGGTCGCTCCGCCCGGGGTGGTCGCACGGTTGATGGTTACGTGCTCGCGGAAAACGTTGTTGTTGCCGATCCGCAGGTAGCTGACGGTGTCCGGGGTGAACTTCAGGTCCTGCGGAAGCCCCCCCAGCACGCAGAAGGAGTCGACGTAGTTGTTCTCGCCCAGGGTGGTGTGCCGGCGGAGGATGCTGTGGCTGCGGACCACGCAGCCGGGACCCATCTCCACGCTCCGCTCGACGATGCAGAACGCCCCGATCTCCACGCTGTCGTCCAGCTTCGCCTCGGGATGCACGATCGCCGTGGGGTGTATTCTCGCCATGTGCGGATGCTCCTTTCCGGGCTGGGATTGTATCAGGTAAAAGCGGGTTTCGCGACGGGACGCGATCCGTATAATGGTCTGGAGAGATCTCCCGCCCGGCCCTGCGGCCGGGTTCGTTTCTATTGGTGACGTATGACGACCGACGCGAAGCTACAGTTGCGCGAATTGCTGGCCCCCCACCGCCGGCGGGTCAACGAGGACCTGGAGCGATGGCTTATCGAGCCGGGCACTCCCGAAACCCTCGCCCAGGCACTGCGGTACTGCGCCCTGGACGTGGGAAAACGCCTGCGCCCCGCAATGGTCTACCTGGCCGCCGAAGCCGTGGGGGCAGACCCGGACGACGAGTTGACCCGCCGCTCGGCCGTCGCCGTCGAACTGGTGCACACCTACAGCCTCGTGCACGACGACCTGCCCGCCATGGACGACGACGCCCTCCGCCATGGCAAGCCCACCGTGCACGTGCAGTACGACGAGGCGATGGCGATCCTCGTGGGCGACGCCCTGCTGACACGCGCCCTGGGGCTGCTGGGCGAGACCAACGACCCTTGCAGCGGGCGCCTGGTGACCGAACTGGCGGCCGCGGCCGGCGGGGCGGGGATGATCGCCGGACAGGTCGCCGACATGGATCTGTGCACGCTCCCCGGCGGCGCCGAGGGGCTTTGGTACATCCACCAGCGCAAGACTGCCGCCCTGCTGGTGGGGGCGGTGCGGATGGGCGCGATCTGCGGCGGAGCGGGGGACGTAGAACTCCAGGCCGTCAGCCGGTTTGCCCGTTGCCTGGGGCTGGCGTACCAAATAACCGACGACCTGCTGGACGTGACCGGCACGGTCGAAAACCTCGGCAAGACCCCCGGCAAGGACGCCCGCACCGGCAAGCGAACCAGCGTGTCGGTGCTGGGGCTGGAGGGCGCACGCCAACGCGAGCGCCAGTTGACCGCCGACGCCGACGAGGCTCTCAAGGCCTTGGGGGCATCGGCCGACCCTTTGAGGAACCTCGCCGGCCTTCTGGTCGGACGAACTTTCTGAACGAGACACTATGAGCAAGACCCCACTTCTGGACAAAATTACCTCGCCCCACCAGTTGCGTCGCCTGACCCCGGCCCAGCTTACGGACCTCGCCGAGGAACTGCGCGGACGGATCATCGACGTGGTCTCCCGTCGCGGCGGGCACTTGGCGAGCAACCTGGGCGTGGCCGAGTTGACCATCGCCCTGCACTACGTGTTCGACTTCCAGCACGATCGGCTGCTGTGGGACGTGGGGCACCAGTGCTACCCCCACAAGCTGCTGACCGGCCGGATGGAGATGTTCGAACGACTCCGCCAGCGCGGCGGCATGAGCGGGTTTCCCGCCCCTTCCGAGAGCCCGTACGATCTGTTCGCCACCGGGCATGCGGGTACGGCGGTTTCCACCGCGGCCGGTCTGGCCTGGGCCGACAAGGCACTGCAGCGCGACACCCGCGTGGTCTCGGTGGTGGGCGACGCCAGTATCGTCAACGGCCTGTCGTTCGAGGCGATCAACAACATCTGCCTGCTGCAGCGGCAGTTCCTGGTGGTGCTCAACGACAATTCCATGGCCATCGACCGTACCCACGGGGCGTTGGCGCAGGTGCTGGACCGCATCCGCATGACGCCGACCTACTCGGACCTGAAACACTCGGCAGAGTACCTGCTGAAGAACCTGCCCCTGGGGGCGGAGATCACCGAGGCACTGCGGCACGTCCGCGACGGGCTGCGGACCACGGTGCACGGCGACAAGTTCTTTGAGCCCCTGGGGCTGACCTACTTCGGGCCCATCGACGGGCACGACGTGGGCAATCTCATCAGCGTGCTCCAGCGGGTCCGGGAGATCAACTACCCCGTCCTGCTGCACGTGCATACCGAAAAGGGTCGCGGGTGTGAGTACGCCGTCGAGGATCCCACGCTGTTTCACAGCCCCTCGGCGTACACCATGCAGAACGGCCGAGCCGTCTTTGCCGACAAGAAGCGACCCACCTGGACGAAGACCTTCTCCGAGGCGCTCATCGAGCGGAGCAAGACCGACGAGCGTATCGTGGCGATCACCGCCGCGATGCCCGACGGGACCGGGCTGGTGCCGTTCCGCGAGAAGTTCCCCCAGCGATACATCGACGTGGGCATCTGCGAGTCGCACGCGGTGGGCATGGCCGCCGGGCTCGCCAGGGCCGGGCTCAAACCCGTGGTGGCGGTCTACTCCACGTTCCTCCAGCGGGGGTTCGACCAGGTCTTCCACGATGTTGCCCTCCAGGGGCTCGGGGCGGTGTTCTGCATGGACCGCGCCGGACTGGTGGGCTCCGACGGGGCCGTGCACCACGGCGTCATGGACATCGCCTACCTTCGTCCGATTCCGGGCATGGTGCTGGTTGCCCCGGCCGACGCTGCGGAGATGAACGCGGCGATGGACTTCGCCCTCGCTTCCTCCGGCCCGGTGGCGATTCGCTACCCGCGCGACGAAGTGCCCGCCGACCTCCCCGGCGAGTGTCCGTCCTTCCAGCCGGGCAAGGCCCGCCAGGTACGCAAGGGCGACCAGGCAGCGCTGCTGTGTTACGGAACCACCATCGAGCCGGCGCTGCTGGCCGCCGAAACCCTCGCCGCCGAGGGCGTGGAGGTGGAAGTGGTAAACGCCCGTTTCGCAAAGCCGCTGGATGCGGCCGTGGTGACCCGGCTGCTTCGCAGCGGCAAGCCGGTGCTGGTCTGCGAAGACCACAACCAGATCGGTGGGTTCGGCTCGGCGGTGCTGGAACTGGCGGCCGCCCGGGGACTGGACGCTTCCAACGTGCGGCTGCGGGGCATCCCCGACCGGTTCATCGCCCAGGGCTCGCGCCGCCAGCAGTTGGAGGAAGTCGGCCTGGACGCTCCCTCGCTGATCGAAACGCTTCGCGACATGCTGCGCGACCAGTCGCAACCCCATCCCCGCGACTACCACTCCCAGGGCGCCTGATCCCCGTCACCGGCCGCGCGTCTGCGAACCGCTTGGCAGGGCCCGGTGCCCTGGGCGTCTCCGTACGCCCGTGCTGTATCGAACAGCGCTGAACGCCAAGGCGACCCGGTGGCATTTGGGGGAATCCGCAACAGGTCCGGAACTGACGTGGCCGGGGGTGGCATGCTTCTCCGCGAAGCAGAGAAGCATGCTGTCTCGCCCTGTGAACTCCTGCCGCCCCGTCGGGGCTCGCCGGTGGCGAGGCCAACGGCCTTGCTCACCAGGCCTCGATTTCGCCGATGATTTCCTCGATGAGGTCCTTGATGGTCACGATCCCGACATGTCGGCCGTCTTCTTCCACGATGGCCATCACCGCGTGCGACGACTGCATGCGGTAGAGGGCGTGGTCCACGCTCAGTTCGCCAGGCAGGATCGTCGGCTCGGTCATCTTCTCCCGCGTCGCGCGGCCCTGGTTCTGGGTCAGGGCGTCGTAGATGTCCAGAATCCCCACCACCTTGCCATCCTCCAGCAGGGGAATCCGCGAGACGTCGTGGCGACGGTAGAGTTCCACCAGTTGGTCGGGATGCACCTCCACGTCGGCCGCGACGGTCTGGTCCATGGGGACCATCACGTCCAGCAGCTTCACGTCGCTGATGTGCATGACCCGGTCGGCCATCACCGACTGGAAGTGGGTAATCGCTCCGCTGGCGTGTCCTTCGGCGAGGGCGTTGGCGAGTCGGTCGTTCCAGTGCTGGGCGTCCTGTTCGCGGCGGTCGCCCACCAGTTTCATAACCACCCACGAAATCGCCAGCACCAGCGGCGAGATCCCGGTCACCTTGAATACCCAGTCCGAGACCCGCACCAGCAGGGTCAGCGCGTACACGGGCTTCTCGTCCAGGCGGTTGAAGACGTTCTTGGGCACCGCGTCGCCCAGGACAAACATGATCGGCGTCGCCACGGCGATGGTGAAGTCCTCGGCCTGGGCGCCCGCCCCGGCGAGCACCATCATCGAGGTGACGGCAAAGGTGGAGACATAGCGGGCGATGTTCGTGCCGATCAGCAGAATCGCCAGCACGTTCCGGGGGTGTTTCAGCAGCGTCCGCAGCGCCACGGCCGGCGGGTGTCCGCCCTCGGCGTGCAGGTCCAGGCGGATCTTGTTGACCTGGTAGATACCGGTTTCCATGCCGCTGTAGAGGGCATCGGTCAGGGAAGAAACGCACAGCACCAGCGGCCAAATGATCCAGCCGGTCCAGTCGGGAATGTCGGCGAGGAGGGCGGCGATCATGCCTGTACCTCCTCGGCAGGGGGTTGTTCCCGCTGGACCAGTTGCACGCGAAGGGTTCCCACGCGCCGTCCCCGCATGGAGACGACGGTGAAGTGCAGGTTGCGGTAGTCGGCCTCGTCGCCCACGCGGGGCATGCGACCCAGCAGCGAGGCGATGAACCCGCCCACCGTCCGATGCCGTTCGACCGAGAGGTCCATGTGGAAAGCGTCGACCCATTCGTGGATCGGCACCATGCCGTCCAGCAGATACTCGGTCTCGCTGATACGCCGCACCGGCGAGCGGGCTTGGTCGCCCTCGGTGTCCGGAATGTCCCCGACGATTTCCTCCAGGGCGTCCTCCAACGTCACCAGACCGGCCGTCCCGCCGTATTCGTCCACCACGATGGCGCTCTGGCGGCGCCGCACGCGGAACTGCAGCAGCAACTTCTCCAGGTCGGCCGCCTCGGGCACGTAGATGACGTCGCTGACCAACCTCGCCAGCGGGGCGGTGGGCTGCAGCAGTTGACGCTTGGCGTGCACCGTGCCGACAACGTGGTCCAGGTCGCCGTCGTAGACGGGGATCTTTCGCAGGCCGGTCGTGCGGAACAGCTTTGCCAGCCCGGCCGGGTCGTCGTTGACGTCGTAGGCGACCATGTCCACCCGCGGGACCATGATGTCCCCGACCTTCAGGTGCGTCAGTTCGACGATGCTCTGCAGCATGCTCCCGGCGTCACGGTCCACCAGGCCCCGCTTGGCCGAGACGTCCAGCAGCGTCGCCAGTTCCTCCGAGGAGATGTCCGCCCCCTCGGCGCGGGGGGCGATCAGCTTCGTCAACGGCTGTACCAGCAACGTCTCCATGACCCACAGGGCGGGGGTGAGCACGCGCCCGATCAGGGCGACCGGGGCCGAGCAGGTTACCGCCCAGGGCTCCCCGATGCGGTAGGCGAGCATCTTGGGGATCACCTCGCCGAAGAGGATCAATCCCAGCAGCGTAACCAGGGTGAAGCCCATGACTTCCACGGCGTTGGCCCCGCGGCCGTGCAGGTCCATCACCAGCAGTGCCGAGTTGCCGGCGTAGGCGACGTTGACGATCATGTTGCCCAGCAGCAGCGTATTGAGAAGCCGATCGGGACGCGAAAGCAGCCGGGCTGGCAGCCGCGAGAGACGATTGCGCGACTGCGTCAACCGGTGCAACTGGGCCCGGGTGAGATTGAACAGAGACGTCTCGGTTCCACTGAAGAAGCCGGAGAAAACCAGCAGCACCGCCAGCGCAATCAGCGACCAGAGATGATTCAGCAGAAATTCGCCCCAACTCATCGCGACCCTCCATGGATGGAGGTGCGGCCGCCGGGCAAGGTCCCACAGGCAGAGGGGTGGAAAGGACTTGCCGACGGGAATGTCCGTTTCGGGGGCTGCGCAGCGGGTTGGGCAGCGTCCCCCTTATTCCAGGTCGAGCCTTCCTCGTCGGGAGGCGGTTGTTCGCCCGGATCGTCGTCGGAGCCGGGTAAGCCTTCGTCGCCTGTCTGGTTGTCCTCGGTGGTCTTCATCGCAGCGGGGGGATTATACTCTTTCGGTCGGCCTAAAACCAGCGTTGCGAGCAGAACAGCACGTTGTCATGCCCGGGGACGATAACATCCGCTACCTCAAGCAGATCGGTCAGCGTTTCGCGGGCGACTTCGGCGTCCACGCACCCGTCCCATATCTGCCCGGCCCGCAGGTGTTCGCGGGTCAGCGCCGCGTCGCCGGCGATCACGATGGTGCTGGTGGTGGGCGTCAGCACCAGTCCCGCCGAGCCCACCGACGCGCCGGGAAGCGGATAGAGCTGCACCTGCGGGGCAAACCGCTCCGGGGCCGCCTGGATCTTCCGAACCAGGCGCATGTCCTCGTGAACCGTCGCCGCCTCCTCCTGCCCCAGCCGGTCGGCCGAGTCCAGCAGTTCCTCCAGGTGACCGCGATAGGCCTCCAGTTCCGGCTCCGACGCCCACCAGTTGGCATGTTCCAGGTGTTCCAGTCCGCGCCGGTGCACCGGGCGCAGCGTGGTAAGGAACACGTCGGTCACGTCGTTGAGCCGTCCGCCGGTCCGCTCGAAGAACTTCGCCTCCAGAATCTGCCCCGGAAGCGAGGGGTCCACCAGGATGGACCGGTCGGCGTCGGTGACCAGCGTGGTGGTGGCGTGGGGGGTTCGCACCGCGGCGGCCTCGTTCCAGAGGCGGTTGTGCGAAAGCGTCCCGATACTGATGATCGTAAACTCGGCCATGGGGTCTCCTGTCACAGCTATCCTATCGGCTTTGGGCGCCCCACGCGAGAGCGCCGGTTGAAAACCGACCGCCCACCGGCGACAATCCAGCCATGGCAGAGCAGCGCGAACCGGAGCCGGTGCAATATATCTGTGGTCTGATCGCCGCCGGCGAGTCGCTGTTGGACCGCGCCTGCGACGCGCTGGGACGCGAACTGGCGCCGCTGCAGCAGGCCAGCGAAACCTGGCCGTTCGACCTGACCGACTACTACGCCCCGCAGATGGGCACCGGGCTGTTGCGGCGGTTCGTGACGCTGGGAGGGCTGTCGGGCCCGGAAATGCTCGCCGAGTGGAAGGTGCGGACCAATGCCATCGAGCAGCGCTTCGCCGCCGAACCTTCGGCCGACGCAGCCCGCCCGGTGAACCTGGACCCCGGTTACGTCGCGAGCCCCAAGTTGGTCCTGGCGAGCATGAAAGACTTCGCCCATCGCGTCTACCTCGGCCGGGGTGTTTACGCGGAGGTGACGCTGATGTACCGCAAGGGCTGGCAGCCTCTGCCATGGACCTTCCCGGACTTCGCCTCCGGGCGATACGACGAATTCCTCACCGCCGTACGGGACGATCTGCGGCGGGAACTGACACGGAAAGAACCAGCCGAATGATCTGGATTGCATTGGCCGCCATCGGTGGCACGTTTCTGCTCTCCATGCTCGCAACGCCCGTCACGCAGCGGATGGCGTTCCGCTTCGGCATGCTGGACGTGCCGCAGAAACACAAGGTCCACGCCAAGCCGACCCCGCTGCTGGGCGGGTCGGCGGTGTTTGCCGCCGTCCTGCTTCCCACGCTGGGTGTGCTGGCGGTGGCGACCGAGTGGGACCGCTGGGGCACGCCTTCCTGGGTGCCGGAGTTGATCCGCCTGCACGTGCCGGGTATGGCCAGCCGGGCCCTGGAGGCGCTGGCGATCCTGGGGGCCGCCTTCGGGCTCCACGTGATGGGACTCATCGACGACCGTCGCCCGCTGGGGCCATGGATCAAGCTGGTGGTGCAGGTGGCGGCCGCGGCCGTGGTGGTGGGCTTCGACGTCCGCGTACTCACGGCGATGGGTCCGGGGGTCAGCATCGCCGCGACGATCGTATGGATCGTGGCGTTGACCAACGCCTTCAATTTCCTGGACAACATGGACGGGCTCTGCACCGGCGTGGCGGCGATCTGCGCCGTGGCGCTGCTGGGGGCCTCGGCGAGCATCGGGCAACTGTTCGTGTCCGGCTGGCTGTGCGTGATCCTGGGGGCGCTGCTGGGCTTCCTGCCGTTCAACTACCCCCCCGCCAGGCAGTTCCTGGGCGACGCCGGCTCGCTGGTCATCGGCTTCCTGCTGGCGGTGGTCAGTTGCCTGACCACGTACGTTCGCCCGGGCGAGTCCTTTTATGCCTACGGGGTGTTTGTGCCGCTGGTGGTCATGGCCGTTCCGCTCTACGACACCGCCAGCGTGATGATCCTTCGCATCCGCGAGGGAGTGAGCCCCATGGTGGGCGACCGGCGGCATTTCTCCCATCGCCTGCTGCGACGCGGCATGAGCGTGCGGACCGCGCTGCTGACCATCTGCCTGTGCACGGCCGCGACGGCCATCGGCGCTACGCTGCTGCCGCGGGTGGACACCACCGGGGCCGTGCTCATCTTCCTGCAGACCGCGGCGATTCTCTCGGTCATCGGGCTGCTGGAGACCAACCCGGGCGCCAAACCATGACCGCCAGAACTCCCTCCATACCCGATGCGTCCGGCTCCGGCGGCTCCCGCGCAGGAAGCTGGCTGCGGGCGACGGCCGCGATTCTGCTCATCGCCTCCGCTGCCGGGCGCTGCTTCCTGGGCGAACTGCCTTCCCGCACGCCGGCGCTGCAG
>JBKHHV010000065.1:0-15057 GCA_046539005.1 Phycisphaerae bacterium
GACAGCATCAGTTTTCCTCCCCGCCGGCGTCGTCACCGGCCGGTGCGTCGGCGGAAGGGACCTCGGAGGACTCCTCCCCGCCCGGAAGCAGCGAGACTTCGGTCGCGGCCAGGTCGGGCAGGATCATCGACGAGGACAGCACATCGACGTCAGCCGACAGGAGAAGGCGGGGTTCGAGCGGTTCGGCAACCGGCTGGGGGGCAAGGGCATCACGGCTCAACGCATATCCTCCAAAGGTACGTGCGAGTACCGGCCAGTATATCAGAAACACCTGGATCGGGGCCCAACGAATAAGGGCTTCTTAATACCCGGTATGCTGTCGTGCACTACTCCGCTTTGCCCTCTCCGAAAGTGGGCCATTCGCCGGTGACGTCGATAGTGAGTGTTTCGGTCCCGTCGGTCAGGCGCAGCACACCGGAGCCGGCCGCCTGCTTGACGTACGGCGAGTCGTACACCGGCCAATTTTCCCACATGAGGAGATTTCCATTGGTGTAGGCCTCGGGTCGGCCACCGGGCCCACCGGTGTGGCGGATTTTCAGCGCGTCGCCTTCCAGCGAGGTGAAGGTGACCGTCCGCAGCTTTCTCAGCAGCGAGGTGTCCAGCTTGCAGCGGGCCAGGACCGCCTTGCGAAAGGCAGCCAGGTCGGCGTACCGGGGCTTCTGGCCAAGCTGCACAACCCAGCCGGTCAGTCGGCCGGGCGAGATCAGGTAGGCGTATTTCTCGGTCTTGACGGGGACGGCGGTCTTGCCGCCCTTGTCGGGCACGGTCGGTACCCCGGGGCTCGCCTTGCCGTTGAGCGGCCTGGCCGCGAGATACGCATCGCCCACCTGCCAGAAGTACCATTCGCCGTCCTTTACCGGCTCGCCGGCCGCCTTGGGGTAGCCCAGCAGGCTGCGGTGTTTGGTTCGCACGTCCTCCTCGGCCTGGATATGGCAGATGTTCACCGCCGCCGACCGTTTCTGGTGGTGCTGGTCGTAGGGGGTTCGGCCTTCCAGCGGGAAGTGGCGGTGGTAGCCATTGCTCATGCCGAAGACCCGCACGTCGTTGGCGTCCAGCAGGGCGGCCTTGAACATCGTCGTCTGCGGCAGGATGGTGCCCCGCACGCGCACGCCCTTCTCCGGCGAGTACAGCGTACCCATCGCGTAATGCCGGTTGATGTAGAGGTACTCCTGGTCCTTGTTCGCCACCGAGGGGTAGTACTGCGGCTTGGAGGCGTGGACCTCGAACGGCAGCGGCACCTGCTTGCGGGCGATCCGCCGGATGACGCGGTGAGGCCGATAGCTCGACAGCGCCGGCACCGCCACCGCGTGCACGAATCGGCCGAGTTTGTAGAACCCCTGCTGGATCACCGGGCGGGCGCTGTCGTCCCACCACAGCCAGTTGAGCCGGTCGGTATTGGTCTCCACGGCGCCGGTGGCAAAGCCGCGCGACTCGGGACCCATGTTGCAGCCGTGGAAGTACTTCACCGCCTGGGAGGTCGCCAGCCACTCCAACGCCGCCCGGGAGAGCTTCTTCATGCCGGGGTTGCGGGTGTAGTCGAAGATGTTCGTCCAGCCGGCCGCGGTGAATGTCACGTAGGTCGAGCTGTCGTATTCCCCCTGCCCGGCGGTGTAGAACTTGTCGACCTGGTCCTTGAGCCACTGCCGGAGCCACGCCTGGCTGGTTCGCTCGCCGGGCGGATAGGGACCGTCCACGTACTCGGTGAAGATGTACCCGCTGGTGCGGTGCATGAAGCCGTGGTTCTCGGTCCCGCCGCGCGTCATGACGTCGAGGTGCTCGCGGACGTCCTGCTCGGTTGCGGTTACCACATCGGGGGGAAGCTGGTCGCGGAACTGCAGATACAGCCGCGCGCGGTAGTAGGCGGCGAAATGGTAGAGCCCGCGGTCGCCCTTCCTGCGATTGACGGGGACCATCTTCCGCAATGCCTGAATGGCCGGTGCGTTGGGGGCGTCGGTGGCGAGCGTGGCAAGGATGGGCCCGTGAGTGTACTTGTGCGGGTCGCCCACCACGCGGATCGCCCAGTCGGCCACCTCGTTGGGGTCGTCCTGGGCGATGGATCGCAGCACGAACTGCGCCCGCGTGTCGAAGCCTTTCTCGTAGGCCGACTCGTCGGACGAGGGGTTGCAGGACGCCAGCAGCATCGCCGGCAGCAGAACGGTCAGGACATGGCGCGCGGACATGACATTCTCCTCAGTATCAGCAGATCGGTGACGTGTGTTGCACGCCTGCGATTGTCAGAAATTCGCCGCCGCTTCGCAACGTTTCCTTGCACGCCGGCGCGCGGAAGAGGAAAGTACCCTCCACCTCCAGGGAACGAAGGAGCGCTGCATCGCATGAAGCGGGTGGTACTGTTCACATTGCACTACTGGGGTTCGCGCCGCCGGGCGGGGTTTCACTGGCTCGCCGACGCCTGGCACGGCCTGGGCTGGGACGTGACGTTCGTCACCATCTACCTCAGCCGGCTTACCGCCCTGCGCGGGCAGGACTACCGCCTGCAATACCCCGTACTGAACGAGGCCAACCGTCCCGTCGAGGTCCGGCCCCGCCTGCGAAGCTACGTGTGGCTCACGGCGTTCCACCCGCTGAATCTCCGCATCGACTGGCTGAACCGGCTGACCTCCCCGCTGATGAAACTGTACGCCCGCCTGCCGCTTGGGCCGCTGGCCGAGCTGATCGGCCAGGCCGACCTGCTGCTGTACGAGTCGCACGCCGGACTGATGCTCTACGATCGCTTCGCCCGCCTGGCTCCCAAGGCCCGCACCGTCTACCGTGTCTCCGACAGCCTCGACCTGCTGAAGACGCACCCGGCCATCGCGACCGCCGAGCAAGCCGCTGCCCCGCGGTTCAATCGCATCTCCTGCCCCTGCCGGGCGTTGTGCGAGCGGTTCGCCGGCCTGCCTGCCGCCACGGTGGACCACCACGGCATCGACCCCGCTCCGTTCGAGGCCCCCTGCCCCGACCCGTACCCCGACACCGGGCGAGGCCGGGCGGTGTTCGTGGGCACCAGCCACGTAGATGTCGACTTCCTCGCCCGCGCGGCCAGGCTGTGCCCGCAGATCGACTTCCACGCCATCGGACCGGTCGAGAATCTCCCGTTGGCCGACAACCTCGTCGCCCACGGCACGCTGCCCTTCGCGGCGACCGTGCCCTACCTCAAACACGCCGACGTCGGGCTGGCGTGCCGGTCCTGGACGCCCGGAGCCGAGACGCTGACCGACAGCCTCAAGATCATCCAGTACACCTGGTGCCGCCTGCCCGTGGTGGTCCCCCGCTTCCTCGATTCCGCCCGCGCCAACGTGATCCCCTACGACGTCGGCGACGACGACTCGATCGCCCGGGCAATGCACGAAGCGCTGGCGATGGACCCCGCCCGCGTGGATACCTCGGACGTCCAGACCTGGACGCAACTGGCCAGGACCCTCGCCGGCGAGGAGACGCCATGACCGACGGGTACGACCCCTGCCCACTCTGCGGCCGCGCGCCGGAAGCGAAGCTCTTCGACGACAACGGCTACGACGCCGTGCGGTGCGGGAGCTGCGGGCTGATCTACATCCAGCCGTACCCCGACCCCTCCGGGCAGCACGGCCGCGTGCGAACCTACAACTACGACCATTACGACCTGCAGAGCCCCGCCGAGCATTACCGGGCGTCGGCGGCGTTCTACGACGTCCATTGGCCCCGGCTTCGCCCCTGGCTGATCGAGGCCGACAGCGTCTTGGACGTCGGCTGCGGGACGGGCTGGCTGCTGGAACTCCTGCGGGAGGCCAACCCCTCCGCGGAACTGGCGGGCGTGGAACTCAACGATGCCCGCCGGGAGTTTGCCCAGGGCCGCACGGATGCCACGATCTACGCCGAACCGGTCGAACAACTCCAACTCGCCCGGCGTTTCGAGGCGATTGCGTTGATCCACGTGCTCTCCCACGTGCCGGATATCGCCGCGCTGTTCGACGCCCTCAAACGACTGCTGAGGCCCGGGGGGCGGGTGGTGATGCAGGTGGGCGAACTGTCGGCCGATGTCCGCCACGGCGACCTGCCGGACTGGGGCTTCCCCGATCATCTGCACATGCTGGGGCTGGAGACGTTGGACTGCCTGTGCGGGCAGCTCGGCTGGCGGGTTGTGCATCGCCGGCGGGTGCCCTGGGCGGTGGAGCGGTACTCCCCGGACGCCCTGCGACACCCGGGCGGCTCGGCCGTCAAGAACATCCTGAAGCGCGTCGTGGCCGGCGTGCCCGGCGCGGCAAGGTGCCTGGGGGAGCTTATGGCCGTTCGCCAGGGAAGGCGGGCGTACTCGTCGCTGGCGGTGCTTCAGCCGCGGTAGAGCCACCATCGACGGGCGCAGCGGTCACCGAGGCGGCGTTGGGCTCGTAGACCCGCGGCGGGTCGTCGGCAAACTGCACCCACACCCGGCCGTTGGGGTCGCGATGCCAGACGATCACCGGGCGCGCAGCCAATGCGGCCAAGTGACTGCTGCGGGCGTTCTCCCTGCGGATCGTCAGCAGCATGCTCACCAGCACACAAACCGTTCCCAGTGCGATTACCCGAAACGTATAGAGATACATCGATTCATCCCCGGACGGCTGGTTGCTTTCATCGGTGGTTCCGACACCACGGCCGCCATTGTCTGCGCCGGCATGAATGCCGTCCGAAGGGAATATGAAGGTTCAGCGCATTCGTCCCGCCCACGCGCCTTCCCATGCCCGCTACAATGACCCGCGGGATAACACGGGAGGTGCCACATGCAGACGTCATTGCGAACCGCGATCGGCTGGGCGGTGCTGGCGGCCGGGCTTTCGGCTGCGACGGCGACCGCGGAACTGAAGACCCGCACCGTCGAGTACACCGACGGCGAGACGGTGCTGGAAGGGTACATCGCCTGGGACGACGACGCCGACGGCGAACGCCCCGGCGTGCTGGTGGTGCACGAGTGGTACGGGCTCAACGACTACGCCCGGGCCCGCACCCGCCAGCTTGCCCAAATGGGCTACGTCGCCTTTGCCGCCGACATCTACGGCAAGGGTCGCCGGGCGAAGAACGCCAAGGAGGCGGCGAAACTCTCCGGAGAATTCAAAAAGAACCCCAAACGGCTCCGGCGCCGGACGAAGCTCGCCCTCGATCAGCTCAAGGAACTCGACCAGTGCGACGAGGACAAGGTCGCCGCCATCGGCTACTGTTTCGGCGGAACTGCGGTGCTGGAACTCGCCCGCAGCGGGGCCGAACTGCAGGCGGTGGTGAGCTTCCACGGCGGGCTCTCCACCAGCCAACCGGCCGACAAGGGCGACCTGGAGGCCCAGGTGCTCGTGCTGCACGGCGGGGCAGACCCCCACGTGCCGGATGAGGAACTGCTGGCGTTCATGAAGGAGATGCGCAAAGCCGACGCCACCTGGCAGGTCAACATCTACGGCGACGCGGTGCATTCCTTCACCAACTCCGACTCCGGCGACGACCCTTCCACCGGCGCCGCCTACAACAAGCAGGCCGACAAGCGGTCCTGGGCGGCGATGAAACTGCTGTTTACCCAGACCATCGGCCTGCCGGAAAAGGCCGACAAACCCCTTACCGAAATCGTCAAGGACTTCGCCGTCGAGAAGGTCGCCTCGCCCGTCAAGGAGGCCGGGGTGAAGACCGGCAAGGCCGTCAAGGGCGCTGCCGACTGGGCGAAGGACAAGGTGGACTGAGGTGCCGCCGACAGACGGCCTGGCGTGTCGCGGCGAGTTGCCGTCCAGCGCGGTGGTTTGCTCGACGGGCAGGCGGGAATCGGCACGGAACTCCCCCGGCCGCCCCCGGTTCAAGAACCGGGAGCTTTCGCAGGCCACCTTCGTACCGCAACGGAATCCGTCCATGAAATATCTATGCTGTCTCTCGGCCGTCCTGCTCTGCATGGGGCTGCCCGCCGCCAGTGCGGACACCTCCGCCGACCTGAACAAGCTGCAATCCGCCCGTGACGATGCCCTCAGTGTCCTGCAGAAGATGCTCTCGATCGCCAAGCCCGGCGATGGGCAGTATCGCCTGGAGCTGGAAGGCGGAGTCGAAGGCGACGACGTCCTGTTCCACCTCTCCGTTTTTGGCGGAAAGAAGGGTGGATACGCCGTGGTGCCCTGGTGGCGCCAGGAGACCCAGAAAGAGAAGTTCAACTTCCGCCACCGCGACGGCGGAGGCAGCTTCCACCACGACAAGTTCCTGTATCCCATTGATATCCGCTCCGGCGGTGATTGGCTTTCGGCCGTCGGGGATGCCGTTCGCGGCAGGCTCGTCGTCGAGTATCGCCTCGACCTGCCGCGCCCCCTGCGCATGCCCCCGGGCGGCCGACACCTGTACACCACCGACGGGCGATGGTCGCTGGTCGATCAATGGTACGTAGGCCCGCGCGTCGCCGTGCGGAAGCAGACCTACCGTCTCGACGCCCGCGTGTTGAAGGACGTCCACCGCGTGAAGCTCACGCTCGCCAACGGCATCGACGGGCAACCGCTGCACCTGACGGCAACCCTGCCGGCCGATGCATGGGGCGACGCAACCGCCAAAGCGCCCACCTGGAACGCCGGCGTCCACGAAGCCGACGCCGGCGGGCTGACCTTCCGCGACGGCAGGCTCACCGGGCAGCTTCGCGTGAAACTCAACCCCGACGCGTGGTTCCCCAAGAAGACCTGGTACGCCACCTACGAGCTGGACGCCAACGTCCGCGACGGCGTCGCAACGGGCACCTACAAGGCCTCCATCTCCGAGGGCGACTACGCGAAGGTCTCCGGCCAGAACAAGACCGGAACGCGCCCCACCCGCAACGGGGCGGCGGCGTTCGAGGGGGCGGTGTCCGGCATGGTGCTGACCGCCGTGACAGGACGCTACGAGAGTACCGGGCCGCTGGGCAAACGCCAGGGACGCGTGATCGGCGGGCTGCTGCCGCTGGTCTCCGACCCGGTCAAGCTGCTTGCCAAACCGACCGGCACGCCCGCCCAAAAGGCAACCACGCTCTATAACCAGTTCCGCGTGCTGGAAGCGATGCCGTTCAACCCGACCCTGCCGATGGCCGAGATGCTGGCGAAACACCAGGTGCCTGCTCCCGTCTGGGAGAAGAGCAACCCCCGAGCCGAGGCGGACTACGTGGGGCACCTGGCACGGATCGTCGCGGGCGAGGACAAGCTGGGAGCCAACCCCGCCCGCGGCCGCGTCAGCGAACGGAACCCGCACTTCGGGCCCTACTACGGCTCCGAGCCCCTTCCCGTCTCGTCCGACGCGACCATGAAGGTCCCCCAGGTGAAAGAAAGGGGCAAACAGACCTGGAACCACGTTTCCTCCTGGAAGGTGCTGGGTCCGCTGCCTGCTGTGCACTCGGTGCTGCTTCCCGACAGCGGCATCCCCCGCCTGGTACCGGCGAGCGGAGCGGCCAGGCCCATTGACACCTCCAAGCTCGAGCGACACTACAAAGGCCCGGCAAAGATCACATGGCAGACGGTGCAGACCGCCGAAGACGGTACGCTGCTGCCCCCGCCGTGGAGCTGGGGCAAGAAGGGGCGCCTCGATACACCCGGGCGCGCAGACTGCGAGTGGTACGCATCGGCCGTGCTGGAAAGCCCGGTCAGCCAGGACGTGTACGTCGCCATCGACGCCCACGACTTCGCCACACTGCGGCTCAACGACCTGCTGGTATGGACCGACGAAGAACGCCAGCGAAACTACCGAACCCACAGACCGGCCGTGCTGAAGGTGAAGCTCGCCAAAGGCCCCAACCGCCTGCTGCTGCGCGTGCGGGACGACCGCGCCGAAAGCTTCGCCCGCCTAGCGATATGCACCGCCGGCTCGAGCGCGGCCGACCAGGAACCCCTGCCCGCACCGAAACCGAAACCCGACGCCGACGACCCCGAACCCCCCCTGGCGTGGGACGCCGCCAAGGGAACCAACGTCGACTGGAGCGCCGCCGTCGAGGGCGCGCGAGGACAACCCGTCGTCGCCTCCAAGCGCATCTACTTGGCGGCCGACCCCCACGACGTGGTCTGCCTGGACGCCCGAACCGGCAAAACGCTCTGGCGAAGCAGCGCCAACGTACTGGAACAGGCGGACCAGACCGCCGCGTCGGCCTTCGCCAAGGCCGACCAGAAGCAACGCCGCGAGCTGCTGGAGAAGCACCTGGGTAAGCACTTCGCCCGCGGTGAACCGGGCACCCCGGCGCTCGACGGCAAGAACGTGTACCTGCACGTGGGCACCGGCGCGCTGGCCTGCTTCGACGCCGAAAAGGGCGAACGTCGATGGATGCTCCGCACCCACATGACCGAGGCCTCCCTGCAGGTGGTGGACGGAAGGCTCATCGTCGAGGGCGCCGCCACCGACGACTGGGCCAAAGCCCATGGCATCGACGCCGACGACTTCAGCGGCCGAACCGTCCGCCGGGCGGGGCACAACTACGGATCCTCGGCCAACCACACCCTCAAGCGGCTCAGCCGGCTCCAGAAGGGTCATCACGGGCTGATGGCGCTCGATGCCGACGGCAAAACGCTCTACGCCGTCGCCGCGGCCGGCTCCTACGCAGGCAAGCCGCTGCTGATGAACCTGCCCTCCGGGCCCGAGGCAACCCGCCCCGTGCTGGTCACCCGTACCGCCGAGGCATACGACCCCGCCACGGGCAGGCTCCTCCGCGGGCACCTGAATCTGGGACTGTGGGACTGGCTCTCGGCGACCACAAACGGCCGAGGGCTGTTCAGCGCGTGGGAAGGAGGCCGCGCCGGCGCCGAACTGTGGCTCGCCGAGGCAGGACTGGGCTACCGCCGCAGGTGGGACGCCACCCGCCTGCACGCCTACGTGGCCGGCGGCCCCAACGACGGTGTCGCCGACGGCGAGTTCTACTACGTCTGGCGGCGCGTCGGCGAGCACGCCAAGCACTGCCCCGCCTACCGGCTGCAACTGGACGTCTTCGACACCGGCAGCGGCCGACGGGTCGGCTGGGTCAAGCCGGCCGTCAGCGGCACAAACCGGGCGGTTCGGCCGGTGAAGATCGGTGGGTACCTCTTCCTCGCCGACACGCGCGGCGGCCCTCACAGCGGCGGCGAGCCCCACCAGCGGCAGGTGGTGGTGACCACCGCCGGGGCCCAGCCGGTGGTGCTGGCCCGCAACGCCACGCCGAACGTCTCCGGACCGCCGGTGCCCTGCAACGACGGGCTGGTGATGCGCTGCGGCGACCGGCTCATCCGCGTGGCCGTCAAGGATGAGGACTACCAGAACCAACTCATCGCGCGGCACGTGTTCGAGCGCATCTACGATGCCCCGGGCGACCGCAGAACCACGCAGGTCGAACCGCTGGAGATCGCCCCCCGACGCAACACGCCGGTGATGCCGCTGGCGGATGCCGCCTCGCTGGGCGACTGGCTCGTGGCCGGACCCTTCCCCGAAGGCACCCACGCGACGCCGGCCGCCGACTTCCTTCCCGCCGACGGCAAGCCGCTGACGCTGGACGGCAAGTCGGCCCCTCTCAAGCCGCTGGCGGACGACCTGGTGTCGATGAGGACCAGCTTCCACAACGACGGACGGCTGGACGACTGGCAACTGCGACGCACCGTCAAGCGAATCGATCTCTCGGCCCTGAAGGAGAAGGGCGAGGGGGTGTACTACCTCGCGGCCGTGGTGGACAACCCACGCCGGCGGCTGGTGTACTCGGCGATGGATGCCGAGGGGCTCACCGTCTACCTCGCCGGACGGAAGATCGACGCCGGCGAGCCACTGGACCTCTCGGCCGGTCAGTATCCGCTGCTGGTCCGCGTGGAGCCGGAGAAGTTCCGCCGTCGCCGTCCGGCCCCGTCGATCGACGTGTCGGCCGCCCTCAAAGCCGGCGATGTCCGCAAGGTGGGTTGGCTGGCCAAATGGAGCGTCTTCGGGCCGGTGCCCGAGGCCGGGGGCACCCCCGACGCCAACCAGTTGAGGCGCATCCCCGAGGCGATGAAGCTGGGGCCAACCGGCTACCGGCGTATCGAACTGCCGACCATCGGGCCGACCCTGGACCTGACGGCGATCATCGGGCTCGACGAAGGCCAGAAGCCCAAGGTTGCCGACAGCGTGCAGAGTCGCCCGGTCAAGCAGGGGCAGTCGGCCTGGGCAATGGCCGAGGTGAACCTGCAGAGCGACGGGCAGCTTCTGGTGAACGCGGCGGCCGACTGGTTCATGGAGTGGTACGTCGACGGCGAGCGGGTTTACAGCACCCTCTCCAAGGGCAACCAGCGCAACCCGGTGCAGCTCGATGCCCACACCTTCGCGGTGAAGCTGCCCAAAGGCCGCCACGTGGTGGCCGTGCGGGTGAAGCCCGGCAGCAAGGGCTGGTCGGTGACTTCGGCGGGCGCCCTGGCGACGGGCGACCTGGAGGCCCTGGCGAAGAAGCACCCCGGCAAGGGCGTGCGGACGGCCGAGCCGGAATGGCGAGTGAACCTGATCTTCCGGCAGGTGGATCACCCGCTGGAGGTCGGGCGGGTGCGCATCCGGCAGATCGGACAGGCGTCGCGCCTGCTGCGGCGGATCGCCACCGCATTGAAAGACCGGCCCGAGTCAGAGCGGGCCCTGAAAATGCTCAAGGAGTTGGACGAGGCGAAACAGGGCACGCAGCAGAACACCGACAGGGAATAGACAGGCCGTGCGGCGCGCCGAGGCCGACAATGGCGGCAACATCGCATTGACAACGCGCACGCCGGCGCAGACAATGACGACTCGACAACCGAACGCCGCACCCATGCGCCCGTAGCTCAGTGGATAGAGCGCCTGCCTCCGGAGCAGGAAGTCGCAGGTTCGAATCCTGCCGGGCGTATTCAGCACGTCTATTCCGAGCGTCCGGATACGAACGAATCCCGCTGCTACCGATGCAGTTGGAGATCAAGGGTTCCGTGGTAGCACTACCACAGAACTCAAGGAGATATCCCCAAGGGGCCACCAAATGCGCACGACATTGATTGCTGTAGCTATCGTAATCGCAATTGTTCTGTTCGCCTCCGGATTCACCATCGGCCGCTGGACCGCCCCTGTCCCCCGAAGGAGTTCCTCTAACAGTTTGCCACCCGGGCGACCTCAGCCGGAAGACCGCAGCAGTCTGGACCTCCACGCAGACAGTCTTTCCGACGGGCTGAAGGCACTGATCGGCGACGCCGGCGTCTACCACATCGGAGATCTTTCGTACCTCAAGATTGACGCAACGGCTCGTCGACCTTCGACCGACCCTCGCCGCTGGGTGATTTTCAAGGTCTACAACAAGGTCGGTAAATTGACCGACAGTTGGAGCACCGAGGAAGCAGTCTCCACTTTCGATGGGCCCGTCGAGAGTTCGTTTTGCCCAACACGGGTCACCGTCGAGTACCTCTATCCGGACTTGGCTGCCGAAGTGAAGGCCATGGAAGACAGTTTTGTCCCAATGGGCCCCCCGCGGAACATCTCCGCTCGCCGATTTCTCATCCGCAAGGTTGTGGACGGCGAGACGATCGTCATTAAGTACGACGGCCAGCCCACACGGGTGAGGCTGTTGGGCTACGACGCCCCCGAACCCGGGCAGCCCGGCTCCCGCGAAGCCACCGAGAAGCTCAAGACCGTTCTGGCAGCCGCAGACAACGTGGTAGAGTTGGAGTTCGCCAAACCCCGGCGCGATCCGCACGGATACCTGCTGGCCAGCGCCTACCTTTGGACCCGCCACCGCCGTGACCGATGGACCCGGGTGCCGCTGAACTCGCGTCTTTAGGGCTTCGCGAACTATCGCCAAACCGGCCTGATGACACAGCAAACCCGTGGACTCTCTGAGTCCGCCGGAGTTGCGTCCTTTCTGCCACTTCCCGTCCTGCCGGTTCACTCTGCGAGGATCGCCCCGGCGTCGCCTCCGGTTTCGGGACGTTTCCGCCCGGCAAAGTCCCGAAGGTGCGGGCCGTCGAATTCCCAGGCGTAGAGTTCCTCGATGGTCGTCTTGGCATCGGCCAGCGTGCCCCGCGAGACGCGCAGAAACTCCATCGACCCGGCATAGAAGTCCTTGCCGGGTCCGGTGCCCACCCGCACGTCGGCGGCGTTGGCGAGCGAGCCGTCGCCCAGGCCAGCCAGCGAGCCCTTGCCGGCCGGCTTGCCGTCGATGTATATCCGGGCGGTTCGGCCAGGCCGATCCACCTCCACCAGCAGGTGGTGCCACTTGCCGTCGTTGATCGCCTCGCCCGCCAGGGAGGCCTTCCGGCCCTGCCCGGCGCGCAGGACGATCTCCGGGGCTCCCTTCTCGTTGATCTTCAGCAGCCAGCCGGTGGCCTGGGCGGCCTTGCCGATGATCGAACCGCCCTTGGCGCCCTCGGCCGTCTTCAGGTACGCCTCGATGCTGAAACTCCCCGCACCGATGTCCAGCGTGATGCGCTCGGAGCCCTTGACGGTGTGGGGCTTGCCGTTGTGGGTGTAGGAGATGTCGGCCGTGAGCTGCTCGTGCGTGATCGCCGCGTACTGGCTCCTGCCGTCGAAACGCAGTGCCCCGGGCGTCCAGTTCTCCAAGGGCCCGTCGTGGTAGTGCTCGGCGCGGACGTTGTGTGCCTTGAGCGGCACGTGCGGCATGTGGTGGTAGGTCTCGCGGCTGTCGTAGTAGGGACGCATATACCAGTGGTCGTCGATGAGCACGGTGGGGTCCTTGCGATTGAGGCGGAAGTTCCACTCGGCGACCGTGGCATACAGCGGCCAGGGGACAAAGACCTTCGCCCCGCGTCCCCGCGCCGCGGACTCCGAGGACGGTCGAAAGTCGTGCCCGTCGGCGTCGCGGAAGACCGGTTTCCCGGCCATCACGCCGGCCCCGGCCGCCAGGGCGCCTCGCTGCCGGAGGGCGTTGCCGAACGCTTCGAGCGTGGGCAGGTGGCGCCCGGTCGCCTCGAAGACCGCGAGGTTCTCGCCGATGCGGTGGAAGACGTTCTGCGTGTACCCGCCGGTATGGTAGGCGAAGTGTCCGCCCACCTTGCCGACGTGGGCCTCGTTGGCCTGGTCGGGGTCCTTGGGCGGCTTGGCGTGCCAGAAGACCCACTCGCCCATGTCGTCCCAGATGTTGGAGACAAACAGGTCTCGGCCGGCCTGGGGGGCCTGACGTCGCGAGCCAACCACGAAGCGGAACGCCGTGTTGTTGAAGAAGGTGTTCTGGTAGCTGTGGATCTCCTGGAAGGCCGAGGTGTTTCCGTGCGGGCCTTTCTCGGACGAGATGCCCCAGGCGATGTTGTTGAACAGGTAGTTCTTGAACGAGCCGTCGAGGTAGTAGGCGAACCCGAACCGTCGGCGGGCGAAGTTCCAGTAGCCGTTGGGGTTGCCCGAGACGTTGCTGTAGACGTAGTGGGGCCCGCCCTGCCAGGTCTCGATGCCGCCCCAGTCGTTGGTATTCAGCAACGGCTGAACGACCCGGTTGTGGTGGATGAGAATGCGGGAGAGCGGCACGTCGCCGAGGTAGCCGCTGCTTTTGCCGCCGAAGATGAACAGCCCCGCCCCATAGCAGCGGGTGAGAATGTTCCCGGCGATCTCGGCCGTCTCGGGGAAGCTCACCGTCACCGCGTGCCCGTGCTCGCCGCGGGGCGGGCGGAAGCCGATCCGCCGCAGCCGATTGCGCAGGACCCTCACGTTGCCCAGCTTGCCGCGGGGCGGCTGACGAAGGCGCCACTTGCCGCCGTCGGCGATCTCGATGGCGCCCCAGCGGGTGTCGGCGATGTCGTTGTCGGCGAGGAGGACATCGTCCAGGACGTCCTGGCCACCGACGGCCTTGAACTTCACCGCCCGGTGCACGTGCCGGAACGAGCAGTGCGTCACGCGGATGTCCTTCCCGCTGCCGACCAGGCGGATGCAGGAGAAGTCGCGCCACTCCGTGAACGACCTCATGTGCGGCGTGCCGACGTTGGTCCAGCGGAACGCCAGCCCGTTGAAGTGCACGTGACGGCTGCCGGACCCCAACTGCACCATGGTCTCGGCTCGGCCGACCTCCAGCCGGGCGTCGTTGGGGTTGGCGTCGTCGGGCAGGCGGACGAACAGCTTGCCGGCGTGGGGGCCCTTCTCGGCATACCACCACTCGCCGGGCTCATCGAGAAAATGCGGGGCGTTTTCGAGGTAGTAGCGCATCTTGCCGAACATGCCCACCGCCCCGCCTCCCCAGAATCCGGGGAAGTAGACCGTGTGGTTCTTGGGGTCGTAATGGCTGATCTCGCGGGCGACCGGCGTGCCCATCACCGGCCCCCACTCGGGATAGATGTACGCCTGGCGGATCGCCTCGGCGGGGATGCCGGCGAGATTCCGGGCGTCGGTCCCGAAGTTGAGGTCTTTTTTGCCGCGCTTGCGCTGCCCGCAGCGCTGCCAGGTCCACCAGTCGGCGTGGAGATCCTCCTTGTCGTCCTCGTCCCAGTTGGGGGTGCGGGCGAGTTTCAACCGCGTGGTCTGCGGGCGGCCGTCCTTCTCGACCACGAGCCAGAGCGTCCATGGCCGATTTCCCGGCCCCAGGCGGCGCACCCACACCTTGCCGGGTTGGGGCAGTCCGGCGGGGGCCGAGTCGGCGTTGCATCGCTCCCAGCCGCCGGCGATCTTTTCCGAGCCGGCGATGATCGCCTCGCCCTTGCCCCACTCGGGGTCGGCGGTGAAACGCACCGGCCGATCCGGCTTGCCGACGGCCTTGCCCTGCAGCGTACCGCGGTATACCACGCCGCGTTTGAACACGAACGTGTCGGCGTCTTTGCCGGCCTTGGCTTTGCCGCCCGCCGAAGCGTCCCACGGGTGGTGCTTCCAGGGCTTGGCAAGCGTGCCTGGGTTGTCGTCGGAGCCGTTTTCGAAGTCGATGTAACGCACCTCGCCGGCGACCTGGTAGCTGAACGGCTCTGGGTTCCACTCCAGGTCGCCGTTGGCCCGTACCGTCGCGTGGGGCTTCTGCCAGGAATACTGCTGCCCCCCGGCCGAAAACACCGGGGCGAGCAGGGCGGCGGCGAGAACGAGCGGGCGAAGATAATGCGGCATGGTGTGCTCCCATGAAGTGAGTCCTGTCAAGGTCATCTTTTCGTCGTAAGTCGTGAAGTGAACCAATCTCCCATTCGCGCTGGCGCTGCACGCCGCACACTAAGCTGGTCCTGT
>JBKHHV010000315.1:0-3920 GCA_046539005.1 Phycisphaerae bacterium
CGGGATTTCCGGCGGTGTCGAAGGTGGGCCCGCACGCGGTGTCCGACGAAAGACGCCGTGTACACGATTGCCGAGAGGACGATGATGACCGCCCCGGTGGGCAGGTTGTAGACGTAGCTCAGCGCCTGGCCTCCGAAGGTCAGCGCCACGCTCAGCCCCGCGGCCAACAGCATCATCTGCCACAGATGTCGCGAGAAGTGGCCCGCCACCGCCACCGGGAGCGTCAGCAGGGCGATCACCAGGATGATTCCCACCACCTTCGCCAGCAGCACCACCGTCAGGGCCGTGAGCCCCAGCAGCAGCATGTAGTAGACCTCCGCGCGGATCCCGCGCGTGCGGGCGTGCTCCTCATCGAAACACACCGCCAGCAAAGGCCGATAGAACACCACCGTCGCCAGCAGGATAACGCCCGTCAGCCCGCCGATCAGCCACAGGTCGCCGGAGGAGACCATCAGCACGCTTCCGAACAGGTAGGTCATGAGTCCCTGGGCATAGCCGGGCGTGGCCCGCATGAACAGCACCCCCACGGCCATGCCGGTCGCCCACAGGGCGCTGATAAGCGTGTCCTCGCGCTGGCGGTAGCGGATGGAGACCAGCCCGATCAGCGCCGCGGCCGCCAGTGCCGCCACCAGCGCCCCGTACAGCGGGTCCAGCCAGTCCCAGCCCTGTACGGTTCGCAGGTACACCGCCGCGCCGATGCCGCCCAGCACGCAGTGGGCAATGCCCCCCGCGACGTAGGTGATGCGACGGACAACCACGAACGAGCCCACCAGCCCGCAGGCGACGCCGGCCATCGCCCCGGCCGCCACCGAACGCTGCAAAAATGCGTACTGGGCGAGGGTCTGCAGGAACTCGTTCATTGTTCGCCCTCCCGCAGGCAGGAGGTGTCGTGATCGATCATCCGCACGTGTCGGCCATACAGGTTGGACATCACCTCGGAGGTCAGTTCGCAGGTGGTGTGGGCGGTCACGGTACGGTTTACGCAGATGACACTGTGAACCGCCCCGCACACGAAACCCACGTCGTGGGAGACCAGCATCACCGTCATGCGTTCGTTAAGGTCGTGCAGCAGGTGGTGCAGGTCGCTCTCGGTGCGGGGGTCGAGGTGACTGGTCGGCTCGTCCAGCAGGAGCATGTCCGGCTGCGACGCCAGCGCCCGGGCGATGAGCACCCGCTGCTGCTGTCCGCCGGAAAGCCCGGAGAACGGCCGGCCGGCGAGGTCCTCCGCGTCCACTTCCTGCAGGGCGTCGCGGGCGGCGCGGCGGTCTTCGCGGCGGTATCGCCCGACGTGACGGGCAGGGGTCAGCCGTCCCATCAGCACCACGTCCAGGACGGTGACAGGGAAGGTGGCGTCGAACTGTGCCCGCTGCGGCACATACGCCATGTGTCCCAGCGCGCGGCAGGGTGGCTCGCCGAACACGCGGACGGTTCCGGCGTCCGGCGTCAGCAGTCCCAGCAGGATCTTCAGCAGCGTGGTCTTGCCGCCGCCGTTGGGGCCGACCACGCAGGCGAACTCGCCGGCCTCGACGGTGAGGTCCACGGCCTGCAGGACTGCGCTGCCGTCATACGAAAACGACATGTCGTGAATCTCGACGACCGGCTCGCTCATGCACTCTCCACAGATGAAGTTCCTACAGAGAGTCATACGCGCCCGGGCGCCCGGGTTCAAGTGCCGGCGAACCCCGCTTCATGCATTCCCGGCAGGGCTCTCTAGGCTTCACGGGGAACGGTTGCGGTTTGGTACTCTCCGCGAGGGCATTGCAGCGCCCGCACCGAGCGGTAACCCCGCCCGGTCAGCAGGAACCCTTCCAGCGCCTCGACCACGTCCTCCTCCAGCAGGCTCCAGAGCGGCTGGGGCAGGCGGCGCAGCTTCCGCAGGGCCGGCCGGACCAGGCGGTCCCAGCGGGGTGCCTCGGTCGCCAGGTCGTCCGGGCGGATCACCTTCCGACAGCCCACACAGCCGCACAGGCATTCCATCTCGCGGCGCAGGTTCAGCATGCCGTAATCGTCGGTGAGTTCGTCTCCGGCGGGGATGTCGCGGATGGCGATCTCGAACCCGTAGCCGGTGGAGAGGCTGTTGGGGTCGCAGGAGTGGTTGACGTATTTGGCCAGGTCCCAACTGAGGACCCGGTCGCCCGAGGGGTCGATGTAGGAGTACTTCTCGATGGCAGGTGCATAGCGGCCGTCCCGCAGAAGGGGGTCGAAGGGAGGGACCACCCGCTCCAGGCGGTCCAGGACGTAGACAATGGTCCCGGCGGGGATGGGGCGGGTGGCATACACGCCAAAACCCACTTCGGGGCTTACGGTCCGCAGTTCGGTGTCCGGATGGATCATGATTCCCTCCTGTGGCAGGGGGCCTGTGTTGCTCGGCGATTCCGGCAGGTCGCGAAGCGGGCAGTCATTCCATGCTGTTTGCCGCCTTGCCGGGTGGTTGGAACTTCTCGGCAGCGGTCCGGCCTTTACGATGACGATGCCAGGGAAAGGCATGGGAGAGGTATGGACGTCGGATCGGTCCGGCGGCGGGCTGGTGCAGGAAGGAGCGGTTGGCTGGGGTCGGCTGCCCGCCGGTGTGCCCTGGTTGTATGGACGAATAGTACCCACGCTCCGTCCTCCCGCACTGTCGATAAATCCGCAGCGTGAAAAAAAGTTTCGGCCTCGCGGGGCTTGCCGCCATGGGTGCTCCCGTTCCGGGCGGGGCGGGAGCAAGCGCGCGAATACAATGAACCGAAGTCGAAGCCCGGCCTGCCCGGCCTGGGCGATGCAAGACGAGAAAGGACGACCATGGACAAACGCGATTTCGGCAAGACCGGACTGAAAGTAACCCCCGTGGGTTTCGGGGCGGCCGAGTTGGGCAACAGCATCGAGGACCCCGACCAGGCCACGAAGCTCCTGCATGCCGTGCTGGACGCCGGCATCAACGTGCTGGACACGGCTCACTGCTACCACGACTCGGAAGTGAAGATCGGCAACTCCGTCGCCGACCGGCGCGACGAGTATGTGCTGGTGACCAAGTGCGGGCACAACCGCGGCGAGTTGCAGTCGCAGGAATGGTCGGCCGACATCGTGACCGAATCGGTCGAGAAGTCGCTCAAGCGGCTGGCGACCGATCATCTCGACGTGGTGCTGCTGCATTCCTGCGACAAGGAGAAGCTTGCCGACGGGCACATGCTGCAGGCGCTGCAGAAGCTCAAGGACGCCGGCAAGACGCGGGTCATCGGCTACAGCGGCGACGGCGAAGACGCCGAGGCCGCCGTGGAGATGGACCTGTTCGACTCGATGGAGACGTCGGTGAACGTCGTCGACCAGCAGGGCATCGACCGCTACCTGCCCGTCGCCGACGGCCGGGGGCTGGGTGTGCTCGCCAAGCGTCCCATCGCCAACGGTTGCTGGCGCGGCGAGGAGGCGTTCGAGGGTTTCTACGCCGAATACGTTCAGCCATATCTCGACCGTATGCGGGAGATGGGCATCTCGCCCGGGAAGGTCGGCTTCGACGGAGACTGGGCCGAGATGGCGCTGCGTTTCACGCTGTTCCAGACCGGCGTGAGCACGGCGATCGTGGGTTCGACCAATCCCGACCACATCCGCAAGGACGTCGAGATCGCCGGCAAGGGTCCGCTGCCGCCGGAGGTCGTCAAGGCGATTCGCACACTATGGAAAGAACACGCCGACGGAACCTGGGTCGGCCAGACCTGAGCACCCGTCGCAAGGAGAATTCATGTCTACCGATGCACATAAAGTAACGCTGGAAGAAACCGTCGCGGTCGACCTGGACGGACACCCGTCCGAGGAATACGCCGACATCACCGAGAACCTCCACGGCGGATACCCGGCCGTGCATAACTACACGGTCCAAACCGCGGCCGACGTGGACCGCAAGGCCCCCCTGCAGGAAGCCGAGCAGACCGAGGCCGAGGGGATTC
>JBKHHV010000316.1:0-3909 GCA_046539005.1 Phycisphaerae bacterium
CGCCAAGGCGTCCAGAAGCTTCTGGGCGATGCGGTCCAGCGGCACGACCTGCTCGACGGCCTCGAGCTTGACGGCTTCCTTGGGCATACCGTACACCACGCAGGTCTGCTCGTCCTGGGCGATGGTGTGGGCCCCGGCGTTGCGCATCGCCAGCAGCCCGGCGGCGCCGTCGGCGCCCATTCCGGTGAGGATCGCCCCCACCGCATTTTTCCCGGCATGGTTGGCGACCGAGTGGAACAGCACGTCCACCGCCGGTCGCTGGTGATGGACGCGCGGGCCGTTCTTGATCTCCACGAAATAGCGGGCACCGCTGCGTTTCAACGCCATGTGATAGTTGCCCGGTGCCAGCAGCGCCACGCCCGGAACCACCGCGTCGCCGTTGCGGGCTTCGCGGACCTCCATCGCGCAGATGCCGTTGAGACGCTCGGCGAAGGCGGCCGTGAAGTGCTCGGGCATGTGCTGGACGATCACCGTGCCCGGGGTGGACACCGGCAGGCGCGTGAGCACGGCCTTGATGGCCTCGGTGCCGCCGGTGGAGGCGCCGATGGCGAGGATCTTGTGGGTGGTCTGCCCGAGCGCGACCGAAGCGATCGGGTTCGGTCGCGTAGTCTTCTTCTCGGAGGACTTGCGGAACGATCGTACGCAGGAGGCGATGCGGATCTTCTCGATGAGCGTGTCGGACAGTTCGCCGACGGAGTACATCGAGCCGGGCTTGCAGACCACGTCCACGGCGCCGGCTTCCAAGGCGGCCAGTGAGGTCTCGGATCCCTCGGGAGTCAGGGAACTGACGACGACGACCGGCAGCGGGTAGTGTTTCATCAGCTTCTGGAGGAAAGTCAGCCCGTCCATGCGGGGCATTTCCATGTCCAGTGTGATGACGTCGGGCTTGAGCTGCACGATCTTGTCGCGCGCGACGAAGGGGTCGGTCGCGGTGCCCACCACCTCCAGGTCGCGGGCGCGTGACAACTCCTTCGACAGCACCTGCCGCACGACGGCCGAGTCGTCGACGATCAGAACCTTGATGTTCCGTCTAGAAAGAGTCATCCAGTCCTTCCTGCTGGAGGCAGCCCAGGTCGGCCGCCGCCATCACGGTCCCCCCCTTGACGAACAGACCCATCTTGCATTCGCCGGCGTCCATGACCAGCCGGCAGGATCCGGCGGGGTTGTGGTTGCCGTGGCTCTGGGGTACGTCGGTATTGTCCAGCAGTGCCGGGGCTGAGACCTTGAAGACCGCCTCGCTTCCGGCGATTTTGGGAAGCAGGTTCCCGCAGATCACGTTGATGAGTTCCTTCAGGGCGTCTCGCTGGTGATCGACGGGCACCTCTTCGACGTCGTCGAGCCCGAGCATGTTGCTCGCCAGTTCCGGGAGCATGCCCAGCGGCGCCCGCAGGAACAGCGTCCCCTCGAAGGGGCCCTCGAAGTCCACGCACGCCAGGCAGCATTCATCCAGGTCGGGCTCGGGGGCCTCGGCCTCGGGCATGGCGAACATGAACGCCAGCGACATCATCGTCTCTTCGGCGACCGCCTGGAGGACTTCGTCGTACTCGCCGGCCTTGCCGGCGGTGTTCACGAGGTCCTCGACGACTTCGCGGACCATCTCGGGAGTGAAGGGCTTGTGCACGAAGCGGGCACCCTTTTCCTTGAGACGGTTGACGCGGGTCTCGCTGCCCTCGGTGGAGACGACCACCAGGGGCATCTCGGACCACCGGGGGTTGGCGCGTACGCGGTCGATCATCTCCTCCCCGTCCATGACGGGCATGTTGATGTCGGTGAAGACCACGTCCACGTCGTTGGACCCAAGCACCTCCAGGCCCTCCTGGCCGTTGCCGGCCTGGTGGACGGTGCCGATGTCCAGCCCGGTCATCTTGAGGGTCTTGATGACCATCGCCCGGGTCACGGAACTGTCGTCGATGATAAGCAGGTTCATCGCCATGATTCGCCTCCCACGAGGGGATTTTTCACCGCGGGCGCCGTTGCCCGGCGGGTAATGTCGGTTCGGATCCGTCCGGTCTCCGCGTGTCGATCGACCCGGAGACTCACAGCAGCTTCTCCTGTCCGGCGGTGCTGATCCAGCAGCGTCCTCCGGACAGTTCGAGGTAGAGCGTGCGGGCACAGGTGCCGCCGCAGTCTTCCGACTCGATCATCACGTTGTTCTTCCAGAATATCTTCTTGAGGACGATGTAGTTCCGCCTGCCGATGGCGAAACGGTCCTCGCTCTTGCCCTGCACGTTGGCCCCGCCGGCGACCTTCACCACCAGGCGGCGTTTCTGGGCTCCGTATTCGTACAGCTTGCGGAAAAAGGCCGGCACGCCCGTGTCCACGAACATGAACGGATTGGCCTTGGCCTTGTCCGGGTTGATGCTGGACATCGGCATCATCACATGAAGGATCCCCCCGACGTGGGCCGACGGATCGTAGACCGCCACTCCCAGGCAACTGCCCAGGGCGTGGGTAACGACCACGTCGCCGACGTCTTCTGCGATCTTCATGTCTGCCACGCCGACTATGTGTTTCACGTGCGTTCCTCCCCCCGCTACGGCCGCTGGTAAATGGCAGGTTGGACGTACTTGTAGCGGTGCTGAATGCCCGTGAGGCTTTCGGAATGCCCCAGAAACAGCACCCCTCCGGGACTCAGAAGGTCGAAGTAGCGGTTCACAAGCTTCCCCTGCGTCGGCTTGTCGAAGTAGATCATCACGTTGCGGCAGAAGATGACGTCGAACGGGCCCTTCATCGGCCAGTCTTCCATCAGATTCAGGCGCGCAAAGTGGATAAGCTTTCGCAGGGTGTCCTTGGCCTGGTAGATCTTCTCGCCGCCGCTGGCGGAGGAGGAGAAGTATTTCGTCACCAGGTGCCGGGGGGTTTCGCGGAAGCGTTCCTCGCGGTAGACGCCCCGCTGGGCTATCCCCAACACCTTGGTGGAAAGGTCGGTCGCCAGGATCGCCACGTCCCAGGTGTTGATACTGGGCAAGGCCTCGTTGAGCAGCATGGCGATGGAATAGGGTTCCTCCCCGGAACTGCACCCGGCGCTCCAGATGCGGAGGCGTTTGCGCCCCTTCTGCTGGACGGCCGGGATCACCTTGTCCCGCAGGTGGAGGAAGTGCTTTTCCTCGCGGAAGAAGTAGGTCAGGTTCGTGGAGATCTGGTCGAGCATGGTCGTCAGCTCCGACCCGGTGGAGTCGTTGCGGACGTAGTCCATGTACTCGCGGAAGGATTTCATCTGCAGATGGCGGATCCGCTTGCCGAGCCGGGCTTTGACCAGCTCTTTCTTGCCGTCGTGCAGGTTGATGCCGCACTTGTGCTTCACGAAGTCGCTGATCTGGTTGAACTCGGCTTCGGACAGCGCGGCGGATTCGGTTGCGAACAAGCTCATTGGGACCCTCATCGGCCGACCGCGGCAGAGCGGACGGCCCCCCTCAAGGCCCGGCAGCCTGCCCGGAATCGGCTGCCAAACGGACGTCATCAACGATCGCGTCGCACACACGTGCTTTCCGGGCCCGCGCGATTCTCCAGTAACCGGTATCGTCCCGATCCTGCGGGCACTTTCGCAAGTCAAGGCGGCACGATGATGAGAAAACCCCAAGACTCCGAATCCCTTGTCAGACAGACCGACAGGATCGCGAACTTCGCGGCGTGCCGCAGACCCCCCGGCGCGCACGGGAACGTCGGGCGGGCCCGCGGGATTGACCCCACGGGCCCGGTGCCCGCTGAGTAGACGACTGGTTCCCCCGCAGCAGTGGGCGAGGCGAGACCGGTCAGGCGGCCGATTCGGCAATGGCTTCGGCCGATTCGACGTCGGCGCCCGGTTCGGCGACGTCGTCTGCGGATTCAGCGTCGGTCTCCTCGGTCGTCGGTTCGGTGCCGGCCGCGTCTTCCGCTGGTTCGGCATCGGTCTCCTCCGCAGCCGACATC
>JBKHHV010000317.1:0-3905 GCA_046539005.1 Phycisphaerae bacterium
AGCGGGCTGGGGGCGGCCCCCAGGCGGCGGGCGAACCGTTGCTTCTCGGCATCGGTGAGCGGGTCGGTGACGATCCGCTTCAGCGCGGGCACACCTCGCGGGTCGCCCACGAGGCCCAGGGCGGCTGCCGCCTGGAGGCGCACGTCGGTATCGGGGCTGTCCAGCAGATTCGCCAGTGCGGCAGCGGCGCGGTGTTTGCCGATCTGCCCCAGCGCCCGGGCGGCTTCGCGCTGCGCCTTGGGGTCACCCGAGCCCGCCTGCTCGATCAGTGCTTCGACGGCCGGCTCTCCGATCCTGGACAGTGCATCGGCCGCCTCGGCGCGGATGAGCATCTGCGGATCCTTCAGCCGTCCGGCGAGGGGCTCGACCAGCGAGGGGTGCGGGAACCTCTTGGCCAGAGACACCGCGAGCGTCCGCAGCCCGGCGTCGTTGTGGTCGATGAGCGAGGCAGCCCGCAGGGCGGCGCGAGGGTCGTCCCGCTTGAGCAGCGCGGCCGCTGCCGACCGCTTGACGTTTACGTGCGGGTCGGCGAGGGCCTTGAGCAGCAGGTCGGCCGACTCGCTGCCCTGCATGTCGCCCAGCGCCGCGGCGGCCGCCTGCCGCTGGCGGACGGTGCCGCTGTTGAGCAGGCGACTGGCCCGCTGGATTCGCGTCTCGTTGCGGGGGGCTTCTTCCTTGCCGCAGCCGACCGCGCCCAGCGCGAGAACTGCTGCGAGGAGTCCGATACCGATTGGAACTGATGGTCGTCTCATGTCGATCCGGTGCGGGGGAAAAAGGATGCCGCCTTCACAAGAGTACAACACCGCAGCGGCAAGGCAAGTTTTGTCCCCGGGAGCGGATCGTCTTGGTACCGTGGAACGGTTTGGGTACAATGCCGGCACTGCGGTGGAAATGGAGGCCTTGTGACCAACCCGTTAGCGTGCTTTGCACCCGAACAGATTCTCTCGTCGATCAGCGACGGCGTCTACGTGACCGACCGCGATCGTCGGATCGTATACTGGGGCCGTGGCGCCGAGCGCATTACCGGCTACAGCGAGGAAGACGTGCTGGGTCGCCGTTGCTGTGACGACGTGCTGGGGCACGCCACGCGCGACGGGCGGTCCATGTGCGGGCGCGACAGTTGTCCACTGCACCGGTCGATGATGCTGGGCGAGCCCAGTTCGGCCCCGGTGGTACTGTTTGCCAAGGGCAAGGCCGGCGAGCGCATTCCGATGACCGTGAGCGTGGCGCCCATCCGCGACGAGGACGGCGAGGTGGTCGGCGGGGTAGAGATCTTCCGCGACTCGACGGAGCATCTCCGCGACCTGCACCAGGCACGCACCATCCAGGAGATGATCCTCCGGGATGAACTGGAGGTGGATTCCCGGGTGCGGTTCCGCACGCACTACTCGCCCTTCGATGTGGTCGGCGGCGACTACTACGCCCTCACGCGTCTGGATGCCGACCGCTACGCGATCATGCTCGCCGACGTGACCGGGCACGGAATCTCGGCGGCGCTGTGCACGATGCTGCTGCGGTCGCTGTGGGAGCAATGCCGCTCGCTGCTGGACGCCCCGGCCAAGTTCGCCGCCGAGGTCGGGCACCGGCTGCACATGTTGGTCAACGAGCAGGACTACTTCGCCTCCGCGTCGGTGGGGGTACTGAACGTCTCGGAGCCTTCGTTGACGCTGACCAGCGCCGGCAACCCCCACCCCCTGCTGGTTCGTGGCGGGCAGTACCAGCGCATCGAAACCAGCGGGCTGCCCTTGGGTGCGCTCAAGCGGCACGAGTACACGCAGATGCGGCTGGAACTGCATCACGGCGACCGGTTGCTGCTGTTCACCGACGGAGCGACAGACGTCCGCAACGGCAAGGGTGTCCTGGGCTGGGACGGCTTTGCCGAACTGCTGCGGGCGATGGACTACCCCATCCGCCCCCTGGAACTGACGCGCCTCGAAGAGGCCATGCTCCGCTACTCCGACCGCCTGCGGCTGGAGGACGATCTGACGTTACTGGAGATTCACCTTCCGGAATCGGCCTAGGATGTTCTGGGCCACGAAGCCGGAGACCTGTCATGGCACGAGACGAGAAACCCATTTCGTGGGAAGAATACCGCCGGCGGATGCTGCGGGAAACCGAGGCGTTCATCGAGTGGGGGCTCGCCCACCCCGATGCGATCGTGGAAATCCCCGCCAAGCCGATCGGCCAGGGCGGTTTTCCCGCGGAAGTCGGGCGATGGTTCTGGAACGTCGTGCTCACCGACAAGGTCGACGCCACGGTCAGCCGGTTCCGCCGCCTGCTGCTGGACCGTCCGAAGAATCTCATCAGCCGCTGGCGCAGTCGCTGAGGCCGGCGACATTCCCCTCCCCTGAAAAACCCACGCTTTCGTTGCGCGCGCGGCCTGCGCCCTCCGATAAATACATCGGCGGGGAGTACCGTAGCAGACAGGGCCCGGAGTTCCCGCGAGCCGGGCCGGAACGGGGTGTACAATGGACGAACTGGAAGTCATCCGAATGGAAGTCGAGAGACTCCTGGAGCAGGGGCGCAAGCCCGGGCTCACCCAGGAGCAGCGGCAGGATATCTCGGCCAGGGTCAACGTCCTGTGGGCCCGCCTGGCGGGCACCACCCAGGCGGCCGGTGGGCATGCCAATGCCGACGATCCCGACGCAAAAGGCAACCAGGACCAGACCATTCGCTTCGTGATCTGAACACGGGCAGTGCCTGTGCAAGACCGTGCCCACGGGCCACCCAGGGAAAAGGACCGCGTCCGGCGGACCGGGACGAACCGTCCATCCGCCGGGCACGGACCGACGTTGCTGCGCGCCCGGCCGATGGCGAATAAACCATGCTGCAACCGCTCCTGGCAGACCGAATCACGTATCACATCGACGCCCGGGACAGGATCGTCCACGTCTCCGAAACCTGGCCCCCTTTCCCCTTGGGGGAAGTGCCTGCGAAGTTGGCGACGGGGGCCTTTCGAAGAACCGTTCACCGCAAAGCTCCACGGTAGAGCGGGCAGCTTGCCTGCCCGCCGGAAGGACGGTGCCTGCCCCTCACCCGGCCCTTCGGGCGACCCTCTTCCAAGGGAGAGGGTAGTGCACCGACTCCCCCGCCTGAGTCGATCGGCGCGCAAAAACAACGGGCCCACCGGAGTAACCGGCAGGCCCGCTGGTTTGCGTCGGTCCGGAAGGGCGACGTTCTTACAGATTGGCCATCTTCTCGGCCAGGTCGGCGGTGCGGCAGGAGTAGCCCCACTCGTTGTCGTACCACATGGTCACCTTCACCATGGTGTCGCCGATAACCTTGGTGTTGTTGGGGTCGAAGATGGAGCTGGCCTGGTCGTGCACCACGTCGGAGACCACGATCGGGTCGGCAGCGTAGGTCAGGATGCCCTTCAGGTCGCCTTCGGCGGCTTCCTTCATCGCGGCGTTGATCTCGTCCTCGGTGACCTTCTTCCCCAGCTCGACGGTCAGGTCGGTGATCGAACCGGTCGGCACCGGCACGCGCAGGGCGTAGCCGTCCAGCTTGCCGTTGAGGTCGGGCAGCACCTTGCCGACCGCGGCGGCGGCGCCGGTGGTGGTCGGGACGATGTTCACGGCCGCGGCGCGGGCGCGGGTCATCTTGCTGTGGATCTGGTCCAGGATGTTCTGGTCATTGGTGTACCCGTGCACGGTGGTCATCAGGCCCTTGACGATCCCGAACTTCTCGTGCAGCACCTTGGCGGCCGGGGCCAGCGAGTTGGTGGTGCAGGAAGCGTTGGAAACGCAGGTGTCGTCGCTGGTGAGGGTGTCGTCGTTGACGCCCAGGACGATCATCTTCGCGAAACCCTTGGAGGGAGCGGAGATGATGACCTTCTCGGCGCCGGCATCGAGGTGGCTGTCGTAGCCGGGCTTGTCGTCGGTCTTCGGGCTGGTGAAGATACCGGT
>JBKHHV010000318.1:0-3894 GCA_046539005.1 Phycisphaerae bacterium
TCCGGCAGCTCGGCACTCCACGCCACATCGGGGGTGTTCCAGTTGTCCGGTGCCGAGCCGAACTGCCCGCTGCCGTCACCGCGCCAGCCCACCGGGCCGTCGGCCGACACGACCGAACCCGCCACACACATCGTTCACAAGCACAGGAAAACAGTTCGCCGCTTCATGAAATCACTCCGTCAAAGGGATGAAGAGTCACTCAGGATATTCCGCCGGCGGAGTCGGGAACAATGCAAAATGTTCACCGCACGCGTGCGATATGCTCGAACCGCCGACGATGCGGGCGTTTGGGGGCGGTTCCGCTGGCGGGGCGCATAGCCCGTCACTACGATACCAGTGCCGACACCCGGCCGCCGCCACCGCAGGCAGGTGTCGCGGCGGTGCGGGGAACAAGACACGAAGGAGACGACGATGATCATTGGCGTACCGACGGAGGTCAAGGCTGACGAGTACCGCGTGGCGCTGACGCCGGCCGGGTGCGAGGTGCTGTGCGAGGGCGGACACGAGGTCGTCGTCCAGGCCGGGGCCGGCGAAGGCAGCGGCTTCGCCGACGAAGACTACGCCGCCCACGGCGGGCGGATTGCGCCCGTCCCGCGGGAGGTATTCGACGCGGCCGAGATGATCCTCAAGGTCAAGGAGCCCCAGCCGTCGGAATGGCCCATGATGCGCCCCGGGCAGGTCATGTTTACCTACTTCCACTTCGCCGCCTCGCGGGAACTGACCGACGGCATGGCGGAAACCGGCAGCGTCGCCATCGCCTACGAGACCATCCGCGACACCCAAGGACGGCTGCCGCTGCTGACGCCCATGAGTGAGGTCGCCGGACGCATGGCCGTGCAGGTGGGCGCCCGCTGCCTGGAGAAAGCCGCCGGAGGACGCGGCGTGCTGCTGGGCGGAGTGCCCGGGACCGCCCAGGGACACGTGGTGATCCTCGGCGGAGGGGTGGTGGGCACCCAGGCGGCGAAAGTGGCGGCCGGAATGGGCGCCCAGGTGGTCATCATGGACATCGACCTCGACCGCCTGCGGTACCTCGCCGACATCATGCCCCCCAACGTTCGCACCGAGATGTCCAGCAAGTGGAACATCCGCCGCCTGCTGCCGGTGGCCGATCTGGTGGTCGGGGCGGTGCTGGTGCCCGGCGGACGCACGCCCGTGCTGGTGACGGCCGCCGACCTGCCGAACATGTCGCGCGGCTCGGTGATCGTCGACGTCGGCGTCGACCAGGGCGGCTGTGTGGAGACATCCCGCCCCACGACACACCACGACCCGACGTATGTCATCGACGGGGTCATCCACTACTGCGTGGCGAACATGCCCGGGGCGGTCCCGCGTACCTCCACCGTCGCCCTCACCAACGCCACACTGGGCTACGCCCGCAAGCTCGCACGGGGCTGGCGGGCCGCCATCGAGACCGACCCCGGCCTCGCGGCCGGCGTGAACATGGTCGACGGCAAGGTCACCCACCCGGCCGTGGCCGAAACCTTCGACCTGCCCTGCCACGACCCGCTGTAACATCGCTGCAGCCAGGGCCTGGAACGGGGCTGATCTCCGTGCTTGTCGCCCTGTCCGGATGGTCAAAATGTTTTTGGGGGAGGGGGGTCGGATTCGTACAATTGCCGGGATGAAAGTAGACCCCCGATTTCTGAACACGGACGGGCCGGAAATCTTCACCGGGAACGAGCTGCTGCTCAAGGGCGCCCTGGAGACCGAAGGCGGGGTGCACCTGCTGGCCGGTTACCCGGGCAGCCCGGTGGCGGCGTTTTTCGATTCCATGTCGCTCATCAAGGACCTGCTCCTGGAGGGCGGCATCCGTGCGTGTATCAATAACAACGAGGCCCTGGCTGCGGCGGCCCTGAACGGTTCGCAGGTCGCCGGGATGCGAGGGATGATCGTCATGAAGTCCGTGGGCGTGCACGTGGCGGCCGACGCCCTTGCGCTGGGCTCGCTGGCCGGTGCCCACCCCGACGGCGGTGCGGTGGTGGTCTATGGCGACGACCCGTGGTCGGACTCCACGCAGGTGCCCTCCGACAGCCGCTTCATCTCCAAGCACCTGTTCATCCCGGTCATCGAGCCGGCCGACCCGCAGGAACTCAAGGACTGGGTGGACCTGGCATTCAAGCTCTCGCGCCGAAGCGAGCTGTACGCCGGGTACATCTGCCCCACCAACCTCGCCGACGGCGGCGGAACGGTGATCTGCCGGGAGAACCAGTTTCCCCAGCGCAGCACCAAGACGCCGTTCGAGCTGATGACCCGGGGCATCAATACCGACAAGTTCGTCCTGCTGCCGCCCAGGACCTGGTGGCAGGAGGAGAAGTACGCCCCGCGGATGCACCGCGCCTGCCAGATCGCCCGGGAGATGGGGCTCAACCGCATCGAGTATGCCTCTTCCTCCCGCAAGCCCATCGGGCTGGCGACCAGCGGCATGGCCTACGGCTATCTCAAGCAGGCGCTGTGGGAAATGGGCCTGCTGGGCGAGTTTCCGATCCTGAAGTTCGGCATGAGCTACCCGATGGACCCGGAGATGGTCCGGCGTCTGGGCGAGCAGTGCGAGCGGATCGTGGTGGTCGAGGAACGCCGCGGCTTCCTCGAGGAGCAGATCGCCGAGGTGGTCATGCACAACCGCCACCGCGACGCGGCCTACGACGTGGAAGTCTGGGGCAAGCAGTTCCCCGACGAGTTGGACGGCATCCCCGAGATCCGCGGGCTGCACCCCAGCACCATCATGGCACGCCTGGCCCCGCTGGTCCGGAAGCTCTACGGACACGGTTCGCTGGTGCAGGTGCCGGCGCTGGAGACGCTGGACCGCGAGATCGAGACCATCGACACCACCGGCCAGACCGACGTAGGCACGTTGCCGGCGCGGCTGCCGAGCTTCTGCGCGGGCTGCCCGCACCGCGACTCGGCCAGCGTCTGCCTGGAGATCCGCCGGCGCTTCCAGGACCCGTCCTACATGAAGAAGCAGCACGGCCGCGGTCCAATGGACCTGCTGTTCCACGGCGACATCGGTTGTTACACGATGCTGATGTTCCCACCCAACGAGGAGTTGATGCACAATCTCTCGGGCATGGGCCTGGGCGGCGGCACGGGTGCGGGCATGGACCCGTTCCTGAGCAACAAGCAGGTCGTGTTCATGGGCGATTCCACGTTCTTCCACTCCGGGACGCTGGCGATTTCCCAGGCGATCAAGCTGGGTCAGGACATCACTTTCGTAATCCTGGACAACTCCACCACCGGCATGACCGGCCACCAGACCACGCCCGAGCTGGAGTATGACGTGCTGGGTCTGGAGACCGAGACCCAGGACATCGAGAGCGTGGTGCGCGGGCTGGGCAGCGAGAACGAACTGACCCTCGTCCGCACCGACCCCTCCGACCGCGAACCCTACAGCCGTCTGCTGGAGGAGATGTTCCTGGCCGACGGGGTGAAGGTGGTGATCGCCGACAAGGAGTGCGCCATCACCGAGAACCGGCGCAAACGCCGGGCCGAGCGGGCCATCCGCAAGAAGCTGGGCTACCTGCCGATCAAGGAGCACATGAACATCAACTCCGACGTGTGCAAGTTCTGCATGCGCTGCTCGGAGATCTCGGGTTGCCCGGCCCTGAAGCACGTGGAAACCGACTATGGGCTCAAGATGGACACCGACCTGACCTCCTGCGTGGGCGACGGCACCTGCGAGAAGATCGGGCAGTGCTCCTCGTTCGAGACGGTCATCGTCAAACGCAAGCGCAAGCCCCGCTCCCGCCTGCCGGAACTGGGGCTGGACAACATCCCCGAACCGCCCCGACAGCCGGTCAAGGACGTGTGGCGATCGGTGGTGGTCGGCGTGGGCGGCATGGGTATCGGGCTGGCGACGCAGATCATCCTCCGCGCCGGGCACAAGGAAGGCTACCGCGT
>JBKHHV010000319.1:0-3835 GCA_046539005.1 Phycisphaerae bacterium
GTCAGAGGACTCCAAGCGAGCGACCGGCGGAGTGGACCTGGCGGCGGCGCTGTACATCTCCGGGCGGATCGCCCTTGCCCGCGGCCGACGGGAACGGGCCCGCAGCGCGTGGGAGCGCGCCGCCGGTCTGTTGAAGGAATTGGCCGACGCCGGCAAGCTGGATCAGCAACCCGACTGGCAGGCGCTGCAGGAGAGCGTACTCGGCAGGCTGGGCGAGTTGGGGCCGCCCGCCGAAGGGGGGACGTCGTGAGCCAAGGCAACGTCCGGCCTGTCAGGCCAGTCCGCAGCGGCTTTACGTTGATCGAACTGTTGATCGTTATCGCGATCATCGCGCTGCTGGTGTCGATTCTGCTGCCCAGTCTCGCCCGGGCCAAGGCCTTGGCCCGGCTGGTGACTTGCCAGACGAACATGTCCGCCCAGGCCAAGGCCCACTCGATGTACGCATCGGAGTGGAACGACCTGAAGCCCCCCATCCTGCCCAAGCAGGACCGCATCTCGCCCAACCTGCGGACATGGACCAAGCCCAGCGGGCAGGGGGTGCTGGTGGCCGAGAAGTACGCCGACCTCGCCTCGATGTACTGCACCTCCTCGGCGATGGAGGATGACGCAACCGAAGACCGCCGCAAGTGGGAAAACGACGCCCCGACGGCCGGCTCGTCGTACGTGTACTTCTACCGGCGCGAGGGTTCTTCCACGCCTCCCGGCGGCGTGACCTACGACTACGCCCTCCGCATGGGGCAGCCGGTGGTGGCGATCGACGTCAACTGCCACCAGGGCCACAAGTATCTCGGTGAATACAGCGACCGGGCGTGGCCGAGCCACCCGGCTCTGCAGCGGGTGAACGTGTCGGGCGCCGACGGGTCGGTGAAGACGTTCGATTCGTCCCGGTTGCGGCTGGGCCCGCCCGGACGCCTCGCCGAGGAACTCCGCTGGTGGGACGCCCTGAACGAGGCGTGGTAGGCGCCGCCCGGGCGGCGGCAAGCAGCGAAGCAACAGGATTTGCACAGGAATCGTCGTGGGGAACGCGACGGAGGATTCTTTCGCATCGCGGCCGAGCGAGGCACGCGAGAAAAGGCAGGACAACATGTCGATGGCATCACGAGCCCTGAATCGTTTGCGGGAACTCTATCACGGGGTGCTTCTGCGAAGTCGCATGGCAAACGCCCGGCGCGACGGCTACCCGTCCCACCTGCACGAGCAGTCCTCCTGTGCGCTGATGGAAGCCCTGGAACCGCGCCTGTTGCTGAGCGGTTCCTACTCGCTGTGGGGTGGTTTCACCGATTACCGCGGAGAGCCGGACGCCCACCAGCGGTATTTCGACATCGACCAGCAGGACTACGCGCTGCTGGCCGAGTCCAGCGAAGAACACTCCACGCTGACCGGCAACGGCGCGTATGACTTTTATGTCCTCGCTGCGGCCGGGACGGTGGAGGTCGATGCGTTTACCGCCTCCAACGGGGATTACCCTCCGGTGACGTGGTCGAGCAATGTTCAGGACCCCGCCGCCATGCACGGGCCGCCCGACGGCGTGTTCGGGCTCATGGGCGGGCAGTCGGCCACCGGTACCTACGGCAGCGTGGTGGTGATGGAGAACCCGGGCACGTGGGACGGCCTGTCGGTCGATGTGGGCGAGGTCACCGAGGTCATCTTCAGCATCGCGATCAACGAGAACTATGAGGGGTTCGCCGAACCCTGCCGTATTGAAATGTGGGCCGGCGCCGAAACCAATCCCTACAGCGACCTGGAACTCACCAGCGTGACCCTCCGCACCCCCTCCGGCGAGGTGTACGACCTGCAGCAGGAATCCGCATGGCAGTGGGAGTTCGATAGCGGCCTGGCCATTCCCACCCGCCAGGAAGCCGATGCCCTGTTCCCGGCCGATACCTACACCTTCACCTACAGCGGTCCGTGGGGTTCCCAGACCGTGGATATCTTCCTCGGAGACGAGGGCCAGCCCCTGGCTTGGCCGACGGAGAAACCCCAGCCGTTGGGTCCGTCCATGGGCGAAACCGAGGTCGGGTCCGACGTGACCCTCACCTGGCAGGCCTCGGACGATCCGAACGTCGGCCATATCTGGACCTACGTGAACGCCGTGAGCCCGGAGGGTGACTACAGCCGGATTTTCAGCGACGCCTTCGCTCCCTCCCAGACCACCGCCGAGTTGACCGGCCTGGCGGCAGGGACCTGGCACGAGTGGGGCATGAGCCTCTCCAACCGACAGACCGCAATCTCGGACAATGGCCATTTCTACGCGGTCACCAAAGCCACCGAGAACAGCAGCGTGTTCCGGACGGCCGGGGGCGAAACCGGCGAACCCGACCTGTTCTTCGACGTGCTCAACTGGACGCCCGGGCCCTATTACCCCGGCGATGAGATGAACTTCGAGGTCCGTGGCGGCAACCAGGGGGACGGCATTGCCCTGGCGACCGACGGGGCGGGCAACCTTGAGCCGATCACCATGGAAGTGCGCCTCAGCACCGACACCACCTGGGGTAACGAGGACGACGTGCTGGTGTATGCCCCCCGGGGTGGATACTGGATGCCCGGGGACGTATTCGAGAACCCCGCCGCGGCGCTGCCGGTGCCGGAAGAAACTCCCCCCGGGGCGTACTACGCGGCCGTCCGGATCGACGCCGGAGAGGCCATCGCCGAGAACAACGAAACGAACAACACCTGGTGGTCGCCGACGGCCGATTTCGTGGTCGAGAGCCTTTGGGGCACCGAGTACGTGGTCAACTCGCTTGCCGACGTGGTGGCCGCCGACGGTGTGGTCACTCTGCGAGAGGCGATTGAGGCGGCCAACACGAACACCGCCGTCACCGCCGACGTCCTCGCCGGGAGCGACACCCGCACCGACCGCATCACCTTCGACGCATCCCTCGCCGGCGGAACGATCGTCCTCGACGGAGAGGAACTGTACATCACCGACGACCTGGAGATCGTCGGCCCCGGGCAGGACCAGCTCACGATCGACGCCGACGGCCGCAGCAGCGTGTTCTATGTTGAGGGCCGTCAGGCGGCGGTAAGCCTGTCCGGCCTTACGATTACGGGTGGGAACTCGGCCGACTGGGGCGGCGGGATCCACAACTTCTACGGCACGGTGACGCTGTCGAATGTGACGGTCAGCGCGAACTCGGCCACGGGGGAACACTCCTCCGGCGGCGGGATCTACAACTTCTTCGGCACGATGACGCTGTCGAATGTGACGGTCAGCGGGAACTCGGCCGCCGACGGCGGCGGGATATACAATCACGGCACGATGACGCTGTCGAATGTGACGGTCAGCGGGAACTCGGCCACGGGGAACTACTCCTCCGGCGGCGGGATCTACAACAATTATGGTGGCACGCTGACGCTGAACAACAGCATTGTCGCGCTGAACGAGGGAAGTAGGGGTGCCGACTTGCGGGGGAGTTTCACCGGTAGCCACAACCTGATCGGTATCGATCCGGGCTTCGTCCGCAATCCCTCGGCCGGGGCCGACGGCGTGTGGGGCACGGATGATGATGACTTCGGCGATCTTCGGCTGCTGGAGACGAGCATTGCGATCAATGCGGGGGACAATGTCTTGGCGGTCGATGCGCAAGGCGAGCCGCTGACGGTCGATCTCGATGGGGCCGCGCGGGTCATGGATGGGGTGGTGGACGTTGGAGCGTACGAATATCAGGGGGCTCCCGGTTTTCTACGTGAATCGGCATCATCGGTGGTGACGACGTTGTCGGATCTCGCGGACAGCACCGACGGTGAGGTCTCCCTGCGCGAGGCGGTGGTCTATGCGAACTGGACAGGCTCGCCGGTGACCTTCGCCTCCGAGCTGGCGGGCGGGACGATTGTC
>JBKHHV010000320.1:0-3835 GCA_046539005.1 Phycisphaerae bacterium
GAACCCATGCTCCCGTCGGGCCAGTTCCGCCAGGCCGAACGGTCCTTCCTTCGCCAGCAGGCTCGCCGCCCAGTTGGCATCGGCCGGCCCTGCCGCGAGGATGTCTTCCACGTCGCAGTCTTCCACGTGGCCCAAGATCACCCCGCAGTTGGTCTGGATGTTCCCGTAGGGGTCCACGTGGATCTCCCACAGGGTCCGGCGGTCGAATTCCGGGCTGCAATGTCGGGTGGCGTAGGTTTGCTGCCAGCCGTGCTCCAGCGGGACTTCCTCGATCGGGAAAGCCTTCAGGAACTTCCGCAACGTCGCGTGGGCCGAGCCGACCATCATCGGCGGGTGGGCGCGCACGTGGTCGCCCAGCAGGGCTTCGTTGCGGGCGATGCGGGCGAAACGGCCGATCCGCTCGTCGGGAGCGTCGGGGCACCAGACGTTCTGTTCGCCCATCAACTCGCGCGCGATGCGACGCACGCGCAGGAACCGCTCGGGCGGTACATGGGCCTGGTGGTAGGGGTCGGCACTCATGAGAATGCCCCAGAGCCCAAGCTGCCGCAGCCGCCGGATGCGATGACCGACCACTTCGTCGTCGGTCGCCCACGAGCAGTTGGTCTCGATGAAGTGGGGGGCGAGGCCCTGCTCGGCCGCGACGGCCAGGTCGGCTTCCAGGGCGGCCCAGTACAGCATCGGTTCTCCGCCGGCCACGTGCACCACCCGGCCGGTGCGGTGAAGCTGGCCCAGCGCCTCCAGCAGTTGCCGGCGGCTCATGCGGACGTCGGGGCAGTCGCCCCGTCCGCCGAAACCGCAATGGCGGCAGGCGATGGTGCAGCGATAGGTGTAGACCACGCCCGCCACGCCGGTGGGCTCGGCCGCCTTTACGATTCCCTGTTGTGCGACTCGCCTGTCTGCCTGTTCCCGACCCGTTGCCATGGTTACCTCCGCAGCCTGTTGAACCGCCGCGGGGGGGGTTGGGTAGCGGAAACTGCCGACCTCACTTGCGCTCGTAGACGCCGGTCAGGTCGGTCGCGGCGAGGATGTGCCCTTCCATCGCCTTGAGCAGGTCCTGCTTGCTCTTGCCGGGTTCGATGTCGATGTCGGCGTCGAGGGCATAGAGGGTGAAGATGTACCGGTGCGGGCCGTGGCCTTTCGGCGGCATGGGTCCGCGGTAGCCAAGGTTGTTCTCGTCCCAACTGTTGGTGCCTTGGTACATGTCCTCCTGCAGCGTTTCTTTGCGGGGCAGTCCTTCGGGCAGGCCCTGCCGCTGGGAGGGGATGTTGTAGATGACCCAGTGCACCCAGGGCTCTTCCCGAGGGGCGTCGGGGTCGTTGCAGATCAACGCCAGTTCCTTCGTGCCGTCGGGCAGGTCGTCCCACTTCAACGCCGGGGAGACGTCCTTGCCCTCGCCGGTGAACTGCTCGGGGATGTCCTGGCCGTCCTCGAATGCCGGGGATTGGAGTTTCATCTTCGCGTCCCTTGTTGCTTTACGGGTCCATTTCTTCACCTGCTGGTCCGGTACCGACGGGACCACTTTCTCCAGGACCCGCGACGCCTCATTGTACCCGGCCGCCTGCGCCAGGTTGCGAATATGGTCCAACGTCGTCAGACCCCAGCCGGCGTTCCACACGTAGGCGGCGTTGGAAGGCCGGCCGGTGTGGTCTACGCCGATCATGTAAACGGGTCCCTTGGGCCAGGCCATTTTCATCCTGCGGGCGTCGATCGCGACGTCCAGAATACCCCCGCGGGCCATCGCGTGGATCAGTCGGCCCGCGACCTCCTTGTCGATCTTCAGCAGTTGCGTCCCGTACAGAACCGACCGTTCGGCATCGTCGGTGTGCAGCAGCGCACTGAGCGGACAGCCCCTCTTGCCGGCATCCGGGCCGCGATAGGTCACGCTGATCGTGAGGTTGTCGAGGTCCTTCTTCAAAGCCTCGACGCGGCGCTTCGCCAACGGGCTGATGAGCTGATCGCTCAGCCTCAGCGACAACGGTCCGCCGACACCGGCCTGCGGCAACCAGCCATGCACATTGCGCGCGTCGAGCTTCTGCATCACACCCCAGGGGGTGATCATCCACTGCCCTGTCTTGCCGTCGACGGCCTTGCCATCGAAGGTCAGCTTGCCGGTTCGCTTGACGCTCCAGGTCCCGCGGTTCTCAATGACATACTCATACGCCCAGTCGCCGCTCTTGTGCGTGGCGGTCTTGAAGGGGTTGAAATCCTTCCCCATCGCCAGCATCACCGGCACGGGCAGCATCGACGGCTGTTCGAGTGCCGGTTCTGCAAACAGCCAGCCATGCCAGCCGTCGGTGTCCTTCATGACATGGCTGTGGGTGGCCATTCCCCAGGGCGTCTGCTGCCAGACGGGCTTGTCGCCCTTTTCGGGCACAGGGACTGGTTTGCCGGCATATAGCAGCCTGCCGATGCGAACGCCATTGCCTTCCTCCGCCGACGCGGCGTAGGCCGTTGCCCAGTGATAGGCCCACAGCCCGTGGACAGCCGAGCCGTCCTTGGAGAAATCCAGATCGTCGAAATCCGAGGCGCCCTGCCCATCGGCTGCGGGCAACGGCTTGCCGTTGACCGTCTTGACGCCCTCGCGCGAGACCACCTTCATCGCCCAGCCGAACCCCGGGCCGGCCATCAGCGTCGAACCGGCGGTGATCTTAAGATTCCCGTCCTCCTTCTTCGTGCCCAGCAGCACACGGTTGGGCCCGTCGGCCGTCGCGACCACGACGAAGTTCTTCGAGAAGTCCGTCGTCCAGTTCGGGTCCTCGGCGCCCCATGCCTTGAGCAGCTTCGCCAGCCGATCCGCCTGTACGATCGCCTGGCCGTCAGGTGCGAGCTTCTTGAGATCGTCGTCCTTCACCGTCCCGGCAATGCCCTCGCCCGGCTGAGCCAGCTTCGCCCCGCCGGCTGCGGGCAGCTTCTTGCCGTTGACCGTCTTGACGCCCTCGCGCGAGACCACTTTCATCGCCCAGCCGAACCCCGGGCCGGCCATGCGGCTGCCGGCCGCCATCACCTTCAGCTTGCCGTCATCGTCTTTGCGCGTGATCAGGTGAACCACATTGGGCCCGTCGGCTGTCCCAACCAGCACGACGTTGCTGGTGAAGTCGGTGGTCCAGTCGGCCTTGTCTGCATCCCAGGCTTTGAGGAGCTTCTTCAGTGTTTCGGCATCGGCGATGAATCCGCTTTCGGGCGCGAGCTTGCGGAGCTTGTCGTCCTTGACCTTGCCGGAGGCCGTATCGCCCGGCTTGGCCGATTCGGTGCCGCTGTCCTTCGGTTGCTCGTCCTTCCCGTCTCCAAGCTTCGCCCGGCAGTGCTCGCATTCGTTCAGCTTCATCGAGCAGGCCTTGCAGAGCTTGTGGGCTCCGCTGGAAGTATGGCCGTCGCATTCCTCGCACTCGCCCACGGACATGATGTACATTTTGCCCGCACACGTTTTGCACAGGTCGGCAAGCGAGGCAGAGGGGACAGCAAGCAGGGCGGCGAGGCCCGCGACGATCAGAGCGAAGCGTTTCATGGAACACTCTCCTGGTTAGCGTATAGGGTACTCTTCTTCCCGTGAGACGCCCGGGAAAGCCCCCCGTTCGGCACTTCTGCCTGCCGATTTGGCCCACCGGTGCCTCCGACCGCCTGTTTTGACAGGCCGTGCTCCTGCAAGCATTTGGAATCGCTTGGATTACGAACTGGCACGGGCTTTGCATCGTATAGAACACAGCATTCTTTGAGGTGAAACTATGAGACCAGACAGAATGACACTCAAGGCCCAGGAAGCCATTGCCTCCTGTCAGCAGATCGGCATGGAGATGGAGCACGCCCAGGTGGGGCCGTTGCATCTGCTCAAGGCGCT
>JBKHHV010000321.1:0-3830 GCA_046539005.1 Phycisphaerae bacterium
CCGGGGTCCGGCTGATCGACTCGGCCGCGTGTTACGAGGGCTCGGAGGAACTCATCGGCGAGGCGATCGGGCATCGGCGCGAGGAGTTCACGCTCGTGACCAAGTGCGGACACCACGAGATCCTGCCGGACGGATCGATGCGTTCGCGTCCGATCAGCATGTCCGACGTGGAGGACGCCCTGGGGCGGCTGGGGACCGACGTCATCGACGTGATGCTGCTGCACTCCTACGACCGCGACCTGCTGGAGGCCGGGGACGCCGTCGGCGTGCTCGCTGCGGCGAAGCAGGCGGGCAAGATCCGCGCGGCCGGCTACAGCGGCGACAACCAGACGGCCGTCACCGCCATGGGCATGGAAGACCTGACCGTCCTGGAGACCTCGGTGAGCCTCGCCGACCAGGCGAACATCGAGCTTGCCGTCGCGGCCGCCCGGGCGAAGGGAGCCGGGGTTATCGCCAAGCGCCCTCTCGCCAACGCGGTGTGGCGGTGGCTGGGCGATCCGCAGGCGTGCCCATCGCATCCGCGGGAGTACCTGCGGCGGTTGTCGGCAATGGCGACAGCCCCGGCGTCGGTCGGTTTCGACGGCGACTGGGCCGAGTTGGCACTGCGGTTCCCGCTGAGCGTGCCCGGGGTGCACACCGCCATCGCGGGCAGCATCAGCGCCGATCACTGGCACGCCAACATCGCCGCGGCCGACCGTGGCCCGCTGCCACAGGAGGTCTACCGCGCGGTGCGTTCGGCGTTCGATCGCGCCCGGGGAAACGCCGACTGGCCCGGCGAGAACTGACCGGCCGCCGCACGATTCCCGGCGTCATGGACGTGTCAGCCCCGGCTGGTCCTTACAGCGGGCGGACCTTGATGTTCCGATACCACACCGGGTCGTTGTGATCCTGCAGGGCGAGGTGGCCTTTCTCCATGCGGCCGTAATTGGGGAACTTGCTGAACTTGCTCTCGGCGACGCGTTTTTCCCAGTCGTCGCTGAACAGGTCGTATTCCACTACTTTCTCGCCGTTGAGCCAGTGCTGCACGTTGTTGCCGCGGACCACGATGCGGGTGTGGTTCCATTCGCCGACCGGTTTGCACATATCCTTGGTGGGGGCGTGCAGGGCATAGTTGGCGCTGGCGCGGGTTTCGGGCTTCTTGCCGTCGGGGTGCACGTCATTGTTGAGGATCTGGTACTCGGGCCCGGTCTTCCAGACGGTGTCCTCGTCTTCGCTAACGCGGAAGAACAGTCCGCTGTTGCCCGGCCCGGCGACTTTCCAGTCGATGCTGAACTCCAAGTCGCGGTACTGGTCTTTGGTGATGATATCACCGGCCTTGTCGGCCCGGTGCAGCGTGCCGTCGACCACGACCCATCCGTCGGGGAAGCTGTCGGACCGGAAGCCGCGCCATGCGTCGGTGCTCTGTCCGTCGAACAGCAACTGCCAGCCATCGGCGATTTCCTGCTGCGTGAGGGTGTTCATCTCGGCCATGCGTGTCGTCCTGCCTTTCGGGGGTAAGAGGAACTGCGGACATGGGAGCTTACCATGCGCCGCCGGGCCCCGACTTGCAAGAGGCGGGGGCGCAGATTTATCCCCGCATGCCGAAAGAACTGTTCCCGGAAGGGCCGCGACGACAGGCCCGGCCAGCGGCAGGAGCTCGCTCAGCCCTTCTTGGTCCAGAACGGGCCCTTGGGTTTCTTGGGGCGGTTGTGGCGGCTCTGTTTGCCCGGGGCCGACACCCGCACTTCCTGGGCCTTGAGTTGCTCTTCGTGCTTCTGGATGTGCTTGCGGATGATCTGCTGCTCGGCGACGCCGGCGAACGTCGAAGCCATGATGTACAGGTTCAGACCGGCCGGCATGTGGTAGAAGAACACCAGCATCATGCCCGGCATCATGACCCGCATCATCTTCTGGGTCTGCTGCTGCTCGGGGTTGGCGGTCGAGGTCGCCGACATCTGCGGGTTGAGCTTGGTCTGCAGGTACATCGCCACGCACAGCAGGATCGGCAGCAGGTTGAAGTTGTCGCCGATGAGCCACAGGTCGGTTCCCCAGGTAATCAGGGCGTCGGGGGCGGCCAGGTCGGTCAGCCAGAAGGGCAGAAACGCCGCGTGCCGCAGTTCGACCGAGCCGTTGATGCTCGACCAGAGCCCGATCCAGATCGGCATCTGCAGGAACATCGGCAAACAGCCCAGCACCGGGGAGGCACCGGCCTCCTTGTACAGCGACATCATCTCGCGGTTGAGCGTGTCCTTGTCGTCGGCGTACTTCTCCTTCAGCTCGTTGACCTTGGGTCCGAGCTTCTGCATCTTCATCATCGATATCTGCGACTTCTTGGTCAGCGGGTGCAGGATGATCCGCACCACCACCACCAGCAGCATGATGCCCACGCCGTAGTTGCCCAGCGCGATCCGCGAGAGCTTGTCCAGCAGCCACATCATGCCGACCGTCAGGGCGTCCCACGCGCAGAAGCACGTGCTGAAGTCCATGGTCGACATGTAGTTGAGTTGCTCGTACCGCTCCTTGTGGGCGGGAGGAACCTTGTCCAGGAACATCGGGTTGAACAGCGTACGCTTCTTGGGCCCGCAGAAGACCTCCAGCACCGCCGAGCGCCCCTTGCCGGCCGGCACCCGCATGTCCAGAATCTGCACCCCGGTCAGGTGGACCTTCGAGCCGTCCGGGCCCATCGCCGCCTGCCAGTATACGTTGGTGGCATACTCGGCCGCCGGAACGTAGACCTCGTTGCCCTTCTGCGGGACCGGGTAAATCAGGCACCCGAAGAAGCGGTTGACCTGCCCGAACCACACCACCGGCCGACCCTTCTCATTGCCGCCGACGCCTTCCCTGTGGCCAATGCCGTAGTCGTCGAGATCGTCGATCTTGTGGTAGGACGGTTGAATCGTGCCGTTCTCCTCCACCTTGGCGTACGCCACGCGGCGCGAGGTGCCTCGGCCCGTCTCGGCCGCCGGGAGCCCGGTGGAGCCCAACTGGTCCATGTCCACCACGATTGATCCGTCGGTGAGGTTCTCTACCCGCAGGTCCACGTGCAGCGAGTAGTCTTCCTCGTCGATTCGGAAGGTCTTATGCAGCCGACAGATCGGGTTGCCTTGGGCGCCCTCCCAGTCGGGCCCGAGATAGATCGTGTAGGTGAAGGTGGCGCTGCCGGGGGTGACGCTGTTGGCGTCCAGCACCCAGGTGCGGGAGGAGAGGTCCAGGCCTTCGAGTTTGGCGGTCTCGCCGCGCCCCAGTTGCAGGTCGAGCTTTCGCGTCGCCAGCGGCCGCGCGTCGGAGGCCGGTTGCAGCAACCGGTAGTGCCCCTCGTACTTCTGGGGGTTCTCTTTGCGTTTGCGTTCGTACTGCTCGGGCTCACTGTCCCACAGTCGCTTGTCCTCGACGGTGGTAAAGAAGTCGCGCAGTTTCAGGCTGGTGACGGCCGCCCCCACGTTGGTCAGCTCGGCCTGCAGCAGGAAGCGTTTGTCGTGGTCGAGGCTGCCGATGGTGACGGTCTTCTGCTCACCGCGGGGCGTGCCGAACCACTTGTTCACCGGACCGGCAGGGGCGTTGGCGTTGCCCGCTTCGGCGGTGGTGGTCTGAGCCAGGGCGGGCGCGGCTGTCAGAGCCACCGCCAGCAGCGCAGCAAGGGTGCAGGAACGAACAATGCATCTGGGTGTCACGAGTGACTCCTTATCGGCCATCTTTCAGTCGCGTGCCGAGGTAGTCGTCGAGATCGGGCACGGCGTGTACTTTTTCCGCGACGGCCTCGACGTCGTAGCCCACGCGGACGAACTCCACTTTCCCATCCCCGATGACCACGTAGCCAGCGCGGCGGTCCCGGTCGCGGGGTTGGCCGACCG
>JBKHHV010000322.1:0-3828 GCA_046539005.1 Phycisphaerae bacterium
GCACGTGCAGACCGTGCCCATCAAGGTCGCCGAAGACGCCGAGCAACTCGAAGGCGAGGCACTGCTGGCCGACGTGCTGGGCGGCACCTGGCCGACCGAAGGGTTCGATCAGTCGCCCGAGGAGATCCGCGAGGCGATCCGGCAGGCCGGCATCGTCGGGCAGGGCGGGGCGGCGTTTCCCACCCACGTCAAGCTCACTCCTCCCGAAGGCAAGAGCGTCGACACGCTGCTGGTCAACGGCTGTGAGTGCGAACCGTTCCTGACGGCCGACCATCGCGTGATGGTCGAGCATCCCGCCGCGGTGATTTGCGGTACCATCCTCGCCGCCCGCGCCTGCGGAGCCAAGGACATTTACGTCGCCATCGAGGACAACAAACCCGACGCCGTCTCGGCCATGCAGAAAGCCGCCGAGGGAACCGGCGTGACCGTCGCGGCCGTCAAGACCCGGTACCCCATGGGCGGCGAGCGGCAGACGATTCTGGCGACGCTCGGGCGCGAGGTGCCCACCGGCGGGCTTCCGCTGGACGTGGGCGTGGTGGTGGTCAACGTGGGCACCGCCACGGCGATCGCCCGGGCGGTGCTGCGGGGCAAGCCGTTGACCCACCGGGTGGTGACCGTCAGCGGCGGGGGCATTGCCGAGCCGAAGAACATCCTGGCCCCGGTGGGGGTGAGCTACCGCGAGCTGATCGAATACTGCGGCGGACTGACCGACCAGGCGGCCCGTGTGGTGGCCGGGGGGCCGATGATGGGCTTCACGTTGGGCGAGTTGGACGTGCCCGTTACCAAGGGCACCAGCGGCGTGACGGTGCTGACCCACGAGGACGTGAAGAAGGCCACCGAGACCAACTGCGTCCGCTGCGGGCGCTGCGTGGACGTCTGCCCGCTGGGGCTGGTGCCCACGCGGATCGCCCTGTCGGCCCGGACGAAAAACTGGAACGTGGCGAAGCGGTACCACATGGCCGCCTGCTGCGAGTGCGGGTGCTGCGCGTACGTCTGCCCGGCCGGCATTCCGCTGGTGCAGTTGATCCGGATGGGGAAGGTCCAGTCGCCCCGGGAGTAGGTGTCCGGCGCGGCGGATGATCGACGGGGGGGCGAAAAAGGAACTCTTGCTGGAGAAGCGCCTGTGGGAGCAAGGATGGCAGAAAATCACGTGCCGGAGGCGCCGGGAACGCCGGTCGCTCCGGGTCCGCATATCTCGGACACCACGCTGACTACGCGGAAGATGATGCTCGACGTCATCATCGGCCTGGTGCCGGTGCTGGCGGTCTCGCTGTGGGTGTTCAAGCTCTACGCCCTCAAGCAGATCATCCTCTGCGTGGGCGGGTGCATGGCCGCGGAGATGATCTTCACCTGGATGCGGGGTCGCAAAGCCACGCTGGGTGACTTCTCCGCGGTGGTGACCGGCCTGATCCTGGCGTTCTCCATGCCCGGGACCGCCCCGTGGTACATCGGCATCATCGGTGCGTTCACCGCCATCGGGCTGGGCAAGATCGTATTCGGCGGGCTGGGCTACAACATCTTCAACCCTGCCATGGTCGGGCGGGCGTTTACGATGATCGCCTTCACCGCGATGATGGGCGCCACCGCCTACGTCGCCCCCGAGGCTCCGGCGGCCGACGCCATCAGCCAGGCCACGCCCATGACGGCTGCCTGGCAGGGCGGAGAGGTTTCCGAGGGGCTGCTGGGGCGGTTGTTACTGGGCAACACCAACGGCTCGCTGGGCGAGACCAGCGCCCTGGCGTGCCTGGTGGGCGGAATCTTCCTGTGCATCCGCCGCACCGCTTCGTGGGAGATCCCGGCCGGCGCGATCGCGGGGCTGCTGGCGTGGGCGGGTATCGCGAACCTGGCGAACCCCGGTGCCGACTGGACGGTACTGCACCATCTCTTCGGCGGGGCGTTTCTGCTGGGTTCGTTCTTCATCATCACCGACCCCGTCTCCAGCCCGCTGACGCCGAAGGGCAAGTGGGTATTCGGGATCCTTTTCGGCGTGCTGGTGATGTTCCTGCGGACCTTCAGCGCCTACCCGGAGGGCGTGATGTTCAGCGTGCTGCTGGTCAACGGCGTGGTGCCGCTGATCAACCGATGGACGGTGCCCCGCCCCCTCGGCGGGCCGGTGCCGCAGAAGGCGTAACGGCAAGGCGAGACCAACGAGACGGCCGTCGCAGCGTCGGCGGCAGGAGCCAAGGAATGGGATATCTCAAACAGGCATGGCTGGTGCTGCTCCTGGCGCTGGGTTTCGGCTCGGCGCTGGCGGGCGTGCACATCGGGCTCTCCCCGCAGATTGCCGAGAACAAGCGAAACGAAACCTACTCGCAGGTGCCCAACCTGATACCCGGTGCGGTCAAGACCGAGACGAAGGAAATCGCCATGACGCTCGGCGGACAGCAGAAGACCGTCTACCGGGCCCACAATGCCGAGGGCGAGCACGTCGGGTGGGTTCTGCCGGCCAAGGGGCAGGGCTTTGCCGACGTCATCGAACTGCTGATCGGTTTGAGCCCGGACGCCTCGAGGCTGACCGGCCTTTACGTGCTGGACCAGAAGGAAACGCCCGGGCTGGGCGACAAGATCCGCTCCGACGAGCAATGGCGCTCCCAATATGAGGGCATGGCGACCGCCGAGCGGATCGAGGTGGTCAAACGGACCCCCCAGGACCAGCAGATCGAGGCGATCACCGGTGCGACGGTCAGTTCCCAGGCGGTCACCGACATCATCAACAAGGCCGTGGGGCAGTTCCGTGCGGCGATGGGCGAGTGGAACCAACCCGAGGGCGAAGGAGGCAGGAACTGATGGCCAGCGACGGACCGACCCCCCTGGAGCGATTCATTGCGGGCATTCTGCCCGAGAACCCGGTGTACCGGCAGTTGCTGGGCATGTGCCCGGTGCTGGCGGTGACCAACACGATCAAGGGAGCGCTGACCATGAGCGGTGCGGTGCTGTTCGTGCTGTTCTGCGCGAACGTGCTGGTCTCGCTGATCCGCGGACTGCTCAAGCCGCACTTGCGGATCCTGGTGTTCACGCTCACCATCGCCACCTTCGTGACCATCGTCGACCGCTTCCTCGCCGCGTACATGTACGACATGAGCAAGCAGTTGGGGCCCTATATTCCGCTGATCATCGTCAACTGCATCATCATCTGCCGCTGCGAGGTCTGCGCCAGCAAGCAGGGGCTTGGCCCGGCGGCGGCCGACGCGGTGGGACAGTCGGTCGGCTTTACGCTGGCGCTGCTGTCGATTTCGATGGTCCGGGAACTGCTGGGCACCGGCAAGCTGTTTGCCAAGATGCCCCTGGAGATGACCTTCCTCGCCGACGCCGGCTGGCCCAACTGGGTGATCATGATCCTCCCGCCCGGGGCGTTCCTGACGCTGGGGGTGCTGCTGGGCGTGGTCAACTGGATCGGCATGGCCCGCAACAAGGCCTGAGACACGGACGGCTGAAACGGAAAGCGACTTCATGGAATACCTTGCGGAAATCCTGATCATTGCGGTCGGTGCGGCCTTCATCAACAACTTCGTGCTGCACTACTTCGTGGGCATCTGTCCGTTCATCGGCGTCTCGCGACGGGTGGACATGGCCTTCGGAATGGGCTGCGCGGTCACCTTTGTCATCACCATCGCGGCGCTGCTGAGTTGGGTGTTCACCTACTACATCCTCCGCGCCGGAGCCCCGCTGACCGGGTGGGTATGGCAGGCGGTGGGCGGCGACCCACAGACCACCGTCGATTTGAGCATCCTCAGCTACATCATCTACATCTTCGTCATCGCCTCCAGCGTGCAGTTCGTGGAGATGTACCTGCGGAAGTTCTTCCCGCCGCTGTACAAGAGCTTCGGC
>JBKHHV010000066.1:0-14709 GCA_046539005.1 Phycisphaerae bacterium
GTGCCGAGGATGCTCGCGTGACCTCGACAAAACGCGCGAGAACAACCAACTGGCCCGTCGGGCTCATCGCGTAGCTGAGAATCTGTTCCACGGTCACCTCACTGGGCAGGCCGCGGGTGCTCAAGCCCTCCCGTATCGCGCTGCTCTTCAGACCGAGGCCGACGTCCAGCAGGAGGCACTTATCCGAAGAGAATTCAGCCGGGTACGCCCACACGCCATTGTCGCTGAGCACGACATCCGGCCCGGTGACTCTCCCAAACATGGATAGGTTCGAACTGGTGTTGGCGTGCACCAGTTCCCAGCCATCTGGTGTCTCGGCCCACACGCCGCGGACGGCGCCACTGCCGTCGGCCTGGGCGGCCCATGCGTCGGCAATGACCCGGCCGTGGTCGTTCATTCCTACCCATTCCACGTCGTCGAAATGCAGGTCGCCCACGATGCCCCCGGGAGCCGCCAGCGGCAACTCGCGGTGCATTGTCGAGCCGTTCTGGTCGGTGCGCCACACCGAGATATGCACGCCCCGGCGTTGGGACAGCGTCGGCCCGTCGGGGAACTGCTGGACCTCTTCCCACACCGTCCGGACGGCCGTGTGCTCCAGGACGCCCCCGGGCAGTACGCGGGCCGGAAGCGGGGAGTATGTGTGCCCGTGCAGTTCGTACCCCTCGGGCAGTTGTGGGCCTTCATACAGCCGCTTGAACGTTTCGGTTGCGATGAACGGCTCGGAGAACGTCGTATACGGCTGGCCGGAGGAATCCTTGCGACGGGCCTGGAAGAAGTAGGTACCGTCACAGCCGACAAGCCCGGCTCCGAGATTCTGGCCGTCGAACGAGCCTTGGGGGATGCCGGCATCCATGTTGGTGTCGGCGATCACCTCGGCCGAACCGCCGCGGGAAGTCCACACGGCGCGGAGATCGTCGGCTGAACCGGGGTAGTATTGGCGGCACGTGCCGATCAGCTCGCCACTGTTGAGCAGGTCCATGCCGGTTAGCGTGTCCCAATCCACTCCGCCAACCATCGGGTGGTTCTCGCGGGCCACGCGATGCAGGCCGCCGAAGGTAGACCAGAGCCCCTCGTCGTTGTTGGCGCCCACGTACGTCTCCCATTCGAGGAAGCCCTCGAAGGCGACGTCGCCACTGTCGTTGATGACGGCGCGGCCGAACCGGGAGAAGGCCTCACCCGAAACGGGGTCCAGCTCCCCGCTGACAACCACGCGGCGAAGCCCTTCGCCCGATGCCGCAGCCGAACCTGCCAGGATAACCAGAAGCACGCCAACCATCGGAAACCACCGCGCCATGGGAACTCCTCCAGTTCTGGAACGTGCCGGCCCCATCTTGCTGTTTGACGTATTGGATTGTACCCCGGAAAGCCATTTTGTCAATTGCCGATATGGCCATAACAGAAGTCCCTCGCAATGGTTCTATAGTGTGTCGTCGCGGAAATCCGGCCGACGGGCGTGTTCTTCGGCTCCTGCCTGGGTCGCACCCACAGGGTTGTTTGTGTTTGAGTGTTGCAGGGGCTGGAACCGTCGCACGCAGAAACGCATCCTCAGCCGCAAACGAACCGAACTGGCCCAGCAGAACGACCGCCTGCTCCAGCTGTACCTTCAGGGCACCTCGACGCGGTGACCTTCCAGGATTAATCGACGATGCTTCAGGGGCAGATGCAGGAGGTCCAGCAGGCTCTGGCGGCTTGCAGTGACTCGACCCGGCGTGCGGTGTCATGGCCAAGGGGGTGTACGATTTTACGCAAGATGCGTCGTGGGTGTGGCTTAGCTCAAATAAGGAGACGAAACAACGGCTCTTGCGGGCATTTTCTTTGAACCGGACCGTCACCGACGTAACTCTTTGCATGGAAAAGAGAAAGCCGTCCGACTTTCTCGTCGACCGGCTTCCTGTTCGAACAAATCGGGGCGACTGGATTTGAACCAGCGACCTTTGCACCCCCAGTGCAACGCGCTATCCAAGCTGCGCCACGCCCCGAATGCATTCTTCCCGGCAGCAGGTCTGCTTGCAGCCCCGCTGGCGGAACGACGGATTATACAAGCCCATGAACCAAAGGGCCAGCAGATTTTGTGGCTGGAGTGGTTTCTCGTGGTTTCTTGGTTTCTTGTCCCACAGACCGGACGGGCACGCCCGGAGCTGGTCGCCACATTGGTCGCGGAATGGGAGGGGAGCTACTCGGAAGGCTCGCTGGGGGGCTGTTCGCCCAGCAGGATGAAGTCCGGGACGCCGAGGATCCGGGCGAGTTCCTCCACCTCGTAGCTGATGTGCACTTCCAGCCCGCGGCCGTCCACCAGGGCCTGGTACATTCGGGCCATGCCGTATTGCACTTCGTTGACCACAAGGAAGCATGCCATGACGATGCGTTTGCCCTGGGCGCGGTTGGCCATCGCTTCGGCGAATCGGGAGGTATGCTGGTAGCCCAGTTCGATACCGGTGACTTTCCGCATGTCGATGAACCGATCCAGCGGCTTGCCGGCCTCCTCTTCGAGTTGATCGCGGCAGGCGAGGAAGTGGTCGATCGTCTCGGGGGTCAGGATCCCGGCCGGTCGACAGAGAATCAGCCCGTTCTCGTAGCCACCGCAATCGTAGGGACAGTCGATCATATAGGGACCTCGGCCGTGGAACCGCCTGCTGCGAATACCCATGAGCGTACCGTAATTACCCTACAGTAGCAAGCGAGTCGTACGCCAGCGGTACGATTTATGGTTCCATCCCTCATACCGTCGGGATGGAGCGAATGGGTGGTGTCAGTTGCCGGTCTGGCGTCGCGGGTTTAGCAATTCATCCAGCTTCTGGTCGTCCACGACGCCGCGTTCTCGGCAAAGTTCGCGGACGGTTCGCCCTTGCTGGAAGGCTTCCTTGGCGATCTCGGAGGCCGCGTCGTACCCGATCTCGGGGGCGAGGACGGTGATCATCGCCAGCGAGTGTTCGATGAGGCTTTCGCAGCGTTCGGCGTCGGCTTCGAGCCCGACGATGCACTTCTCTTCGAACACTTCCGACACGTTCGCCAGCAGGCGGGCGGAGGTGATGACATTGGAGGCGATCATGGGCATGGCGACGTTGAGTTCCAGGATGCTGCCCACGCCGCCGGTGGCGCCGGCCACCACGGCCGCGTCGCAACCGACCACCTGGCAGGCGACCTGGATGACCGACTCGCAGATGACCGGGTTGACCTTCCCGGGCATGATGCTGCTTCCGGGCTGGACGGCCGGGATCTTGAGTTCGCCCAGTCCGCAGCGCGGGCCCGAGCCCATCAGGCGGATGTCCGAGGCGATCTTCCCCATCGAGACGGCCACGCTTCGCAGGGCGCTGCTGGCGAACAGCGCCGCGTCCTTGGTGGCGATGCACTCGTAGCGGTTCCGCGCCGGGCGGAAGGGCAGGTTCGTCTGGCTGGCGATGATATGGCAAGTTGCCTCGGCGAAGCCTTCGGGACAGTTGAGCCCGGTCCCCACGGCCGTTCCGCCCAGAGGCAGTTCACACAACCAGCCCACGGCGCCGCCCAGGCTGGAGAGCCCGTTTTCCAGTTGCACGGCGTACCCGCCGAACTCCTGGCCGAGGCGGATGGGCACCGCGTCCATCAGGTGGGTTCGTCCGACCTTGACGACGCTGTTGAACTGTTCGCTCTTGGCGGCGATGGCGTCCCGCAGGGACCGCAGTTCGGGCACGAGCCCGTGGTGAATCTCGGTGGCTGCGGCGATGTGCAGGGCGGTGGGGATGACGTCGTTGGAGGACTGGCTGCGGTTGACGTGGTCGTTGGGGTGCACGCGCGACTTGTCGCCGAGCTGGCCTCCGAGGATCTGCACCGCCCGGTTGGCGATCACCTCGTTGGCGTTCATGTTGGTGCTGGTGCCGCTGCCGGTCTGGAAGACGTCGACCACGAACTGGTCATCGTGCTCGCCGTTGATAACCTCTTCCGAGGCCCGGATGATCGCTTTGGCGATCTCGTCCTCCAGCAGCCCAAGGTCGCGGTTGACCATGGCGGCCGCCTGCTTCACCAGCCCCAGCGCGCCGATGAACTCGCGGGGCATGGTCCACCCGGAGATGGGAAAGTTCTGCACGGCCCGGGCGGTCTGGGCGCCGTAAAGAGCGTCGGCGGGCACTTCCATCGAGCCCATCGAATCGGTCTCGGTTCGCATCGTTGCCATGTGCACTCTCCTCGATAGCCGCAAAGCGCGTCATTATAGCCCCGGCCCGGTCAGCCCGCTAGTGGCTTCCGGGCGTGGGAAGACACGCCAGTGAGGCGGCATGCTTCTCTGCTGTGCGGAGAAGCGTGGCACCCGGCGACACGAGCCCACCCAACCCTACATCCATTTCAGTCCCCTCCGGATTTCGGCATATGTTACCGGGTTGCCTTGGCGTTCAGCGCTGTTCGAGGACGCACGGGTGTCGGAGATACCCGTGGCACCGGCGTTTTCCCTTCGTCTCTGGTTCGTTCGGGTCACCGGTCACTTCGCCTCCGCAGGGGCGGGGGCATTCCGGGCATTTCAGTGATCGGTGGCGTTGGCTGGGGCTTCGTTGCCGTTGTTGCCCACGGCCTCGCGGACCTTTGCGATCAGGGTGCGAGACTCGAACGGTTTGGGGATGAACCCGGCCAGGCCCTTCCCGACGAAGTGGCTGACCGTTTCCTGCTCGTTGTATCCGCTGGAGAGCAATACAGGCACGTTGGGTTGCAGGCGGCGGATTTCCCGGAAGGCTTCCTCGCCGTTGAGGTGTGGCATGGTCATGTCCAGAACCACCACGTCCACACGGTCGATCTCGCGGCGGAAGACTTCCACCGCCTCGCGGCCGTCCTCGGCGAGGATCACGTCGAAGCCCTTGCGTTCCAGCAGTCGGCTGGCGACGTCGCGGACGGTTCTTTCGTCGTCGGCCAACAGGACCACGGCCTTTCCGTCGTGGTCGGAGTGGTCTTCATCGGGGAGGGACGGTTCGGACTCTTCGGCGGTTCGCTCGCAGGCAGGCAGCAGCACCTTGAAGGTGGTACCGCGTCCCACTTCGCTGTAGAGACGGATGGTGCCGCCGTGGCCTCGGATGATTCCCAGCACGGCCGCCAGTCCGAGCCCCCGCCCGGCGAATTTCGTGGTGAAGAACGGGTCGAAGATTCTCGCCTGGGTCTTCTCGTCCATGCCGCAGCCGGTGTCGCTGACTTCCAGCCAGACGTAGCGCCCGGGCTGCAGGTCGCGTTCGAGCACGGCATCGCGAAGGTACTGCTCGTCGGCCTCGACCAAGCCGGTTCGCAGTGTGATGGTGCCGCTGCTTTCGCCCACCGCGTCGGAGGCGTTGGTGATCAGGTTCATGACCACCTGTCGCAGTTGGGACACGTCGGCCTCCACGGGCGGCAGCTCGCGGGCGAGGTAGCGCTGCAGGACGGCCTTCTTGGTGATGGATATCTCCAGCAGGTGCAGCATCTCCTCGACGAGGTCGTTAAGGTTCACCGCCCGGATGACGAACCGCCCCTTGCCGGAGTAGGCGAGCATCTGCTGGGTAAGTTCGGAAGCCCGGACGGCGACGTTCTTGATCTCCTCGACGCTGGGGCGGGCGGGGGCGAGGTCGGACATCTCCATCAGCGCCAGGTCGGCGTTGCCCAGAATGCCGACCAGCAGGTTGTTGAAGTCATGGGCGATCCCCCCGGCCAGCACACCGAGGCTTTCGAGTTTCTGGGCGTGCTGGATCTGGGCCTGAAGATGCTCGCGGTCCTCCTCGGCCTGTACCTGTCGGGTGACGTCGGCGATCATCAGCATCACGCGCTGGTCGGACATGCGGCTGCCGGCAAGGTGGACGTGGCGGGTCTGCCCGGAGCGGCAGGTGATTTCCACGGTCTGTCCCTCGGGGGCGAAGCCTTCCTGTGCCTGGGTCTTCCAGAGCGCGCTCTGGCGGGCCCGCCGGGAGGGGTCGGGGAAAGCATGCTGCAGCCAGTCGGCCACGGTGGGCACGTCGGAGAGTTCGTAGCCGGTAATGTGCGTGAAACGGCGGTTGCAATAGGAGCAGGCACTGTCGATGTACGGACCGGCCGTCAGCACGCCGTAGGGCGAAGCCTCCAGGATCGTCTCCAGCGATTCCCGCTCGCGGCGGAGTTGCTGCTCGGCGCGGCGGCGCCGAATGATGTTGGCGGCCAGCCCCGCCACCAGCAGCGACAGCACGACCACCACCCCGGTCGCCGCCCAGATCGCGTAGCGGTATTCCTCGTAGGGGGAGTAGGGGCGGTCGATGACCTGGGACCCCGGCGGCAGCGCCGATACCGGAATGCCCCATTGCTGGAGGCGCGGGTAGTCGAAGGTGAACTGCGTGGGGCTTTCCATCTGCACGGGGATCTGGGAGGGTTTAGCGCCCTGCTGGAGAATCCGGGCGGCGATCCCGGCGGCGGCCTCCCCTTGCAGCGAGCCGGTGGTCAGCCTGCCTCCGACGATGCCGTGCCCCAGCCACAGGTCCAGGCAGCCGAAGATCGGCACCGGCGAGCGGTCGGCGATTGCCGGCAGCCAATGGGTGTAATCCACGTACCCGTCGCGATCGCGCATCCAGACCATCCACAGGACGACTGCGTCGGACCGGGCGGCGGCGATGCGGTCGGCCAACTGGGCGGAAGTAAGGTAATGCCCGTCGAGGTACTCGAATTTCAGTTTCGGGTAGCCGTCCTCCACCTTGCGGACCGTGCGCTGCTGGCCGACACCGGTGGGGGAGTTGTCGGTCACTACCAGCACGCGTCTGACGCCGGGGCGGAGTTTCCGGGCGAGGTCAAGCGTCTGACGGACCTCCAGCGTTTCCACCACGCCGGTGATTTCCGGATGCCCGACCAGTTGATTGGGGTCGTAGTCGTTGACCCCGCAGAACACGATCGGCTGACCGGGCGCCACATGACCACGATGCTTCAGGAGGAACGCCAGCGCGTTGTCGTCGGAACTGACGATGGCCGAGATGGGAACGTTGCGATAGCGGATCTGGAGCCAGTTATGGAAGGCTTCCTGCTGGTCGGGCGCGTTCCATCGCTTGGAGTCCATGTACTCGATGTGGACTTCGGCGTCCGGCATCAGGCGGGACATCTCTTCCCGGAAACCGCGGGTTATGCCCTCGGTCCAGTCGTAGCCGGCATGATACGAGTGCAGCAGGAGGATCTGATGCCTCCCGGCCTGGGGGGCAATCTGGGCGTCGGCCAGGCGGGGCGCGGCAAGAGCGACAACCGACGCCAATACAATCAGCGTCCCCAATGGGATACGGTTGATCGGCCTCTGGAGACGACGTGTATGTACCATGTTGAGCATCAAACCCCCGGCTTTCAAACTATTGCGGCAATTATGCCTTTGGTCGGCTTCCGGCAAAGCCATCGCGATACAGATCCGTTTTCCAGGTCATCGCAGGCAAGAGCCTGTTGCTTCCGGCCCGCAGGCCGGTAAAGAAGTGACTTCACGTGCGTCGGTTTGCTGCCGGCCGATCTTGACGCAATCGGCGGCGCAAATCAAGTGTACTTGCTATGTTTATCGCTCTTGGGCTCACTTGCGGCAAGGGTTTCCCCCAGTAGGTCGGTTGCCGGGTGCCTATGATTCGATAGTATCCGCCGGAGCCTGGGACGGGACAGGCCCAGGAAACGACTCGGGGCATTGCGGGAGACGCTCGTCGGCATGGCGAACGTTCAGATCGACATTCTGTTGATTGAAGATGACCGTGAGCAGGTGCAGCACCTTCGCGAGAAGTTGGTCCTTGCCGACAGCGATGCGGAGGAGTCGGCCCTGTCGGCCGCCCTTCTGCGCGGAGGGACCTTGCAGGACCCCTCGGCGGACATCACATTCCGCCTGCATCATGAGTCTACGTTATCCGAGGCTCTCAAGTCGTTGACCCGGGGTGGAATTGACGTAATCCTGCTGGACTTGGGCCTGCCCGACAGCGACGGGCTGGGCACGCTGGAGGCGGTCTACTCGCAAGTGCCGGAGATTCCTATCGTTGTGCTGACCGGGCCCGGGGACGCCGAACTGGCGATCCGCGCGATGGGCAATGGAGCCGAGGATTTCCTGCTCAAGGACAGCACCGACCGCAACACGCTGGTGCGGGCGCTGCGCTACGCCACCCAGCGCCACCGGATGCTCCGCCGCATGGAACGCGAACGTCAGCGCGAACTGGCTTCCCTGGCACGGCTGACCTCGTCGGGGTTTCCCAGCGTCACGGCGAGGTACTTCGGCGCCCAGGCGCTGGTGGACTCGGCTCCGGGAACCTTCAACGAACTGGTTCAGGCGTACGAGGAGCTTCTGGAGCACACCCTCGAGAACCAGACGCACGACACCCAGCGGGACCTGTCGGGCGAGGTGCGCCTGCTGGCGCGACGCCTGGGGTTCTTCAAGGCCGGTCCCCGCGACGCGGTACTCATCCACACCACGGCCCTGAAGCGCAAGAAGTCGACGGGAAACGTGCGTCGCACCCAGGCCTACGCCCAGGAGGGGCGTTACCTGCTCCTGGAGCTGATGGGATACATGGTCAGCTTCTACCAGAAGTACGCAATGGGGGCCGTGCGACCCACGCCCGACCCGCGCGATCGCGAAGGCACCAACCCACAGGAGTGGCCCGAATGAGCTCTTTCAAGCTTCGCCTGTTCATCGCCGGCAAGACCGACCGCAGCGAGCGGGCGGTGGCCAACGTGCGGCGTATCTGCGAGAAAGACCTGCGGGACGTCTACGAACTGGAGATCATCGACGTCATCGAGCAACCCGACATAGCCGATCAGGAGAAGATCATGGCGACCCCCACCCTGATCAAACAGTTGCCACCACCGCTTCGGCGTATCGTCGGTGACCTTTCGGACACCGACAAGGTGCTCAGAGGGCTGAACCTGATCCGCATGGACTGAAGACCGAGGGGAAGGACCGACTATGACAGACCGCGACCACGACGACGGGCTCCGCAAGCTCCCGACGAACATCCCCGGCTTCGATGCCCTCTCGCTGGGGGGGCTGCCCAGGCGTCGATCCACGCTGGTTTCGGGCACCTCCGGCAGCGGCAAAACCGTCTTCGCCGTGCAGTTCCTGGTGGAAGGAATCCGTGCCGGCGAGGGCGGGGGCGTGTTCGTCACCTTCGAGGAACCGCCTGAAGACATCCGTCGCAACGCCGCGGCCATGGGCTGGGACACCGCCGACTGGGAGAAACAGGGGCTTTGGGCGTTCGTGGACGCCACGCCCCCCATCGACGGCAGCGACCTGGAGGCCGGCAGCTACGACCTGGGCGGGTTCCTGGCCCGGTTGGAGTACGCCATCCAGCGGACGGGCGCCACGCGGGTTTCGGTCGATTCCTTCAGTGCCGTGTTCTCGCAGTTCGGCGATGCCCCGACGATCCGGCGGGAACTGCTGCGGGTGGGGGCGGCCCTGCGGGAGATGGGCGTCACGGCCGTGCTGACCGCCGAGCGGGTCGAGGAGTATGGCCCGGTCGCGCGATACGGGGTGGAAGAATTCGTCGCCGACAACGTGATCATCCTTCGCAACGCCCTGGAGTCCGAGCGCCGCCGCCGGACAATCGAGATCCTCAAGTTCCGCGGGGCCAGCCACCAGAAGGGACAGTGGCCGTTCACCATCATCGAAGGGGAGGGCTTCGTGGCGATGCCGCTGTCGGGCATTCGCCTCGAGCAGGCCTCGTCGGTCGAGCGGATTCCGACCGGGATCGGGCGGATGGATGAACTGACCGGCGGGGGGTTCTTCCGCGATTCGGTGATTCTGCTGTCGGGAGCGACCGGGACCGGCAAGACCCTGACGGCCACTCATTTCGTCAACGCCGGTATCTCCACGGGCGAACGCTGCCTGCTGCTGGGGTTCGAGGAGTCACGCGAGCAGTTTTTCCGCAACGCGGCCGGGTGGGGCATGGATCTGGCCGGCGCCGAGGCGAATGAGCTTCTTCGGGTGTCGTGTACCTATCCCGAAAACGACAGCCTCGAGGACCATCTGATCAAGATCCGCAACCACATCGACGAGTTTGCCCCGGTCCGGGTGGCGGTGGACAGTCTTTCGGCGCTGAACCGCGTCGCCTCGCCTCGCAGCTTCCGGGAGTTCATCATCGGCCTTACCAGCCTGATCAAGGAGCGCGAAATCGCCGGGCTGTTTACCTCCACGACCGAGACACTGATGGGCGGGGAGTCGGTGACCGAGGCGCACATTTCGACGATTACCGACAGCATTATCCTGCTGAGATACGTGGAGATCCACGGCCAGATGCGCCGCGGGCTGACGGTGCTGAAGATGCGGGGCTCGATGCACGACAAACGGATCTTCGAATACGCCATCGACGACAAGGGCATCCACCTGGGCGAGCCGTTCCGCAATGTGGCGGGTATCCTGGCGGGCAACCCCACTCATCTCCCAAGGGAAGAGGTCGATCGGCTGGAGGAGATGTTCCCCCCGCCGATGCCGGAGTAGCCGCCCGCGACATAGGGAGAAGTACCCGGTCGCCCCAAGAGGTCGGCCGAAGCTTGCGTCAGTCCTATGAGTCTTCGGCGGTGTCGCTGTCGTCGCCCAGGCCTTCGCTGATGGCGCGGAAGTAGTCTTCCACCTGCTTGCGGTACTCGGGAGAGACGTTGCCCTTGCGGGACTCGTAGAGTTTCTTGATCTCGTCGGGGCTCAGGTCCTCTCGGCCGCTGGCGCCGGTGGCGTCGTCGGCAGTGCCGGTGCCTTCCTGGGTATCGCCGCTGCCGCCGCGGACGACCAGCCGGTCGGTCTCGTTGGTGCGTTCGGTCTGCTCGAGCATGTCGCGGACCTTGCCGTACTTGCCGGCGTACTTCTTGACGAAGTCCTTGAACTCCTTCTCGGTCATGCCGAACTTCTTGAGCAGCTCGGGGTCCACCTCGCCGTCGCGGAGCTGCTTCTGAGCCTCGTCCAGCGCACGGCCGAGCGATTCGAGCTTCGCCTTCTCGGCGGGAGTCAGCTTGTCGACCTCGGCGTCGTCCACCTCGCCGCGTTCGTCCTGGGAGCCGGAGTTCGGGTCGCCGCTGGGGTTGCCGGAATGCGGCCCGCCGGCCGGTCCCTGCCCGCCGGCACCTTGCCCTTGTCCTTCGCCTTGTTGACCTTGGCCCTGCTGACCCTGGCCCTGCTGGTCCTGGCCCTGCTGGTCCTGCCCGGCCTGGTCGGCGCCCTTCTGGGGGTCGAGTTCATCTCGGAGTTTGTCGAGCTGTTCCTTCTCCTTTTCGTCGTCCGGATCCAGCAGGTCGTCCATCTCCGGGTCGTCCTGGTCGAGGGGGTCGTCCCCGTCGTCCCGCTGGGCGAGCTGGTCGTCCTCGCCGCCATCGTCTTGGCGGGGGTCGTTCTCGTCGGCCGGGTCGTTGCCCTCGTCGGGGTCGTCGTCGCGGTCGGCCGGGTCATCGTTCTGTTGCTGCTGGTTCTCGCGGGCTTCGCGCTCGGCCTGCTGCTGGGCAATGATCTGCTCATCCGGCGGCTTGATGAACACCTGGAACGGCTGGCTTCGGGTCACCTGCCCACCGCCGGGGGTGCGGTAGTCGGCCGCCTCCACGTGCAGCGTGACCAGTTGTCCTTCTTTGCCCAGGTTCTCCACCGGCTCGGCGTGACTGATGGTGCGCGTCGCCGCCCCGGGTCGAGTGTATCGGCCCAGGGGGAAGCGGCGGGGCTGGTCCTCGCCGGGCACGCGTGCCACCAGCGTCATCGACGCCAGTCCGTAGTCGTCGCTCGCCTCGCCCCCTACCCGCAGCACCTCGTTGAGTGCCAGTTCCACCCGGTGTTCCGGCTCGGTCACCTTGACCTCCGGCGGGTGGTCGGTAAGCATGCGGATCTCGTACCAGGAGTCCTCGTCGTAGTCCACCAGCGGGTGGGTTCCCTTGTAGGCGATGCGGTACCGGTCGTCATCGGTGACGGTGAACTGGGCCTGCATCCGCCGGTCGGCGGCCTTCATCAGCAACCCGTTGGCTTTTTCGAACCGCAGGCGGGCGAGTTGCACGGCGTGGTTGGCTTTCGCCGAGACGATCACCTTCGTACCGGGCAGCGCCTCGATGGTGCCCTTGTTGAGAGTCTCGCTGCCCTTGCCGGTGTACTCGGGCCAATGCAGCGTGGTCTGCAGGTCGGCCACCGTGGGGGCCTGGAGCACCTGCAGCATTCCGCCGGTGCGGGCGTCGCCGCAGAGAATCTCGAACCGCACCAGGTTGCCGCCGGTTGCCGTGGCCGACGGCCAGGTGGCCACGAACGTCTCTTCCCCCCGCGAGTTTTCGCCTGTGGGCTCCATGACCAGCAGGTCGTCGTCCAGGAGGCTGCTCTTGCCGTCCCGATACACGCGGACCTGCACGGGGGCGCCCTTCCGCTGGGCAACGGTGGCGGTGAACTCCACCGGCCGCCCGGTCAACACGTCCTGCCCGGTGTGGGGTTGGAAGTCGGTAATGTGGGTAATCGTCGGTGCGGCCACGTGGGTGTTGCCCAGGGCCACCCGCTGCACCGACGGCCAGATCGCCTTGTCGGAGGTCACGCAGTAGAGCCCGAAGACCAGGATCGAAACGCAGCAGATGATGCCCGTCAGGCGGATGCCCCGGGTGGTCACGGAGCTTTCGACGTCGGTCTCGGCGACCTCGCCGGCCGCCCGGCGCTTGATGGCTGCCAGCGTCCCTTTGCCCACGTGTCCGTCGCCGGCAAGCTGCAGGGCGCTGGTAAGGTCGTTGCGGAAATCGGGGTGGGACTTCTCGATCAGCCGGGCGACGTAAAGATCGTTGATCCGCTGGGCCAGGGGCATCGCCACCAGCATGGCGATCAGCGCCAGCTCCACCAGCATGAACGCCACGCGAAAAGCCGTCGCCGCCGCGGGAGACAACCCCCCGGGCGTGAAGTGGTCGGCCGCGATCATCAAAAGCAGCATCGCAACGCCGGCCGCTACGACCGTCAGAACGGCCGTGGCGACGCTGATAAGGCGGATGCGCCCCTTCGTCATTCGCAGCGCATATTCGATGAACAGTTCGCTGTCCGCCTGGGTCAGTCGCCTGGCCATGATCTTCTCCCTTTGTGGAAGTACCGATCTCCCCGAGTATTCTACCCCTTATGGACGTCTGCGAATATGGAAAGTTCGGGACAAAAGCCAGGGTCGGTGACCCATGACCAGCCATCAGCAACTGGCAATCAGCGGGACGGATCACAACCCTGCTTGCCTCCCGGGACGCCGAACGCTGTGTGCTGGGTGACCAACGACCAGGACCAAGGACTAAAAGCTCACGGCGAACAAATTGAGGACTGACGGCCCTGAAGTTTCGATGAAGTTCCAAGTGCGGAGGGCCTGGGTCCGAAGATCAGGGAAGATAGACTGAATGGGACACCCGTTGCTGGTTTTCACACGGAGCAGTACATGATCGTTCTTCTTACCGGCCCGTCGAATGTGGGAAAGAGCACCGTCAGCGAGCAGATTGCCCGCAGGTGGAGGGCGGTGCACCTGAAGGTCGACGAGTTGCGGCATTTCATCGTGGACGATAAACTTCGCCGGGCCGAGCAGTTCCAGCGCGAGCTGACCCACGCCAACATCATGGACCTGCTGGGCAACTACGCCGCCCGCGGCATGGACGTGCTGGTGGACGACATCTCCGCCGATCCGGAATACCACACCCGCCGCATGGCCGACTACGGGCGCATCGCCCCGGCCAGCTCGATCCTGCTGATGTGCCGCCGGGAACTGGTGCTGACCACCCGCAACCGCTTCTCCGACACCTCCTTCATGGCCAGCCGCCTGGGCAACACCTTCGAGGGCTTCCGCCGCATGCAGGCGGCCGGTGCTTACGACTGGGTGCTGGACACCTCCGACCTGACCGTCACCGAGACCGTCGCCGCCTTGGAAGACCGCCTGCGCGAACTGGGCGGGCTGGAGTAGACGCCCCCACCCGCAGCAGGAACGAACAGCGCTGAACGCCAAGGCAACCCGGCCAGGCTTTCCTTCATCAGTCACCCTCAGAATTGACGCCCCACCCGAAGCAGTTCCCAACTCGCCCCGGCCGACGGGCTGGGCGGGCATTCGCCGTTTGGTCTCGGCTTGCCGTTCAGCGCTTTGCGCCGACTTCTCCATCGGCCACCCGAAAACGAACAGCGCTGAACGCCAAGGCAACCCGGCCAGGCTTCGTTCGGTTCGGCCGGGCCTGCAAAGGAAAGCCCACCGGTTATTCCGCGCCGAGCTTCTCCCACTGCTGCACGTACCGCGGGTGCAGGTCGAAGGCGTCGGTGTTGTCGATCATCATCCACGCCGCCTGGTCGGGCGGGGTGGCAAAGCGGACCGTCCCCTCCAGGCGGTCGCCTTTCCGCAGCGAGGCCGCCGGGGTCTTCCGGCGGCTCTTCACCGCCCGAAAGACCAGCAACACCGACTTGCCGTCGAGCTTGCCGCGCTTCACGGCGGTCACCTTCGCCGGGAGCGTCAGCAGGGCGTTGGGGTAGTCCAGCGTATCGGGGTCGATCGCCGGAGCGTCGGCCGACAGCTCCACACGCAGCGTCACCTGCCGGCTGTCGTCGCCTGGCTTGCCCCGGCCCCGCGTGGGCTTGGGCGGCTGGAAGCCCTGTTCGTACAGCGAGCAGTTGGTGAACAGCCAGACCACGACCCGCGTTTTCTTGTTTCGGGTGGCCGAGAGGTCCCACAGGCGCTTTGCCAGGGCCGAAGCACCCCCGGCGCGGTCTTCCACGCCCACCGGCTGCTGCAGCGAGGCCGTCAGATACGCCCAGAACGTCTGGGAGTTGTTGTACGGAAAGACGGCGTAGCTGTCGCCGAGGACCTGCACGGCGGCGTT
>JBKHHV010000323.1:0-3789 GCA_046539005.1 Phycisphaerae bacterium
GACCTCGACGTCGTCCTGCTGCTTGAGCCAGTCGATTCCGACCGGGCTGAGTTTGTCTGCTACGAGAATCTTGATATCCGCCATGGGTCCTCTCTCCTTTCGTGAATTACTTCCAGTCCTTGAGGACCTTGGCCGCGGCGGCCACGCCCTTGCCGACTTCGACGTCCACGCCCATGTCGGCGAGGGTGTACTCGATGGCGGCGATCACGCCGAGGGTCTCGACCGGATCGACGTATCCCATGTGGGAAATCCGCATCAGCCTGCCCTTGAGATCCTCCTGGCCGCCGGCCACGGAGATCCCGTACTTCTTCTGGAGCTTCTTGCGGAACTCGTCGTCCACGCCCTCGGGGAACAGCAGCCCCGTGACCGAGTCGGAAGGCTGCTGGGAGAAGACCTTCAGACCGATCGCCTCGGCGCCGGTGCGGACGGCCTTGGCGAGCGTGGCGGTGCGTGCCCAGACGGTCTCGATGCCGATCTCGTTGAGCATGTCCACCGCGACCTTCAGCCCGCGAACGAGGCTGACGGCGCCGGTGTAGGGCGTGTCGTTCTTGGCCAGCGATTTACGATAGGCCTTGAGGTTCAGGTAGAAGCACGGGGCGTCGATGGTGTCGATGACGTCCCACGCCTTCTGCGAGACCGAAAGCACCGCCAGCCCCGGCGGGAGCATGAGTGCCTTCTGGCTTCCGGCACCGACGATGTCCACGCCCCACGGGTCGGTCTCCAGAGGCAGCGTGCCGGCCGCGGTAATGCAGTCGGCAATCAGCAGCGCGTCGGTGTCCTTGACGACCTCGCCGATGGCTTTGAGATCGCAGGCGGTGGCGGTGGAGGTTTCCGAGTACACGGTCACCACGGCGCCGTACTCGCCGGTGTCGAGCTTCTCCTTGACGGTCTCGGGCTGCAGGGCGGTGCCCCACTCGAGTTGGACCTCGTCGACGTCCAGTCCGTAGACCTTGGCGACCTTCACCCAGCGTTCGCCGAACTTGCCGCCGTTGGAGATGAGCACCTTCTTGTCGCGGGGCACGGCACAGGCGATGGCCGCCTCCATGCCCGCGGTGCCCGACCCGGCGATGGTCAGCACGTCATTCTGGGTTCGGAGGATCTTCTTGAGCCCCTCGTTGGTGGCCTCGAACATCTCCCGGAACTGCGGGGTCCGGTGATGGAAGATGGGCTTGGCCATTTCATTGAGGACTTCGGGGGGCACGTCGGTGGGTCCGGGAGTCAACAGGCGTGACTTGATCATGAGAATCTCCCTTCTCATCGGGGTCCTGCGCCAGGTTCGGGCCGGCAGAGCCGCAGCCCCTTGCTACGGTTGCCACGCTGACGCGGTCAGTTAGTTCTTGCCAGACGGTAAGATGCCGCCGTGGAAGGCAAGAGTCCATACGGTAATCGGCAACCGACGAAAACGTCAACGGGAAACAACCCGAGATTGAGAAAAAATTCACGAATTCCCTCCGTGCTCCTCCCTGGCAGCCCCTCCAGACCCGCCGGCAGTGTTCAGCCTGCGTCAAGAAACCCGACCGGTCGCGAAATTCCGGCAGATTATCCAAGTGGTCGGCAGATGTGGACGATAACGGTGGCGGCCGGGCAGCATTCTGCAAAGCTGCAAGGTAAGAACCTTCATGGGTTCCAGGCCGATGACGGGGATTTTGGATTGTGTCAAACGTTTGTCGGTAATGGAGTTGACGCTCTGCCGGCAAGCGTGCGGATGAAACCGAGGAAAAGAAGGTCCACACCGGCGGTTCGCGGGGAACGCTCTGGTAGGATAGCTCGTTGATCTGGTACAGGCGTGGAATCTGCATCGGCAGACCCCGCCCCTGCTCCCTTTCGACGAGCACTCCGAAACACACCTTCTGTTGCCACAACCGTTTCTTGTTGCGCGCCTGGACTGGACACCGATTGGGAGCCATCTATGTTGAAGAATCTGACCGTTGGAAAGAAGATCGCCCTGGGATTCGGGGCCGTGTTGACGTTGCTTGTGGTATTGGGAGTCGTGGGCTACTTCGCCCTGGGGACGGCCGCCGAGGGCTTTACCGAGTATCGCGCGCTCGCCCGGGACACCAACCTCGCCGGGCGCCTGCAGGCGAACATGCTGGAGGCCCGTTTCGCGGTGAAGGACTACCTGCTCAGCAGCTCTGCCGACAGAGTCCAGCAGTACGACGACCGCTGGAGCGAGATGGAAGGCTTCATGGCCACCGCGAAGGAGGAACTCGACAATCCCAAGCGGTTGCAGATGATCCACGAGGCCGACGGGCTCATGAAGAAGTACGAGCCGGCCTTCCGGCAGGTGGTCGCTCACCAGAAGAAACGCGACCAGGTCCTCAACGAGACGCTGAACACCGTCGGCCCCAAGGCGGAGGAGGAACTCTCCGCCGTGCTGCACAAAACGCAGGCCGCCAACGATCTGCAGTCCTCCGAATGGGCCGCCGGCGCCGTCCGCAGCCTGCTAGTGGGACGCCTGTACGTGTTGAAATTCCTGGAGTCCGGCAAGACCGAAGACGCCATGCTGGTGACCTCCGAACTGAAGAACTGCACCGACATCCTCACCGAGGCCGTGGAGAAGGAAGACGTTCCCGAGTTCCGGACCGCTTTCGCGCAATGCCGGGAAGAGGTCGAGCAGTACACCAAGGCCTTTGCCGAGATGCGAACGGCCGTCGATGAGCGGAACGCCCTGGTGTCCAACACGCTGGACACGGCAGGCCCCGAGTTCGCGGAACTCATCGAGAAGGTCAAGCTCTCCATCAAGAGCGACCAAGACGCGCTGGGCCCCCGCCTTGCCGCCGCCAACGCCACGGCCGTGGTGACCATCTCCATCATCGCGGTGGTCGCGGTGGTGATCGGGACCGGGCTGGCGCTGTTCATCACCCGCGGCATCACGCGTCCGCTGCAGGCGGTTATCGAGTCGCTGACGGCCGGCAGCGAGCAGACGACTTCCGCCGCCTCGCAGGTCGCCAGCTCCAGCCAGAACCTTGCCGAAGGCGCCTCCGAGCAGGCCGCCACGCTGGAAGAGGTCTCGGCGAGTGTCGAGGAGATTTCCTCGATGACCGCCAACAACGCCGGCAGTGCCAAGCAGGTGGCCGAGATGACCGCCCAGAACACCGCCAGCGCCACCGAGGCCAACAGCGTGATGACCCAGGCCGGCGAGCTGGTCAAGCGCGGGCAGGAGTCGATGCAGCGGCTCAACGTCGCCGTGAACGAGATCAAGGATTCTTCCGAAGAGACCGCCAAGATCGTCAAGACCATCGACGAGATCGCCTTCCAGACGAACCTGCTGGCCCTCAATGCCGCCATCGAGGCCGCCCGCGCCGGCGAGGCCGGCAAGGGCTTTGCGGTGGTCGCCGAGGAGGTGCGCAACCTCGCCCAGCGATCGGCCGAAGCCGCACGCAACACCTCCAATCTCATCGAGGGCTCGCTGCGGAACGTCGGTCGAGGCGTGGAAGTCGCCGAGGAAACCAGCGGCGCCCTGGACGAGATCACCCAGTCTTCCAAGAAGGTCTCCACGCTGATCGCCGAGATCGCCGCCGCCTCCCAGGAGCAGACCCGCCTGGTCACCGAGGTGTCCAACGCCACCGACGAGCAGGCCCACGGCGTCGACCAGATCGGCTCGTCCATCACGCAGATGGACAGCGTCACCCAAGCCAACGCCGCGGCCGCCGTGGAATGCGCGTCCGCCGCCGAGGAACTTTCCGGCCAGGCCGAGGAACTCAACGGGATGATCGCCATCCTGGAGGCAATGGTCCGCCGCAACGAGAACCGCGGGGCCGCCCCGCAGTCCGGGTCGCTGCGCTACCA
>JBKHHV010000001.1:0-39815 GCA_046539005.1 Phycisphaerae bacterium
AGGTCAACGACAAGCTCGATCGCCTGCGAATGTAGCATGCGGCAGGAGTTGCAGGGGGGTTGTCCCCTCAGAACGGAACGCGGGTTGTGGCTCCCGCCGGGCGCCGCGCAAGGCGGGGGAGCCCGCGCGTGACACGCCCCCCGAAGACTTGATACAATACTGCGAACCGCTTTCCTTACTCACGGGTGACACCATGAACAGGACAACGATTTTCGTGCTGACGACGGTGCTGTTGGCGGGGTCTCTGACCCGGGCCGACGTCGACCTGGCACAGCCTTACCGCGACCCGCTCAGCGGGTTCAGCATCCGCCCGCCCAAGGGCGCCCAGCGCAAGCTCAAGACCGGCACCGCCACGCTCGCCCAGTGGCTCCAGCGCGACGAGGATTCCGGGGCGATCGTCTGGACGCTTACCGTTTCCAAGGCGGCCTACAAGGTGAAGGAAGACGAGGAGTTCAACCTTCGCGAGTACGGCAAGCAGTTGTCGAAGGAGATGATGCAGCGCGACCGCTTCAAGGTCGAGAAGCTCAGCTTCGGCTCCGTCGACAAAAAGCCCGCGATCACCATGGCCGGGCAGTCGGCCGGGACGCTGAAGTTCTGGCAGAAGCAGGTCTGGGTGCGTTCCAAGCCGGGGCGTTTTCTGGTGTTTACGTTGTTCGGTCCGCTCAACAAAGCCGACCGCCTTCGCTCGGTCATGGACAAGGTGATGGACAACGTCACCATCACCGACCCCGAGGAGGAACTCAAACGCCGGCAGACCTATCTGCGCAACGGCAAGGTGGCGCTGCTGGGGCTGACCAGGGAAGCCGTCGCCAAAGCCGCCGCCGACAAGCCTTTGTGGATGCTCATGAAGCTCAAGGGCAAGACCGTCGGCTGGATGCGCCAGAGCGAAAGCATGGACAAGGAGCAGCAGTTCGAGGGGCTCAAGGTGGTGACCCACAGCTCGGCCGAGTTGCCCAAGAGCCCGGTGCGCCTCAGCAAGTCGGACATGTTCTCCTCCATCGGGCGAACCTACGAACGCTGGACCGAGTTGCTGCAGATCGGCTCGGGCAAGACGGCCGTCTCGTTCATGGAAAAGGCGTTCCGCAAGGATCGGGTGATCCTGTGCAACGCCAGCCGCAACGGCAAGGCGCTGCCGGTGCTCAAGCGCGAGGACGTGCCCGCCCAATGGTTCCTGCCCAAGGCAATAGGAATGATGCTCCCGCGATTTCTGGACCTGGACAAGCCCAGAACGTATGCTTTTGCCACGTACAACAGCCGCACCAACAAGTACGACATGCGACTGTTCGTGGTCGGAGAGACGGTCATGGTCGAGCACGGCGGGCGACGTGTCAAGGCGATCCGCTGCCAGGACCAGGCCCACTGGGACAAGGAACCCGCCACGGTCTACCTGAAGCCCGACGGGACGCTCATCCGGCTGGAGACGGCCGACGAGTTCGTGGTGGAACTCAGCGACGAGGCGACCGTCCGCAGGAAATTCCCGAAAGTCAACGACGTCATCAAGGCCCTGGACCGCTGAACGCGAGCCGGGCAAACCAGGAGATCGGCCGTACATGAGTGAACCGAAGGTGCACGACGTGATTATCGTCGGGGCCGGGCCCGCAGGGCTGGCGGCCGCGCTGTATTCCGCCCGCGACCGCTACGACACCGTCCTGCTGGAGAAGAACGGCCTGCCGGGCGGGCAGATCATGCTCACCGAGTCCATCGAGAACTACCCCGGCTTCAAGCACGTGGGCGGGATGGAACTGGTCGAGCACATGAAGCAGCAGGTCGTGGACTTCGGGGCGAATATCCTCGCCAACAAGGCGGTCGACTCGCTGAGCCGCCGCGACGAGGGGCTGCTGGAACTGTCGGTCAACCGCGGCGAGGAAACCTTCCTCGCCCGGGCGGTCATCCTGGCTCCGGGCAGCGATTACCGCCAACTCGGTGTGCCCGGCGAGGATCAACTCCGCCAGGCCACCCGCGTGAGCTACTGCGCCACCTGCGACGGGGCGTTCTACCGCGACAAGGAGGTGCTGGTGGTCGGCGGGGGCAACACGGCCGTCGAGGACGCAGTGTACCTGGCGACCCGCTTTACCAGGAAGCTTACCCTCATCCACCGTCGGACCGAGTTCCGCGCCCAGAAGGTACTGGTGGAAGAGTTGCAGAGCCTTGCCGAGAAGGACGGCAGCGTGGAGATCAAGCTGCCCTACGTCCTGGACGAAATCGTCCCCACCGAAAGCGGCACCGAGGTGGACCACGTGCGGATCCGCAACGTGGAAACCGACGAGTTGGAGAAACTCACCGTCGACGGGGTATTCATCTTCGCGGGGATGATCCCGAATACGTCGTTCCTTCGCGACAGCGTGAAGATGAACGAGGCCGGCTACATCGCCTGCGACTGCGTGACGCTGAAGACCTCCCTGCCGGGGGTGTTCGTGGCCGGCGACTGCCGACAGCAGGCGGCGATGCAGCTTGCGACCGCGACGGCCGACGGGGTGGTGGCGGCGATGATGATGAAGGACTACTTCCGCAGTCCCGACACCTGGGACGAGACCCTCGGCGAGGACGGGGTGAAGGAACGCTAGACACGCTGGACGGTCGGTGTTGCCTGATCGCCCGGGCGGGGAACCCAAGGAGACGCGAGATGGGATTCGGCAGAGAGGATGCGAGCCTGCAGGACAGGCTCAGCGCCATGGGCCAAGCTTCCGAGAGCCCGGCCGTCAAGGCGTTTGTGGCGAAGGTGTTCGGCTGGATGTCCGGGGGGCTGCTGCTGACGGCGATCGTGGCGCTGCTGACCGCCCAGTCACAGGCCGCACTGCGGGTAGTCAGCCAGTGGTGGATCGGGCTGGTCATCGCCGAGATCGTACTGGTGGTGGTGATTTCCTGGGGCATCAACCGCATCCCGGCGACATTGGCGACCGGGTTGTTCGTGTTATACGCGGGCATCAACGGGTTGACGCTGTCCTTCATCTTCCTGGCGTACACCTCGGCGTCGATCTCGCTGACGTTTTTCGTCACGGCCGGTACGTTCGGGGCGATGGCGTTGTATGGCTACACCACCAAACGCGACCTGACCAGTTGGGGCTCGCTGGGCTTCATGCTGCTGATCGGGATAATCATCGCCTCGATCGCCAACTGGTTCATCGCCAGCACGATGCTCTACTGGATCATCACCTACGTGGGCGTGTTCGTGTTCGTGGCGCTGACCGCCTACGACACGCAGAAGATCAAGTCCTACGTCAGCGGCGACGGGTACGAAGACGCCGAGTACGTCCAGAAGGCGGCCGTGGTGGGCGCCCTGGACCTCTACCTGGACTTCGTACTGCTGTTCATCTACCTGCTGCGGATCTTCGGACGCGAGCGGTAGAACGCCGCCCGCCGGGCAGAGGAGCCACACACATCCTGAAGGAGACGCATGAGTGAGCGCAGTGGCGTAAAGGTACTGAGTGGGCGCACCGCCCTGGTTACCGGCGGCGCTCGAAGGCTCGGGCGGGCCATCGTCGAAGCCCTCGCGACCGCCGAGGCGCGGGTGGTTGTGCACTACAACTCCTCCTCCCAGGAGGCCGAGGAACTGGTGGAGACGTTGCGGGAGCAGGGCCGCGACGCCTGGTCCATCTCCGCCGATCTCTGCGAGACCGGGCAGGCCGACCGGCTGCTGCCCCGGGCGTCGGAACTGTGCGGCAGCCCCATCGAGGTGCTGGTCAACAGCGCGTCGGTTTTCCCCGCCGACAGCGTCCTGGACGTGACCGCCGCCAGCCTTACCCAGAACATGAACCTGCACACCTATGCCCCCTTGGCGCTGGCGAGGGGAATGGCCAACCAACGCCGCCGCGGACAGATTCTCAACATGCTGGACACCCGCGTGGTCGACTACGACCGCAAGCACGCCTCCTACCATCTTTCCAAGCGGGGGCTGTTCACGCTCACGCGGATGCTGGCGATCGAACTGGCGCCGGAAATCGCCGTCAATGCCGTGGCGCCCGGGCTCATCCTGCCCCCGCCCGGCGAGGATGAAACCTACCTGCGGCGGCTCGCCCACACCAATCCGCTCAACCGCCACGGGGAGGCGGCCGACGTGGTCGACGCGGCGATGTTTCTGCTGGGAAGCTCCTTCATCACCGGGCAGGTCATCTTCGTCGATGGCGGCCGACACCTGAAGGGACGCGTCTATGACTGACCCCCGCGGGGCCACCGACCGGATCGTCATCCGCGACCTGCGGTTCCGCTGCATCATCGGCGTCAACCCCGACGAACGCCGCGAGAAGCAGGACGTCGTGGTCAATGTGGAACTGCTGGCCGACCTGCGGGATGCCTCGACCAGTGACGACATGGCCGACACGATCGACTATTCGCGCGTCAAGAAGCAGATCGTCGCCATGGGCGAGCAGTCCGACTGCATGCTGGTGGAGCGGCTCGCCCAGAAGGTGTCCGACATCTGCCTGGCCGACGAACGCGTCGTGGAGGCGAAGGTGCTCGTGGAGAAGCCCTCGGCACTGCGCTTCGCCCGGTCGGTGGGTGTGGAGATCGTGCGGCGAAGACGGTGAGCGATCGGCCTACCGGCACCCGGGCATTTGTGGGCGTGGGCTCCAACATCGAGCCCCGGCGGAACATCCCTGCCGCCCTGCGGCGCCTGAAGGTAGTCGTGACCGTCGTCGGCTGCAGCACCTTCTACCGCACCGAGCCGATCGGCGCCCCCCATCAGCCGGCGTTCCTCAACGGCCTGTGGGAAGTGCGGACCGACCTGCCGCCGAGGGCGCTCAAAGCGCGGCTTCACGCCATCGAGGCCGACCTGGGCCGACGCCGAACCGCCGACCCCAACGCCCCGCGTCCGATCGACCTGGACCTGGTGGTCTACGGCGACCTCACCTGCGAAGAGCCCGACCTCGTGCTGCCGCACCCGGACCTGGAGCGCGACTTCGTGCACGCACCGCTGCTGGAACTGGCGCCGGAGATTCTCGACGGCCCGCTGGGAGACGCCATCGGCGGCTGGATCGGCCGAACCCCTGCCCGTCGGCCGACAGGCGAGCCAGACCGGTCGCTGACGGGCGCACTTCGGGCCATGTTGGAGGGGGAACAGCAGGGGATGTAGCTCGGCAGTCTGCGAGGGATCGCCACGGCCGACGTTCTGCCGGCGCGCCCTTGTGCTACCGCCTGATCCTTACGGCTTGCAGTAGTCCACCAGTTTCGCCAGTTCGCTGCGGAGTTCCAGGCGCGAGACGATCATGTCCACGAAGCCGTGGTCCTGCAGGAACTCGGCCCGCTGGAAGCCTTCGGGCAGCTCGGCCTTGATCGTGTTGGCGATGACCCGCGCCCCGGCAAAGCCGATCAGCGCGTTGGGCTCGGCGATGATCAGGTCGGCCAGCGACGCCCAGCTTGCCAGCACGCCGGCCATGGTGGGCTCGGCGAACACGGCGATGTACAGCCCGCCGGCCTCGTGGAACCGCGCCGCGGCGGCCGAGGTCTTGCCCATCTGCATCAGGCTCAGCACGCCTTCCTGCATGCGTGCCCCGCCGGACATGCACACCATGATGACCGGCAGGTCGTGCTCGGTGGCGTATTCCAGCAGGCGGGTGACCTTCTCGCCCACCACACAACCCATCGAGGCCATGATGAAATCGCCGTTCATCACCCCCAGGCACACCCGGCGTCCCTTGATGTACGCCACCCCGGTCAGCAACGCCTCGGTGGTGCCGGCCTTCTTCTGGTAGCGGCCTACGTACTCGCTGTACTTCTGCCCGCGCCACTCGAATTCCAGCGGGTCGGCCGGGGCGATGTCGCCGAAAAGTTCCTCGAAGGAGTCGGGGTCCACAAGCTGCTCGATGCGTTCCCACGCACCGACGCGGAAATGGTTTCCGCATTCGGGGCAGACCTGCAGGTTCTCCACTACGGTTTTGCGGTAGAGAATGCCTTCGCAGTCGGGGCATCGAAGCCACAGCCCGTCGGGGATGTCGCGTTTTTCGCGCATCGCCGGGCCGGAAAAGGTGGACGGGTCGTACGGATGGACGGGTTCGCTCTGGGGTTCTGCCATGGTCAGGTTCCGCTGAGTGTCTGGTCGTTGGTTTCGTAGGCGCCCCAGGTGAAGTCGGGATCGCCGTTGCACCACAATGCTTCGACGTCTTCTTCCCGCATGATACTCCGCAGCAGCGTCAGCGCCACCGGCCGAAGGACCAGCAACGGGCTTCCGCCGCCTTTCCGTTTGCGGAGGATATCTCGCAGGGCCTGCCGCAGTCGTTGCTGGGCATCCTGCAGCGATTCTCCGCCGGGGGGCTGGACGGTCATGGGGGCCTTGGTCCACCGGCGGTAGACCCGCTCGTGGCGTCGCCGGATGTCCTCCAGCGTCAGTCCCTGCCACAGGCCATAGTCGATCTCCCGCAGGGCGTCGCTCTTGTGGCGTTTGACGCCCAGTCGCTTGGCGAGGATACGGGCGGTCTGCTGCTCGGCCTCTCCGGGGGGGGCGTAGACGGCGCTGATCCGGCAGTCGCTCAGTTCCTCGGCCAGGCGGCGGGCTTCCTGCACGCCTTCTTCCGAGAGCGGAGCACCGGCGGCGCTCTCCACGCGTCCCTGCTCCTCCCACACCGTCGTGCCGGTGCGGGCAATATAGACCGTGACCACTTTCTTCTTCAGGGCAGCCTTGGTCATGTCATTCGCCTCGCGCGGCCGAGAGAAGCGCACCCACCGCGGCAGGGATGTCCGCCGCCCCGAACACGTTCTCTCCGGCGACGTACGTATCGGCCCCGGCCTCGGCACAGAGGCGGGCGGTGTCGGGATTGATCCCGCCATCCACCTCCAGCCGCTGCTCGGGCGTGAGCATCTCGCGAACATCACGAATTTTCGACAACTGGTCCCGCATGAACTTCTGCCCGCCGTAGCCGGGCTCCACGGTCATTACCAACACCATGTCCACCTGCTGCACCACCCCGCGGAGCGACTCGGCCGAGGTGCCCGGCCGCAGGGTGATCCCCGCGCCCAGTCCCAGTTCGTGGAGGCGCTCGATCAGCCGCATCGCCTGCAGTTCGGCCGCGGCCTGCTCGTCGGTCCCGGTGGGGGGCTCCGGCGAGCCGCTGCGGCAGCAGGCCTCGATGTGGAAGGTGATGCTGTCGGCCCCGGCGTCGGCGAACCGTTCGATGTAGTAGGCCGGGTCGGTGAGCATCAGGTGCACGTCCAGCGGGGCATCGGTATACCGGCGGATCTTCTTTATGAAGCCCGGGCCCATGGAGAGATTGGGCACAAAGTGCCCGTCCATGATGTCCACGTGCAGCACCTCGGCCCCGGCGGCAAGGACCTCGTCGATCTGCCCGGCCGGGCATGCGAAGTCCGACGCCAGGAGCGACGGTGCGATCACGGGTTGGCCCGCAAGCGGGCCCCACGGGTTGTTCGGGTCTCTGCTCATGCTCTCTGCCAGCAAAGCAAAACCCACCGCACACGGCGGTGGGTCAACACGGAGTATTGTACGGGTCAACCCCCGCTCTGTCTACCCCCGCTTTGTCTACCGAAGTTGACTTGACCGGTTTGTGATAAGCCCCACCGCGCCCAGCCGACGCTTGACTATCCGCCCCTCGTCGGGGAATATGCTTCCTTTGACCCAAGCAAGGTGAACGCACATGTTGGAGAAGGTACAGGCAGACCGGCTGGCGAAGTTGGAGAAGGTTCGCGAACTGGGCATCGACCCCTACGGTCGACGGTACGACACGAACGAGCCCATCGGCGAGATCCTCGCCCGCCACCAGGAAGATTCCGAAGGCAAAAGCCTCCCCGACCAGACCGCCGACGCGGCCGGGCGGCTGGTGCTGATCCGCGACATGGGCAAGATGATGTTCGCCCACCTGCGCGACCAGACCGGGCAGATGCAGGTCGCCTTCCGGAAAAACGCCTTCGACGAGACCGAGTGGCAACTGGCGAAACTGCTGGACCTCGGCGACCTTGTCGCCTGCAGCGGGAAACTGCAGAAGTCCCGCACCGGCGAGATCACCGTCTGGGCCGACCGCCTCACGCTGCTGAGCAAGTCGCTGAACCCCATGCCCGAGAAGTTCCACGGCCTTCAGGACGTCGAGGCCCGCTATCGCCAGCGGTACCTGGACCTTATGACCAACCCCCAGAGCATGGGCAACTTCCGGCGGCGGGTGGAGATCATCGAGCACATCCGCCAGAAGCTTCGAGACCGCGGCTTCTGGGAGGTCGAAACCCCTGTGCTGCAGCCGATTTACGGCGGCGCTGCGGCGCGGCCTTTCACCACCCACCACAATGCCCTGGACGCCACGCTGTACATGCGGATCAGCCCCGAACTGTACCTCAAGCGGCTGCTGGTGGGCGGAATGGAAAGGGTGTTCGAGTTCAGTCGCAACTTCCGTAATGAAGGCATCGACACCAGCCATAACCCCGAATTCACCCTGCTGGAACTCTACCAGGCCTACGCCGACTACGAGGTGATGATGGAGATCACCGAGGAGTTGGTCTCCTCGGCGGCCGCCCTATACACCGGCGACGTTTCCGCCCAAGCCGACCGGCTCGAAGCCGAGGCCGACCGGCTCGACGACGCGGCCGCGCGTATCGAAGATGCCGAAGACGGCTCGCCCACCCAGGCGGCCAGCCGTCGGGACCAGGCCCAGCACAACCGACAGAAGGCGGCCGTCTGTCGCGAAGCGCAGGAGAAGATCGACGCCGGGCGGATCGCCCTGCCTTACGGGAAAACCGTGCTGGACTTCACCCCGCCCTGGCGGCGGGCGACCTACGGCGAACTGCTCCGGGAGCACGCCGGCGTGGAGATGACCGACATCGCGGCCGTGCGGGAAAAGGCCCGGCAGCTCGGCACCGAGGAGTCCAACAAGGACGACGCGGTGGTCATCAACGAGGTCTTCGAGGAAACGGTCGAGCCGCACCTGGTGCAGCCGACTTTCGTGAAGGACTACCCCGCGGCGCTGTGCCCGCTGACGCGGCGGCACCCGAACGACCCGAACATCGCACTGCGTTTCGAGGCGTTCGCGGCCAACATGGAACTGGGCAACGCCTACACCGAGCTGAACGACCCGGCCGTGCAGGAGGCGAACTTCGCCCAGCAGGTCCGCGGCGAGGCCGAGAACGAAACCATGCGGGTGATGGACGAGGATTTCGTGGCAGCTTTGCGTCACGGCATGCCCCCGGCCGGGGGGCTGGGAATCGGCATCGACCGGATCATCATGCTGCTGACCAACACCACCAGTATCCGCGACGTGATCCTGTTCCCGACACTGCGCCCCCAGGGGCCGCCGTCACACGGATCAGACCGACCCGTTCCTGAGTCCAAGCCAAGGGACTACCGGTTCCTGGGTTTGGAAGATATGTAGCCTGGTGCCACGGGTATCCCCGATACCCGTGCGGATCGGCCGTGAAGGTGCCAAGGCCCCGGCGTGGTAAAGGCGCGCCATTCGTAACCTGCTGCCGAAAGCTTATCACTGACTGCTTACTGCTTATCGCTGAATAGCCCATGTACAAGCTGTTCCTTTGTCTTCGATACCTGCGCAGCCGCCTGCTGGCGATTATCGCCATGCTGGCCGTGTCGCTGTGCGCGTTCATGCTGATTGTGGCCGTCAGCGTCATGAACGGGTTCGTGGACAAGCTCGAAGACGCCGCCAAGGGGCTCTTCGGCGACGTCATCATCGAGGGCACCAGCGCTACCGGTTTCGGGCTCTACGACGAGTTCATCGCCGAGATGACCGACCCCGAGACCGGCGTCGAGCACGTAGAGGCGGCCTCGCCGTTCATCCACACCGGCGGACTGCTGCGGGTCCCGGGCGACAGCGACTTCCAGCGCGTCGTGCAGATCGCCGGCATTCGCCTGCCGCAACGGTCGGCCGTGACGGATTTTCAGGAAGGTCTGTGGATGCAGAAGGACCTTCCGCACGCCTCGTGGGATCCGAACTTCTCACTGCTGATCGATCGGCTGCGGGAGGAGATGCGCGAGGTGGAGCAGTTCGCCCGGCAGCTCGAGGAAGGCGGGGAGGAGGCTCTGCCCGCCAACGTCGCCGCCACCATCGCCCGTGCCCGCTCCGCCCAGCACCAGATGGGTTACGGGCTCAGCGCGCTCCAGCAGGCCAGGCCCTACCAGCCCGCCATCCGCAAAATGCTGGACCGCCTCTCGGCCGCCCGGGAAACCGCCGGCGGCGGCGAGATGACCGACGAGATGGTCGAGCTGGAGGACAAGCTCTTCGAGCTTCTCCAGAAGGCCGCCGTTCGGCCGCCGGGAGAACGGGCGATCGTCGGGGCGCGGATTCCCGGCTTCAGCTTCCGGACCGACTTCGGGCGGACCGTGCGGTTCATGGTGCCCGGGCACGACATCGTGCTGGTGGTGTTCCCCATCGGCCGACGGATTACCGAGACGGACATCTCGCTGCCCAAGCGTCGCCTGACGGTCATCGACGAGGCGGCCACCGACATCTACCAGATTGACTCGCAGTACGTGTTCATCCCGTTCGAGACGGCCCAGATGCTCAACGACATGTCGGCCCGTGAGGATCCCAACGACCCGTCGCGGATCGTGCGGCCGGCGAGGACCAGCAGCATCCACGTGAAGGTGGACCCCGCCCTGGGCGGCGACGAGACGAAGCTGCGCCACATCGCTGTGGAGATCGAGAAACGCTGGGCCGCCTTCCGCGAGAAGAACCCCCTGGCGTGGGCGGGCTCGGACGTGGAGGTGGGCACCTGGCGGCAGCGGCAGGCGAAGGTCATTGCCCCCATTCAGGCCCAGCGGACGCTGGTGGCGATCATGTTCGGCATCATGTCGCTGGTGGCACCGGCGGTGATTTTCGTCATCTTCTACATGATCGTCGTGCAGAAGACCAAGGACATCGGCGTGCTCAAGGCGATCGGGGCATCGAGCCCCGGCGTGGCGGGTATCTTCCTGGCCTACGGGGCCCTGGTGGGCGTCGCGGGGGCGCTGGTGGGGCTGGTCGGCGGGTTCTTCTTCGTCAAGAATATCAACCCCGTGCACGACTGGATGGGACGCACCATGGGCTTCCAGGTCTGGTCGCCCGAAACGTTCCTGTTTACCGAGATTCCCAACCAGGTCGACTGGGCGGCCGCGGTACTCATCGTGGTCGGTGCGGCGCTGGCGGGCGTGGCGGGGGCGTTGGTCCCGGCCGTCCATGCCGCACGCATGCAACCGGTGGAGGCGCTGCGATATGAATGACGCCCAACCCACACCGGCCGTGGTAACCCGCGACCTTCGCAAGAGCTACCGCCTGGGCAAGGTGACCCTCGACGTGCTGAGGGGCGTGAACTTCCGCGTGAAGCCCGGGGAATTTGTGGCCGTCACCGGCGCCTCGGGCAGCGGCAAGAGCACGCTGCTGCACCTCATCGGCCTGCTCGACCGCCCCGACGCCGGCGAGATCACGCTGGATGGGGAGGCAATCTCCGGGCTGCCCGCCCGCCGTCGCAACGCGATCCGCTGCTCGGAGGTGGGCTTCGTGTTCCAGTTCTATCACCTCCAGCCGGAACTGACGGTGCTGGAAAACGTGCTCATGCCCGCCATGGTCGACAGCACCGCCGTCGGCTGGTGGCAACGGGCATCCGACGCCCGCGGCCGCGCCGAGCATCTGCTGGAGGAAATGGGCCTCGCCGAGCGCCGGCGGCACCGTCCCAAGGAATTGTCCGGCGGGGAACGCCAGCGGGTCGCCTTGGCGCGGGCCCTGATGAACGCCCCCAAGTTGCTGCTGGCCGACGAGCCGACCGGCAACCTCGACAGCAGAACCGGGCGGAAAATTATCGACCTGCTGCGCGACTACAATCGCCGTCACCACCAGACGGTCGTCATGGTGACCCACGACGATGACCTGGCCTCCGAGGCCGGGCGATTCGTCACGCTCCAGGACGGCGTCCTGACGAAGTAACGCCCGCCCCCGGGCGGCCGTCTGCCTGGCCTCGCGGGAGCGTCACTCCACCGACGCGACGTCCGGCTTGCGGGCCGCGAGCGTCTCGTCCGGGCGGGTGATGGCGGCGGTCTTCGGCATCGCCTCGAAGGCGTCGGGCTCTTCGTCGGCCAGTTTCGCCAGTTCGATCATCACCTCAATGAAGTGATCCAGCGTTTCCTTGCTCTCGGTCTCGGTCGGCTCGACCATCATCGCCTCGGGCACCGTCAGCGGGAAGTAGACCGTGGGGGGGTGAATCCGCCGGTCGATCAGCGCCTTGGCGATGTCTTTGGCGTGCACGCCGCGCTGGGCCTGGCGGGAGGCGCTGAACACGCACTCGTGCTTGCAGACCTGTCCGAAGGGCAGTTCGTAGTAGTCCTTGAGCTTCTCCTTGACATAGTTGGCGTTGAGCACGGCGTTCTCGCTGACGCGCTCCAGGCCCTCGCGCCCGAGCATCAGCATGTAGGCGTACGCCCGCAGCACGATGCCGAAGTTCCCGTAGAACGGGGCGACGTAGCCGATGCTGTGGGGGCGGTCGTAGTCCAGCCAGTGGCTGCCGTCCTCGCGCTCCTGGACGATCGAGATCGGCAGGAACTCGACCAGCTTGTCCACCACGCCCACCGGTCCGGCGCCGGGCCCGCCCCCGCCGTGGGGGGTGGCGAAGGTCTTGTGCAGGTTCACGTGCACGATGTCGAAGCCCAGGTCGCCCGGGCGGCACCGTCCCAGGAGGGCATTGAGATTCGCCCCGTCATAGTAGTTGAGTCCGTCGACGCTGTGGATCAGGTCGCAGATCTCCTTCACGTGCGGGTTGAACAGCCCCAGCGTATTGGGGCAGGTGAGCATCACCCCGGCCACCTCGTCGTCGAGGGCGGCCTTCATCGCTTCCAGGTCCATCACCCCGTTTTCGTCGGAGGGGATGGTGACCACCTCGTATCCGGCGATCGCCGCCGAAGCGGGGTTGGTGCCGTGCCCGCTGTCGGGGATCAGCACGGTTTTCTTCGTGTTGCCCTTCGCGCGGTGGTAGGCCGCCATGATCATCGCGCCGGTCAGTTCGCCGTGAGCCCCGGCCAGCGGCTGCATGGTGAACTGGGCCATCCCGCAGATCTCGCTGAGCATGCGGTCCATGTGGTAGAGCACCGCCAGGGCGCCCTGGACATACTGCTCGCCGGTGGGAAGCTGCGGCAGCAGGGGGTGCAGGTCGGCGAAGCCGGGGTCGTGCCCGACGACCTCGGCCATCTTGGGATTGTACTTCATGGTGCAGGAGCCCAGCGGGTAGAAGCCGCTGTCGACACCGAAGTTCCGCCGCGACAGTTCGGTAAAGTGGCGGACCACGTCCAGTTCGCTGAGTTCCGGCAGGTCGGCCGGCTCGTCGCGAAGCAGCGACTTGTTGATGTAGACGGTGTCGGCGACGTCGACCGGGGCGGGGCGGACACCCCGTCGGCCGGGCACGGATTTCTCGAAGATCAGGTCCATGGTCGTCTCGTTTCTGCAGCAGCAGGGGCGGTCATGCCCTGCCCTCGCTGCCGTTTCCTTCCGCTAGAGGCTCACCTCGACCGCATGGGCCAGCAGGTCGATCTCGGCCTTGGTTCGCTTTTCGGTAATCGCCAGCAGCAGGGCGTTTTCCATCTCGGGGTAGTATCGCACCAGCGGGAAGCCGGCGGAGATGTCCTGTTCCAGCAGGCGGCGGATGACCCGGTCGGCCCGGTTGGGCAGGCGCAGCACGAACTCGTTGAAGAAGTGTCGCCGGCCGAACCACATCTCGACTCCCGGGATCGCCAGCAGTCGCTCGCGTGCGTAGGAGGCCTTCTCGGCACAGTATTTCGCCAGTTCCACCAGCCCCTGCTTGCCCAGCAGGGAGAGGTAGATGACGCTGGTAAGTGCACACAACCCCTGGTTGGTGCAGATGTTGCTCATCGCCTTCTCACGCCGGATGTGCTGCTCGCGGGCCTGGAGGGTCAGTACGAAACCTTCGTTGCCGTTGGCGTCGAGGGTCTTGCCGGCGATCCGCCCGGGCATCTTGCGCATGTACTTGGTCCGCGTGGCCATGAACCCCAGGTACGGGCCGCCGAAACTCAGCGGCAGCCCCAGCGACTGCCCCTCACCGGTGACGATGTCGGCGTCCATTGCTCCCGGGGTCTTCACCAGCCCCAGCGAGATCGGATAGCAGGAGACAATCAGCAACGCCCCGGCCTCGTGGACGATCTGCGCCAGATCGGCGAAGTCGTCCAGGCAGCCGAAGAAGTTGGGATTCTGGACCACCACGGCCGCGGTGTCATCGGAAAGGGCCTCGGCGATCGCCTGGCGGTCGGCAAGCCCGACGTTCGCCTGCGTCTCGGTCAGTTCGATGCCGAGGTTGGAGGTGTAGCTGCGGATCATCGTGCGGTAAATCGGGCTGACCGACTCGTCGACGATCACGGCGTTGCGCCGGGTGATCCGCATCGCCATCATCACCGCCTCATAGAGGGCGGTGCCGCCGTCGTACAGCGACGCGTTGGCCACCTCCATGCCCGTCAGCCGTGCGATCGCCGACTGGTACTCGTAAATCGCCTGCAGGGTGCCCTGGCTGATCTCCGGCTGATAGGGCGTGTAGGCGGTGTAGAACTCGCTGCGCGAGACCAGCGCGTCGACCGCGGCGGGAATGAAGTGGTCGTAAAATCCACCACCCAGAAAGTTTACGAAACGCCCGGCGTTGCGATCGGCCATCGCACGCAGCGTGCGGCGGACCTCCTGCTCGCTCAGACCGGCCGGGAGATTCAGCGGGCTGCAGCGCAGCTCCGGCGGAATGTCGGCGAACAGATCCTCGGCCGAAAGCCCGATCTCCTCGAGCATGGCCTGTCGTTGCTCGTCGGTATTGGCGATAAATGGCATGGAAGACTCCGGGGTGTCGATAAGCGGCTGCCCGACCACTTGGCGGGGCGAACCGGCTAACCGTTCAATTCGGCGCGGCGGCGTGTCGGTCACTGCCTGCGGATTGTCGGCGGGCAGGCGCCGCCTCGGGTGTCAGTCGTCCTGGGCGGCGAGGAACTTCTCGTAATCCGTCGGCTTCATGAGCTTTTCCAGGTCGGCGGGGCTGGTAAGGGTCAGCCGGTAGATCCAGCCGTCAGTGTACGGGTCGGAGTTCACCAGCCCGGGATCGTCTTCGAGGCTGTCGTTGACCTCGCTGATCTCTCCGCCGGCCGGGGCGTATACGCTGGCGGCCGCCTTGCAGCTCTCCAGCGACAGCGCCTCCTCGCCCTGCCGGACCTTCTTGCCCTTGTCGGGCAATTCCACGAAGGTCAGGTCGCCCAGTTGCTCCTGGGCGTGCTCGGTGATGCCCACCGTGCCGGTCTGGCCGTCGACGCGAATCCACTCGTGCTGTTCGGTATACAACAGATCATCCGGTACCATTGCTTCCGGTCCTTTCCTGATATCAACGTCCAGCAGGACGTCTGCGAATCACAGTTTCACTTTCTTCCGGCAGGTTCCGCTGGTGTAGAGGGGCTTCTCGACGAGGGTCGCCTCCATCTTCGCCCGCCCGGTGTCGATGACGATCGACCTGCCGGCCGCCGAAACGTCCGCCGACACGTATCCGATGCCGATGGAGGTCTGAAGCGACGGGCTGAAAGCCCCGCTGGTCACCTCGCCGGCCACTCGGCCGTCGCAGAGAATGGTATTGCCGTGGTTCGCCCGGCGGCGCGTGTCGGCCTGGAAGGCGACCAGCCGCCGTGACACGCCGGCGTCTCTTGCCCGCTCCAGTGCCTCAGCGCCGATGAAATCGTGCGTACGCGTTACGAAGAACCCTAGCTCCGCCTCCAGCGGGTTGGTGTTCTGGTCGATGTCCTCGCCGTAGAGCGGGTAGCCCATCTCCAGGCGGAGGCTGTCGCGAGCGCCCAGGCCGGCGGGCTTCACGCCCTCCTGCCCCAGCAGCGTCTGGAACAGTCCCCCCAACTCGGCGGCGGGGTAGAAGATTTCGTACCCAAGCTCACCGGTGTAGCCGGTGCGGGAGAAGATGCACTCCACCCCGCCCACCTTGGCCCGCCGGGCACGGAAGTAGCCCAGTTCGTTCAGGTCGGCGTCGGTATGCGGCGCCAGCACCTCGGCCGACCGGGGTCCCTGCACGTCCAGCTTGCCGAAGGACGTCAGCGGCTGCACGTCGATGGACTCCGGCAGGTGCGTGCGGACCCAGCGGTGGTCCTGCTCGGCCGGGCCGGCGTTGACCACCAGGAAGAACTCTTCCTCGCCCAGGCGTGCGACGATGGTGTCATCCAGAATGCCGCCCTGTTCGTTGAGCAGGAACCCGTACTTGCACTGCCCGACCTCCATGGCGGCACAGTCCTGCACGAGCACCTCCCCGAGCCGGTCGGCTGCGTCGGGCCCGGTAATCAGCAGTTGCCCCATGTGGCAGGTATCGAACAGGCTGACCTGCGAGCGGGTGTGGTTGTGCTCGGCAAGGATGCCCTCGTATTGCACCGGCAGCAGCCAACCGTGGAAGTCCACGATGCGGGCTCCGAGTTTCTGATGCATGTCATGCAGGCACGTTTTGTTCGGCACGATGGCACTCTCCCCGGGTCGTCGGCCCTCTGCACTCCGGCGGCCGGTCGGCAAAGCGACCATGATGCGGGGGAACCCGCCGCGGTTCAACAGATTTCCGCCCTATCGCCTGGCGCCACGGGCGTCTCCGACGCCCGTGCTGTCTCAATGTCGGTGGAATGCTTCGGTAGGGCGGTGCAGCTTTGCTGCCCGCCGCAGAGCCGTTCGTCATCTTGCCTTCCTTGCGTCGTCTGCAGACTGAGGCCCGGAGGGCCGGCAGAGGATAGCCGGGGGTGGAGCGAAGCGGAACCCCCGGAACAGGCGGCCCTCCTTCAGAAGGTCGCGCCGCGCCACGGGTCGTAGGTGAGGAGACGTGACAATGCCGGGGCAGGACGATCTGCCGGTGCGGCGGGCGAAGGGTGTAATGGACCAAGCCATGACGATGACGGCGCTTGTCGTGCACTTCGCGCTGCTTTCTCTGGATCGAGCCCGACAGCGCTGAACGCCAAGGCGACCCGGTGGCGTTTCGCGAAATCTCCCATTTCGGTTTGGTGGTTGGCGGGGAGGGGGGCTAAGATACTGCAACCCGGCCGGCGGACAGGAAAGCTCCCCGCGCCGGGGTTTGGTTTTTCAGTCCCGTTGCGGGCGGCGCCACCCCGGCGACCCTATCCGCCCGCGGGGCAGACCCCTTGCCAGGACAGACATGAGCAAGATCACCGAAGCGTACCAGAAACTGTTCTTCGAGGCCGAGCAGGAGCGACGCCAGAAGAACGAGACCGGGAAGATCCGCATCCAGGTCGGGTCGGCCACCTGCGAAAACGCGGCCGGCGCCGAGGACATCTTCCAGGAGTTCCAGAAGCACGTGGCCGCCTCCGGGCGGGACGACATTGTCCTGCGCCGCACCGGCTGTACTGGCCGTTGCTCGTGCGAGCCGATTGTCGGCATTCTCAAGCCCGGCGAGATGCCCGTGAAATATCAGCGGGTCGACCGCGAACTCGTACACAAGATTTTCACCTCCCACATCGTGCACGACGAGCCGGTCTTCGACCAGATGCTCGACTCCCACGCCGAGAGGCTCAACACCTACGAACTGCTGATGTGCTCGGGCTCCCGCTGCGGGCGGGGCTTCACCAAGGGGCTCGACGCTCTGTTCAAGGAGAAGCTCCTGGAGGCGGGGGTGGACCTCTCCCGCATCAACGTGCTGCGGGCCAACTGCTTCGGGCTCTGCCAGGACGTCGATCACGGCAACGCCACGCACGTGCTGATCCGCCCGAGCATGGTGATGTATCGCATCGAAACGCCCGAGGACGTCGAGGAGATCGTCGAAACCCACGTCAAGAAGGGGCAGTTCGTGGAGCATCTCCGCGTGGCCGACCGCCCCATGAGCCAGCGGTTCTTCAACCTCTACGGCGACGTGGCGTTCTTCAACCAGCAAAGCCGCATCGCCCTGCGGAACAGCGGCATCATCGACCCCGAGAACATCCACGAGTACATCCACTACAACGGCTTCGAGGCGCTCGCCCAGGTGCTGGACCGCGGCGATCAGAAGTGGATCATCGACGAAGTCACCGCCTCCAAGGTCCGCGGTCGCGGGGGCGGAGGGTTCCCCACCGGGCTGAAGTGGGCCAACGCCGCCGAGCAGGACGCCGACGAGAAGTTCGTGATCTGCAACGCCGACGAGGGCGACCCCGGGGCGTTCATGGACCGCAGCATGCTCGAGGGCGACCCGTTCAGCATCATCGAGGGCATGATCATCGGCGGGTACGCGGTGGGTGCCACTCGCGGGTTCCTGTATATCCGCGCCGAGTACCCCATGGCCATCCGCCGCGTAGAGAACGCCATCGTCCAGGCACGCCGGAAAGGCCTGCTGGGCGAGAACATCCTGGATTCGGGCTTCGATTTCGACCTGGAGATCCGTCTCGGGGCCGGGGCGTTCGTCTGCGGCGAGGAGACCTCGCTGATCCATTCGATCGAGGGCAAGCGCGGTCAGCCGCGCATCCGCCCCCCGTACCCGACCCAGAGCGGGCTGTGGGGTAAGCCCACGGTCATCAACAATGTGGAGACGTGGGCGAACATCCCGGTGCTGCTGTACTACGGGGCCGAGTGGTTCTCGCAGATCGGCACCGAGAAGTCCGGCGGCACGAAGGTGTTCGCCCTGGCCGGCAAGGTGGAGCACACCGGGCTGGTGGAGGTGCCCATGGGCACCACGCTGCGGGAGATCGTCTTCGACATCGGCGGCGGCGTGCCGGGCGGCAAGAAGCTCAAGGCGATCCAGACCGGTGGACCGGCCGGCGGATGCATCCCCGCCAAGTGGCTGGACACCCCCGTCGACTTCGACACGCTCACCGAGGCCGGCTCGATTATGGGCTCCGGCGGCATGATCGTGATGGACGAGAGCGACTGCATGGTCGACATCGCCAAGTTCTTCATTACCTTCAGCCAGGCCGAGAGCTGCGGCAAGTGCACCCCCTGCCGCGAGGGAACCACGCGGATGCTGGAGATTCTCGACAAGATCACCCACGGGCTGGCGACCCCTGAAGACCTGGTGAAGCTCGACCGGCTCGCCCGGCTGGTGCGTCAGGCGTCGCTGTGCGGGCTGGGACGGGCCGCCCCCAACCCGGTGCTCAGCACGATGGAGCACTTCCGCGACGAGTACGAGGCCCACGTGGTCGACAAGACCTGCCCCGCCCACAAGTGCACGGCGCTGGTGCGGTTCGAGATCGACCCCGACAAGTGCGTCGGGTGCACCGCCTGTGCCCGCAACTGCCCCGTCTCGTGCATCCACGGCAAGCCCAAGCAACTTCACGAGATCGACCAGTCCCGCTGCATCAAATGCGGCAAGTGCTTCCAGGTCTGCCGGTTCGACGCGGTCAACAAGCTCTAGTCGCCCCCGCAGACCCGTAGCGGACGCAACCAACCCGCCCCCGGCGGACGCCAAAGCAAACGAGAACACATGGCTGAGAAGAAACAGATCAACCTGACCATCGACGGCGTGGAGATCAGCGTGCCCGAGGGCACCACGATCATGGAGGCGGCCGAGACGCTCGGGGTCCACATCCCGCGTCTGTGCTACCATCCCGACCTGAGCCTGGCAGGCTCCTGCCGCGTCTGCATTGTGGACGTCAAGGGCATGGGCTTCTTCATGGCTTCCTGCAGCGTGAACGTGTGGGAAGGCATGGAAGTACAGACCAACTCGCCGGAGATCCGCGAGGCGCGGCGCGATATCATCGAGCTGCTGCTGGACAACCACACCAAGGACTGCCAGACCTGCGAACGCGACGGACACTGCGAACTGCAGAACCTCGCCTACTCCCACGGCGTCCGCGAACGACTCTTCGAGGGCAAACGCGAAGAGTTCGTCATCGAGACCTCCAGCCGTTCGGTGATCCGCGACCCCAACAAGTGCGTTCTCTGCGGCCGATGCGTTCGCGTGTGCGACGAGATCCAGGGCGTCACGAACCTCTCCCAGCAGGGACGCGGGTTCGGCACCTTCGTCTCGCCCGCCCACGAGGCCGAGATGGACAACTCCGTCTGCATCCAGTGCGGACAGTGCATCAACGTCTGCCCCACCGCCGCGTTCCTGGAGCAGAAGCACACCGAGGACGTCTGGAATGCCCTGGCCGATCCGGAGATGCACGTGGTCGCCCAGACGGCGCCGTCCATCCGGGCGGCCGTGGGCGAAGGGTTCGGGATCGACCCCGGTACCCCCGAGACCGGGCGGATGATCACCGCCCTGCGAAGGCTGGGGTTCGATGCGGTGTTCGACACCAACTTCGGCGCCGACCTGACCATCGTGGAAGAGTCGGCCGAGCTTCTGCGACGGCTGGAAGGGCAGGGCCCGCTGCCGATGTTCACCAGTTGCTCTCCCGGTTGGATCAACTTCCTGGAGAAGTTCTACCCGGCCCTGATTCCCAACGCATCGAGTTGCAAGAGCCCGATGTCGATGACCTCCACGCTCATCAAGACTTTCTACGCCGAGCAGACGGGGATCGACCCGGCGAAGATCTACGTCGTCGGCGTCATGCCGTGCGTGGCCAAGAAGTTCGAGATCCACCGCCCCGAGCACGCCATGGAAAACGGCGCGCCCTACACCGACGCGGTGCTGACCACCCGCGAGCTGATCTTCATGATCAAGTGCTATGGGATCGACTTCGTCTCCCTCCCCGACGGCGAGTTCGACCGCCCGCTGGGGCTTTCGACCGGGGCGGCCGACATCTTCGGAACCACCGGCGGCGTCATGGAAGCCTCGCTGCGGACGGCCTCGGAGAAGGTCACCGGCAAGCGCGACCAGCTCGAGTTTACCGAGGTCCGCGCGGTGGAAGGCCTGCGGGAAGCCGACGTGAAACTCGGCGACAAGACGCTGCACGTGGCCGTCGCCAACGGGCTCAACAACGCCAAGACCGTGCTGGACCAGGTGGTGGACGGCAGCAAGGAGTTCCACATCATCGAGGTGATGGCCTGCCCGGGCGGGTGCATCGGCGGGGGCGGGCAGCCCTATCCGCCCAAGGGCTTCGACGTGCTGGATCCGGAGTTGCTTCGCCTGCGGGCGTCGGCACTGTACAGCATCGACGGCGGCAAGCAGCTTCGCCGCTCGCACGAGAACCCCGCGATTACCGAAATCTACAGCCGTTTCCTCGGCGAAATCGGCGGGCCCAAGGCCCACAAGCTTCTGCACACCGAGTACCACCCACGAACCCCCCGAGGGATCCGATGAAACCCCAGAGCCCGACCGACAACCGACCCGACGTTATGGCCGCCGCCAAGGCCGAACTGCCCGAGGATATCGTCAAGTTCATCGAGGAATGCTGCTGGAAAGAGCATTCCGAAAGCCAGCTCATCAGCGTGCTGCACAAGGTGCAGGCGCACTTCGGCTACCTCGCGCCCGAGAAACTCGACGCCGTCGCCCAGCTTCTGCAGGTGCCGGCCGCCACGGTCAGCGGCGTGGCGACGTTCTATCACTTCTTCCGGCTGACCCAGCGCGGGCGGTTCATCATCAGCGTGTGCATGGGCACCGCCTGCTACGTGAAGGGTGCCCAGGAAGTGGTCGAGAAGTTCCAGGACGAACTGGGCATTGCCTTCGGTGAGACCACCACCGACGGGATGTTCTCTCTGGAAGAATCGCGCTGCGTGGGAACCTGCGGGCTGGCCCCGGTGGTGATGATCAACGAACAGGTCCACGGGAAGGTGACCCCCGACCAGGTGCCCGTGCTGATCGAGGACTACCGCCACCGCCCCGCGGCCGAATAGCCCCCGGGCCCCTCGCCCCTCGCCCACACCGGAAAACCACAGGATGCCCCAGCCGAGTCCCGACATCCCGGATCCCTCGCCCGGGCGGCTGCGGCGCGTCCGAAATGCCCTGGTGACCTGGTACGCCGAGCACCAGCGCGACCTGCCGTGGCGCCGCACCCACGATCCCTACGCCGTATGGGTCTCGGAGATCATGCTCCAGCAGACCCGCGTGGCGACGGTGATTCCCTACTTCAATCGATGGATGCAGCGGTTTCCCACCGTCGCCGATCTTGCCGAGGCCCCGCCGAACGACGTGCTCAAGCACTGGGAGGGGCTGGGCTACTACACCCGCGCCCGCAACCTGCACGCCGCGGCCGGGCAGGTGTGTGACCGCTACGATAGCCGCCTGCCGCGTGAGCCTGCCGACCTGCGGACGCTGCCGGGCATCGGGCGGTATACCGCCGGGGCGATCGCCTCCATCGCCTTCGGGCTCGACGAGCCGGTGCTGGACGGAAACGTGGTGCGGGTGCTGTGCCGGGTGTTCGCCATCGACGCCGACCCCGCCCGGGCGACCACGCGCGAGGCCCTGTGGAAGATTGCCCGCAGGCTGATCCCCGTCGGCCGCGCCGGCGAACTGAACCAGGCGATGATGGACCTCGGAGCCACCGTGTGTGTGCCGCGCGAGCCGCTGTGCCCCCGGTGCCCGCTGCGACGCCTGTGCGACGCCCGCCGGCAGCACCGTACCCACCAGCTTCCGCGCAAAACCCCCTCCAGGCAGACGCCGCACTACGAAATCGCGGCCGCGGTGGTGTACAAGGACGATCGCGTGCTCATTGCCCGCCGCAGGCCCGAGGGGTTGCTGGGCGGACTCTGGGAATTCCCCGGCGGCAAGCGCGAGGCCGGCGAAACACTCACCGACACCGCCCGGCGCGAAACCCGCGAGGAGACCGGCATCGATATCGAAGTTGGCGGCGAGATCACCGTCGTCAAACACGCCTACTCACACTTCCGCATCACGCTGCACGCCTTCCGGGCCCGCTGGCTGGCCGGGGAACCCCAAGCCCTCCAGTGCGATGCAGTCCGCTGGGTCCGCCCCGCGGACCTGAACCGCTACGCCTTCCCCGCCGCCAACCAGAAGATACTCCAGGCGTTGGCAGACGACGCCTGAGCGCAGTGGCCCGAGGGGGTGTGTCGGTCGGCAGGCCGGGGCAACCAACCACGCTGCATTGTGTTGCCTGCGGGCGGCCGGTATGATGGCGGGAGATGACTGACCACGACCCATTTTCCACCGAGCGGAATTCCAATCTGTGGGCACCCTGGCGGATGGATTACATCCGCTCGCTTCCCGACGGCATCGAGAAGGACGGGGGCTGTTTTCTCTGTCGCTATCGCGACGAGCCTGGGAACGACGACGAGAACCTCGTCATCTGGCGCGGTCCGCGGTGCTTTGCGGTGATGAACCGCTTCCCCTATACCGGCGGGCACAGCCTCATCAGCCCGCTGGAGCACGTATCTTCGCTGGCGTCCCTGGACGGGGCGACCATGCAGGAGATGATGGAGATGACCCGCGACCTGCAGGCCGCCCTCGATAGGGCCCTGGGTGCCGAGGGCTACAACGTGGGCATCAACATCGGCCGATGCGCCGGGGCGGGGCTGCCCGGACACCTCCACCTGCACATTGTGCCCCGCTGGGGCGGGGACACCAACTTCATGCCCGTGTTCGGAAAGGTCCGCGTGATCCCCGAGGCGCTGGATAAGATTCTACAGAGACTCCGGCTGGCGGCCTGCGAGCTGGACCTGCCCAAGTTGAGCCCATGACTTCCGATACCCCATCTCCGCGAGAACTGTTCGAGACCGCCCAGGACGCAAGGCTGTCGTCGGCCGCCGTCCGCGAGCGCGACAGCGGCGGGCGTCGCACCCCCGAGCAGCCCCACGCCTACCGCACCTGCTTCCAGCGCGACCGCGACCGGGTGATGCACTGCAGCGCCTTCCGCCGGTTGGACTTCAAGACACAGGTCTTCGTGCCCCACACCTGCGACCACTTCCGCACGCGCCTCACCCACACGCTGGAGGTGGCGCAGATCGCCCGCGACCTGTCCAGGGCGATGCGGCTCAACGAGGACCTCGCCGAGGCCGTCGCGCTCGCACACGACCTGGGGCACCCGCCCTTCGGACACGCCGGCGAGCAGGCCCTGGCAGACCTGATGGCCGACCACGGCTGCTTCGAGCACAACCGCCAGTCGCTGCGGATTGTCGACTACCTCGAACACCCCTACCCCGACTTCCGCGGGCTGAACCTGACCATGGCCGTCCGCGAGTGCATCGCCAAGCACGAAACCCGCTACGACACGCCGGTCTGCGAGGACTTCGACACCACGCAGATGGCACCGCTGGAGGGGCAACTGGTCGACCTGGCCGACGAAATCGCCTACACCGCGGCCGACCTGGACGACGCCCTGCAGATGCGCCTCGTGACGGCGGAGTCGCTGGCGGGGTTGTCGCTGTGGCGGGAGGCGATGTGCCGGGTGGAGGCACGCTGGGGTCAGGCTCGGCCGATCCACAAGGAGATCCGCTGCTGCAAGGAGGTACTGGCGATGCTTGCCGACGACCTGATCGTCACCACCGCCCAGCACATGGAAGCGCTGAACGTCGACAGCCCCCGCGCCGCCCGCCAGGCCGGTCACAAGTGCGTAACGTTTTCGTCGCACATGCGCGAGAACCTCAGCGAGATGCAGGACTACCTGCTGCGGAACGTTTACACCTCGGAAGGGAACATCCGCCAGGACGAGCGGGCCGGACAGGTCATCCGGGAACTGTTCGCGGCGTACCTGTCGCGGCCGGAACTTCTGCCGCATCGCTATCAGAAGCGCAGTAACGAAGATGGGTTACATCGCGTGATCTGCGACTACATCGCCGGCATGACCGATCGCTTCTGCAACGAGGAATACACCCGCATCTGCAGTCGCTGAGGTCTGGGGGAACCGGACCTCCTTGCAGGTGGACACCGCAGGGCTCGCCCTCCAGGCAGGGGGGGTAAAAAGTCTGCCGGGGAGGGGTTTCTGCTTCTTCTTGAACTGTCGCGACTTGCGAAACGCCGGCCGAAAACACGCTGCTTCGTCGACAAAAAATCCATTCGTTCCGGCTTGCCCGCGCCTACAGTATACACGGAACGGGCAGGACGAATTGCCAGCGTCTTCCCGATTCTCCCTACGCTTTCCGCGGGCTCTGCGCGGTGCAGAGCCCACTATTCGGCCAGGTGGAAATGACCACCTAGTGGAAACAGGTGCAGACGGGCGACCCCCCTCAGGGCCGCCCGTTTGTGTGCGCACTGCAATGGCAGGTTTACCTCGGCAAGTCGGCCGTTGCGTTTTCGCCGGCGGTAGGCGTTGCACGTCTTCGCCGAAGTTGATCCCGCCACCGGTGGAAGTTGCCGCCCGGCGGGGGACCGCCGTCTCTACCGGGGGAAGCCCGCCCTGGTCCCAGTCGGCCGTGGCGATGTTGGGCATCATCGGGGGCGGGGTAGCAGCAAGCGATGCCTGCTGAGGCGGAGCCACCGAGGGCTGGTAGGGGGGTGTGGACTCGCGTACGCCACCCAGCACGATGATCGGCAGCCCGATGACCCGGTGTCGGCCGGTTCCCCCTTGGCAGTCCAAGCAGCCCCCGAAGCGTACGATTTGGGTGCCTCTTCGCCAGTCCCGCCCCATGGCGAGCGAAGAAATGCGCAGCGGATCGGATTTTTGCAGGTTTCCTGCACGGGTAGGACGGGCGAACACCGCTTCAGACCCAATATGTGGGTTTGCCGACCGATCCGCCACGCCAGATATTGGGGTTGGAAGCTATCTCCGAAGTCTGCGTGTAAGACCCTGTATCGCAGCGGGTTACGGCTTCATGCGTGGGGCAGGATTGCCTAAAGCAGCCTCGCCCAACTTGCCGATAGCCTGAGTGTCTGATGCAACTGGAAGGACACATCCGATGCAAACTGCGTATGGTATTCTGGCGAGTCTGACCGAGGTGCTGGTGTTCACGGCCGGCGCTATCGGTATGATTGTCGCCGCCTGCATCCTGATCTGAGCCCGGCGTCGAGAGGCGCCGCAGCCGGCCGTGCAAGGACCGGGGTTTCGTTTCTGTCCGTCTCAGCCGGGCAGGTACTCTTCCACAAGATCATTGAGCTGCGTAAGTTCTGTAATCACGTGGCGCGCGTGTGCTGGCGGTGCCATGTCCCGGTCGGTGGAGGCCTTCCACACCGGTATCATTCCTGCCCGGAACGACCCCTCCACGTCGGCCCGCAGCGAGTCGCCCACGAAGAAGGTACACCCGGCATCGAGCTTCGCTTCCCGCAGGGCCTTGCGGAAGATCCGGCGGCTGGGCTTGCGGTAGCCGACGTCGCAACTGTAGACCCGCAGCGGGAAGAACTCCAGCAGGTTCTCTTGGGCGAGGTGACGGTCGAGCACCGAGCCGGGCAGAAACGTGTTGGACACGATTCCAACCGTAAGTCCTTTTTCAAGTATGGCCTGCATCATATCCCGGGTGCCGGGCTCCACCGTCGCATGCTCTGAGAGTGGCTCGTACCACTTCCACGCCAGCTCCTCGGCCTGCTCCCGGGTGAGGTCCTGTCCCATCTTGTGGCTGATCTGCGTCATGAGGTCCAGCGAGTTGAACTCCCGTCGGGTGAAATGGCTGATGAAGTAGCTCCAGCGGATCGCCCAGAACTGGCGGCGATGGAACCTCGCCAGCGACGGAACCGGTTGCCCGATCTCCTTCAGGTAGTCGTGCGCCCGGCGGGCACCGGCCTCGAAGAGCATGTGGACGTCGACCTTCCCGAAGTTCAGGATGGTGTCGCCCAGATCGAACAGGATGCCTTGCAGACGTCTACTCATGGTCTCAGAGAATACCGATTTCAGACCGGCTTGCCAAGCCACTCCCATTGTGGGGCGACCCCGGACGGCCGTATAAAAACCTCCGACCAGCGCCGCAGCGCCGAAGCCGGAGGTTGCCACGGCTGGAAAACAGCCGATATCGCACTGCCCGGAGGCGGAATGTTGATTCTTGACCCGGCGTGGCATCCTATTCGTCGGCGAGGGGGGTGTCAATCGGCGAGGCCGGTTGCTCTTCGCCAAGGGATGCTAACGCTATCGAGCCGCGATTCTTAGCGATATGCAGGAAATCCGGGCCGCTTGGCTGGGGTGCGGGCAGGGAGGCCCTTGCGGGGGATTCTCCGGCGATTGACACCCGCCGGCGGGGGTGGTATCGTCGGTGTCACGGGCAGGCAAACCGCCGGCGTTTCCCCGCCGCCCCAGGAGCTGCAACCATGGTCCACACAATCGATTGCGTCGTCGCCGGGCATATCTGCCTGGACGTGACCCCCACCTTCCACACCGGCGGAAAGACCGTCTCGGAGATCTTCCGCCCCGGCTCACTCGTGCAGATCGGACCGGCGACGGTCTCCACTGGCGGGCCGGTGTCCAACACCGGGTTCCCGCTGCGACGGCTGGGCAATACCGTGCAACTCATGGGCAAATGCGGCGACGACATGTGGGGGCGGGCGCTGATGGAGGCGATCCGGGACGAGGCCCCCGGCACCGAGGCCGGCATGCAGGTAGTGCCCGGAGAGCCAACGAGTTACACCGTCGTGGTCAACCCTCCGGGGATCGACCGCATCTTCCTGCACTGCCCCGGCGCCAACGACACCTTCACCGCCGACGACATCGACCGCGACACCGTGAGCCGATCGCGCCTGATGCACTTCGGATACCCGCCGCTGATGGCGAAAACCTACGCCGACGACGGGGCCGAACTGGTGAAGATATTCCAGGCCGCCCGAAACGCCGGGGCGACCACGAGCCTGGACATGGCTTACCCCGACCCTTCCGGGCCCGCGGCCGCGGTGGACTGGCGGGGAATCCTCTCCCGCACGCTTCCGCACGTGGACATCTTCACCCCCAGCGTGGAGGAACTGCTGCTGACCATCGAGCGGGACACGTTCGACGCCCTGGCCGACCAAGCCGGCGAGCAGGAACTGCTGGGGCTGATTTCCGCCGACGTCCTCCGACGGCTGGGGCAGTGGTGCATCGACGCCGGGGCCGCGGTCGTGCTCATCAAGTGCGGGTACCTCGGGCTGTACGTGAAGGCGGCCGATGCCGACCGGCTTGCCGCAAGCGGACGCGGCCGCCCGGACGATCTGTCCACCTGGGCCGAGAGGGAACTGCTGGAGCCCAGTTACCGGGTCGAGCAGATCGTCTCGGCCACCGGTGCCGGGGACTGCGCGATCGCCGGGTTCCTGACATCCTTCCTCAAAGGGCTCTCGCTGGACGACGCCATGCGAGTCGCCTGCGCGGTGGGCGGGCAGAACCTCTCGGCCCCCGACAGCATCTCCGGGGTGCAAAGCTGGGATGCCACGCTGGAGCAGATCGCCTCGCGCCCGCCGAAGAACGATGTCCCCATCGACCTGCCCGGCTGGACTTTCGACGAGTTGGCCGACCATTACGCCGCGCCGTAACCTGCGGCGGCCACATCGGGCGAGGGGCACAATCGGACTGCTGACGAATGACGAACCCGGGCGCTCGACCTCTCTAGAATGCGCATGGTATCCTGCCGTGTTTCCGGGAGTGTCGGCCCATGGCGTTGCTGCAACTGTGCATTCTGGGCGTGGTGATCGGTTCCAACAACCTCGCCGCTTCTCTTGCGCTGGGAGCGCTGGGGCAAGCGGGCCGTTGGCGGCGGGTGGCGGTGACCTTCGGCTCCTTCGAGTTCCTGGTGCCGCTGGTGGGGATTCTTCTGGGTCGGCTGCTGAGCGTGCGCCTGGTGCATTGGGCCCAGTGGTTCAGTGCCGCGCTGCTGGTGGGCGTGGGGGTCGCGACGGTCGTCACGGCCGTCCGCCAGCAGCTTCGCGACGAGCAGTTCGGTCAGAAACTCGCGACCTGGGGCGGGGTCATAGCCTTGGGGGCCGGTCTGAGCGTGGACAACCTGGTCATCGGCTTCAGTCTCGGGCTTCGCAGGTTCGACCCGCTGACGCTGGCGATCACGATTGCGGTCTTCTCGGTGGCGTTTTCCATGGTCGGCCTGCGTCTGGGGGACGTCTCCCGGCGCCATTGGGAGCGCCCGGCCGAGTTGGTTTCCGGCGGGCTGCTGATTGTGCTGGGGGTTGTTCAGGCGGCGGGTTGGCTGTAGCTACACCGTGGTCTGCCGGCGGCACTTACCCTGTCTGGTGGAGACAACCTCATCGTGGTTCGGGCGACCGATAGCCCGGACACGGTCGAACTGTGGCTGAACCCCGACCCCCACGGCGGCCGACCCCGGCCAGGCCGACTGGAGCGAAAGTGGCATGTACGCTCTGGTGACCGGCAACAGCGGCATTGGCTTCGAGCGATTCTTCATCCACGAAGCATTCAACAACAGCTCCAGCGGCTCGGACGGCGTGCCGCAGTCGGTGACCGTCGACGAACTCCGCTTCGGCGAAACGTACGCCGACGTGACCCCCGTCCACGAACCGGCGACGATGAGCCTGCTGGCGCTGGGCGGCCCGGGCGTGCTGCCGAAGCGCAGGCGGTAGTTCCCAGCCTGTCGAAAGGATCCGCCGTGGGGCGTGCCCGACGGGCGACTGTTATCGCTTCATGAAGCGGGCGGCCTGTACCTCCTCGGGTCGCCCGTTTCGCTATGATTGAGCCGTACCGATGCCGGGCCGCCCGCGCGAGCACAACGAAAACCCGTTGGTTTATCCGGCTGCCCCGGGGGTCTTCAGCGGAGGGGCGGCTGACTTCGCAGACTTGCCGAATCGCGCATATGCGGGTAGCGGAATAGCACTCTCCCGGCTATACTGGAGACCTGATCTTACGCGTTCATACATGAATACAGTGCATAGGCAGTAACTCTCCCGGCCGGTCCGTCGAAGGTGTTCCGCGCGGCGGGTCGAGGGATGTCTCTTTCGTGGTGACGACATGACCAAGCACGCCTACGGCACCGTCTGGGTGCCCCTCACCGTTGCGCTGACCCTGATGCTTGTCTGCGCCCTCGTTCCGTCCGCGTCGGCCGCCCGGCAGGATTTCCGCGCCGCCCGCGCCTACAAGGGTTTCTCCGACGAGGCCGTCGAGGAAGCCATCGGCAAGGGGGTTCGTTGGCTTTGGGAGCACCAGAACGACGACGGCAGTTTCAGCGAGGTCGCCCCTCGCCGCAATCGGGGCGGCATCCGGCTGACCGGGCATTACGCGGTCGGCAGGACCGCCATCGCCATGTACGCGCTGCTGGAAAGCGGAGCCAGCGTGCAGGACGAGCGGGTCAAGAAGACCCTCAAGTACCTCGAAGAAACCTGGACCGACCGCACCTACGACATCGCCCTGCGGGCCAACGTGTGGCTGCTGGCGATGCGCGGAGACGACTCCTACCGCAAGCATCTGCAGAAGGACGTGGATATCCTCGTCAAGAGCGATCTCAGCGGCAGCTACACCTACCAGTCCCGCTACGCCCTGAAGGACGCCCCGCGCAAGGTCAAGGAACGCTACCAACGCATGATCGAGGCCCGCCGCAAACTCCGCAAGCAGAACCCCAACCGTCGGCGACGCTTCCGCCGGGGCGACAACTCCAACGCCCAGTACGGCGTGCTGGGTGTGTGGGCCGGCGTCCGCGGAAACGTGGAGGTGCCCAGCAAGTACTGGAAGGCCGTCGAAGAGCACTGGTCGGACTGCCAGTCCAAGGACGGCGGCTGGGGGTATTCCAGCTACGGCCGCCAGAAGCCCTACCCGGCAATGACCGCCGCCGGGGTGGCGACGCTGTTCGTCTGTGCCGACAACCTGTACTACAACAAGTTCCTTCGCTGTGATACCGGGCTGGAGATGACCCGCATCAACAACGGGCTCAAGTGGATCGAGAAACATTTCGACGAGTCGATGAAGCCGCCCAAGAAAGGACGCGGCGGGGTCATGGTCGGAAACGTTCACGGACTCAACAACTACTACCTCTACGGGATCGAGCGGGTCGGGCTCGCCAGCGGATACAAGTATTTCGGCAAGAGCGACTGGTACAAGGCCGGCGCCAGCTACCTGCTCCGCATGCAGAACAAGAAGGGCTTCTGGCCGGGCGGCTGGGCCGACGGACAGAACCTCGGGGCGACCGCCTACGCCGTGCTGTTTCTTCTGCGCGGCCGCCAGCCGGTACTCATGAACAAGCTGGAGTACGACTGCGACTGGAACAACCGCCCCCGCGCCGTCGCCAACGCCTGTCACTGGATGACCCGCAAGTTCGAGACCGAGATCAACTGGCAGATCATCAACCTCAAGGTGCCGGTTTCGGAATGGCATGACGCGCCGGTGCTGCTGCTGACCGGCTCGCGCGAGCCGAAGTTCTCCGACAAACAGCTCGACAAGCTCCGCCAGTTCGTCCACGAGGGCGGCACGCTGTATTCCATCACCGAATGCAACGGCGAAGGCTTCAGCGAGGGCATCCGCAAGGTCTACCGCAAGCTGTTCCCGGACTACGAACTGACGCCCTGCCCCGACGACCATCCCATCCAGAACACCCAGTTCGACCTCCGCGGACGGATCAGGTTCCACGAGATCCACAACGGCGTCCGCCCGCTGGTGGTGCATTCCGACCAGGACCTGCCCTTCGACTGGCAGCAGTACCGCCACCGGACGAAGACCCATATTTTCGAGGCGGCCGCCAACGTGCCTTTCTACATCTGCGGGAAAGACGGCTTCCGCCCGCGAGGCACCAGCCCCTGGCCGAAAGAGCAGAAATTCCGCCCGGTTGCGACGGTGAAGATCGCCCGCCTCAAGCACAACGCCCACTACGACCCCGAGCCGCTGGCGTGGGCTCGCATGGCACGGCTGATGGGCAACCGCCTGCAGGTCAAGCTGGACGTCTCCGAACCCATGGCGATGGGCCAGTTGGGCGAGTCGGAGGCGAAGGTGGCGGTCCTGAGCGGAACCGGCCGCCTCAAGCTGACCCTTGCCCAGAAGACCGCCCTGCAGAAGTTCCTCTTGGGCGGAGGGACGCTCATCGTCGAGGCGTGCGGCGGAAACGAAGCGTTCGCCGACTCGGCCGAGAAGGCCATCGCCGGGATGATGCGGGTGCCCTCGCTGATGGACCTGCCCGCCACGCATCCCCTCTACCGCCGTGAGAAAATGGAGATCGACCAGGTGCGCTACCGACGGGGCAAGGGCAAAGCCATCCGCAAGGACAACCCCGACCTGAAGGTCGCCTACGCCGGCCGCCGGGCGGCCGTGATCTTCTCCGACAAGGACATGACGGCCGGTCTGCTGGGCATCACCCACGACAACATCGACGGGTACATGCCCGAGGACGCCGTACGCCTGATGCGGAACATCGTGCTGTACGCCGCCGGATCCGAGCTTGATTCGCCCGACGAAAAGGCCCCCGCCGCCGAGGGAAAGATATTCGGCGACGAATCGTAATGTGTTCACAATCGCAGCACCCTTTGAGGAAACGCAACCCATGAGCAATCGCAGGAAACCCACCCCGGCATGGACGATTGTGGCTTTGATGGCGGTGTCGCTGAGCGCGGCCGCGGCAGGAAAGCCCGGCATGCTGCCCGGGAAGAACACCCAAACCCGCGACCGTAAGGACTTCACCGACGCCGACGTCCAGAAGGCGATCGATCGGGGCGTGAGCTACCTTCTGAAAACCCAACAGGATGACGGCAGTTGGGCCAAGAAGAACACCAACAACTACGCCTACCCCGTCGGACCGACCGCGATCTGCACCTATGCGCTGCTGGAGGCGGGGGTGAAGCCCACCCACCCCAAGGTGAAGAAGGCGCTGGCGTTCCTCTCCAAGACCGAGACCGAGAACACCTACTGCTACGCCTTCCGCGCCAGCGCCTACGCCGCGGCGATGAGGTACGACAGGAACACCTTCCTCCGTCCACTGATGAAAGACGTGTCGGTCATCTGGCACTCGTTCCACAAAGACACCGGCGGCTACTCCTACTTCTGCAAGGGACGACCCGCACGCGACAAGGAACTGGCGAGCTTCGCCGGCGGCCCGGACCAGTCCAACTCCCAGTACGCGCTGCTGGGCGTCTGGGCGGGTTCCCGCTGGGGCGTGGAGGTGCCCTCGGGCTTCTGGAAGGTCAGCATGGAATACTGGCTCAGGACCCAGAATGCCGACGGCGGCTGGGGCTACAGCCCCAAGACGCGGAAGGAGTCCTACATGGCGATGACCCTGGCGGGCCTGGCGAGCCTGTACGTCTGCGTGGACAACCTCTACGCCAGCCGTTTCCTCGCCTGCCGCGGCAACGCCGAGATTCCCCAGATCTCCAGGGGCCTGGACTGGGTGGAGAAGAACTTCAAGGAGATGCTCGAACTCAAGCAGTGGTTCTACTACACGCTGTACGGGCTGGAACGCGTCGCCCTGGCGACCGGGTACAAGTACTTCGCCAAACACGACTGGTACAAGCTGGGCACCTCCGAACTGCTCTCCCGCCAGGACCGCGACGGCTCGTGGTCCGGCGGTAAATACGGCGGGGGACCCACCGCCCAGACCTCCTATGCCCTGCTGTTCCTCGTCCGCGGCAGAAGGCCGGTGCTGTTCAACAAACTCGAATTCGAGGGCGACTGGAACAACCGCCCGCGCGACATGGCCAACGTCACCCGCTGGATGCAGGGGCGTTTCGAGACCGACGTCGCCTGGCAGATCATCAACGCCGACCTGCCCGTTACCGAATGGCACGACGCGCCGATCCTCTACATCTCCGGCTCCAAAGCCCCCAGATTTACCGACGAGCAGATCGCGCGGCTGCGGACGTTCGTCCTTCAGGGCGGGACGATCTTCAGTTGCACCGAATGTAGCGGCAAGGGCTTCCGCGAGGGGATCCGCCAGGTCTACGCCAAGATGTTCACCAAGTACGAACTGACCCCCTGCGGGCCCGACCACCCGGTCTACTCGTCCCAGTACGACCTGAAGGGGCGACCCAAACTGCATGAGATCAGCAACGGCGTTCGGCCGCTGGTGTTCCACACCGACCACGACCTGCCCCGGGCGTGGCAACTCTTCCGTACCCGCTCGCGAAGCAGCGAGTTCGAGGCGGCCGTCAATATCGCGATGTACGTCAACGGGCGAGGCGAGTTCCGCCGCCGCGGTACCAGTCCCTGGCCGACAGCCGAGCGATTCGAGCCCGTCGCCACCGTTGCCGTCGCACGGCTGAAGCACAACGCCCAATGGAACCCCGAGCCGCTGGCGTACGAACGCTTCGCCCGCATGCTGGGCAATCGCTGCAAGGTCAAGCTGAATGTCACCGAGCCGATGGACATCGACGCACTTGCCGACTCCGACGCGAAGGTCGCCGTGATGACCGGGCTGGGCACGCTGAAGCTCAGCGAGAAGGAGTCGGCCGCCCTGAAGGCCTTCGTGGCCGGCGGGGGAATGGTCATCGTCGACGCAGCCGGCGGGAATGAAACCTTCGGCGACTCGGCCCGCAAACAGCTCTCCGAGACGTTCGGCGAACCGTTCGTGAACCTGCTGGGCAGCGGGGCCGTGCTGGGTCGCAAGGGCATGGCCATCACCGACGTCCGCACCCGCCGCATCGGCCGGGCGACCGTCCAGCAGGGCAGCCCGCGACTCAAGACGATCCTGGTCGACTCCCGCCCGGGGGTGATCTTCTCCGACCGGGACATCACCGCCGGCCTGGTGGGATACCCCTTCGACCACATCGACGGTTACATGCCCGAAGACGCCTACCGCCTGATGCGCAACTGCATCCTTACCGCCGCCGGGGTAAGCCCCGACAAGACGGCCGAGCCCGGGCAGGACTGACGCAGACAGACCGGCGATGGATGTTGCCGGGTGAGTGGAAGCGGTTCGCCGATGGCGGCCGCTCTCACCGGCGGGCGAGGATGAACGCCCCCAGCAGCACCAGCGGAAGAACGGCCGTGATGCCCCCGGCCACCATCACCCACACGCACGTGGACGCCGGCCAGGGGGCGCGGTTCTGCCGCAGCACGCGTACGTTGCCCAGTTCGGCCGCGGGGAACCGGCTGCGGAGCATCGACACATGGCGCGGCGGCAGGTCCACCGCCCCTCCGGAAAGCAGCCCTGCCAGGGAGTCCGACGGCTGACGCCCGCCGGGAAGCTCACGCGCCGACTGCTCCACGTCCAGCCGCACCAGGACGATGAGGCGATCGGCAATGACCGCATCGGCGTCGGTGCTGACAGGTGAGGCAGGGCCTTGGTCCGCCGGTGCCAAGGGGTAGTAGAACACAGCCTCCCCGTGCTCGCGGTCCTCATCCGCCTCGATCAGAACCCCTTGGTCGCATAGCCGCAGGTGTGGACCGATCTGCACGAAGTTGCTCGGGGGTTTGCGCCCGGTGCCCAGTTCCTGCAGCGTGATGGGGTGGGGCTCCTGCCCCGCACCACCCCCGATGGCGTGCTGACGGTAGCCGGCCGTCGCCAGCACACCGCCCAACGCCACGAATACCCCCACCAGCGCAAACCGCAGGAAGACCATCGAGCTACCTCGTCTGGACACGACAGGAACCCCGCCCGCTACCGGACCGGTCCGCTACCGAATGCTTCGGCCAACGGCTTGCCTAACATTCAACATAAGAACAGGTTATGCGCAAAATGCCGGCGGACCCCTTCCGCTGCCTTCGCAACATGGACGCAGAGTCGACATCTTACGCAATGGTGGGAAACGCTCCCGGTTCCGCTGGTGTTGCAGGCTGGTCCGCAGAATGGTTGTCACCGAAGCCGGTCGTCGTGGGGCGACTGGTGGCGGTCAGCCGATTGCATTGCCCGCAGGCGGCGCGGTATGGTGCAGGTCGGCCGACGTGGCCGAGACGACCGGCGAGTCCAGGGACGGAGACACGGTGAGATGGACAGATTTCTGATCCAGGGCGGCACCCGCCTGCGAGGCGAGGTGCGCATTGGCGGGGCGAAGAACGCAGCCCTTCCCATCATGGCAGCGGCACTGTTGGCCGACGGGCCTTCGGTTATCCGCGACGTGCCGGACCTGGCCGATATCCGTGCCATGGCCGACCTGCTGTGCGACCTGGGCGCCCCCACCACCCGCGATTCCGACGGCACCCTGCGTATCGCCGTGCAGGACGAATCCAGCTCGCACGCCGAATACGACCGCGTCCGCAAGATGCGCGCCAGCATCTGCGTGCTGGGTCCGCTGCTGGCCAAGCGCCGCTCGGCGAGGGTTGCGATGCCCGGCGGGTGTGCCATCGGCTCCCGCCCGGTCGACCTGCACCTTCGCGGGCTGCGTGCCCTGGGGGCCGAGATCGAACTCGACGGCGGCGATATCGTCGCATCCGCACGAAAACTGCACGGGGCAAGCGTCTTCCTGGGCGGGCCCTTCGGCTCGACCGTGCTGGGCACCGCCAACGTCATGATGGCCGCCTGCCTCGCCGACGGACGCACCGTGATCGAGTCGGCCGCGTGCGAGCCGGAAATCGCCGACCTTGCCGATTACCTCACGAAGATGGGCGCCCGCATCGAGGGGGCAGGCACCCCCCGCGTGGTCATCGACGGGGTCGACCGCCTCCGCGGCGTCGAACACACCGTCATCGCCGACCGCATCGAGGCCGGCACCTTCATGATCGCCGCGGCGCTGACCAACGGCGAAGTGAAAGTGCGGAACGTGCACACCGAGCACATGCTGGCAGTCGTCGACCGGATGGGCGACATCGGCGTGGGCATCGAGCACGAGGACGGCGGGGTGGTGGTCTCCAGTGCCCGCCGGCTGGAACCGGTGGACATCACCACCTATCCGTACCCCGGTTTTCCCACCGACCTGCAGGCCCAGATCATGACGCTGCTGTGCCTTGCCGACGGCAACAGCGCGATTACCGAAAAGATATTCCCCGACCGTTTCATGCACGTGGCGGAACTGCTGCGGATGGGCGCCAATATCCGCAAGGAAGGTCCCACCGCGATCGTCACCGGCGTCAAGAAGCTCATCGGCGCGCCGGTGATGGCCAGCGACCTGCGAGCCTCGGCGGCGCTGGTGCTGGCGGGGCTGGTGGCACGGGGTACCACCACCGTCCAGCGGGTCTACCACATCGACCGCGGCTACGACAGCATCGAGACCAAGCTCCGCGGGCTGGGCGCGAATATCAAGCGCGTCAGCGAGTAGCCTCGCGCAAACCGGCACCGGCGAGCGAACCCGATGCGCCGCCGGCCTGTTTCAGGTCCCACACGTAGACGTTCACCGACCGGGCCGGAATGTGGAGCGTCGGCTCGGTGGGGTCCACCTTCACCGGCTCGCCCTCCAGCAGGTCGGTCAGGTCGCGGATGAACGGCGTGCTGTTTCGGGGCTGTGCCTGCCATCCGTACCGCGTAACCGCCCGGGGTGTGCCCAGACCCTTCAGCGTGACCCGCAACGGCAGGTCGCGGTCCCACGAGCGATTGATCACGTGCAGGTACAGCCTGCCCTCGTCGGCCGTGGTCACCGCGTCCAGCAGGGCGACGGTTCCCGGCGGCGTCGCCCAGCCGATGCGAAGGTCCACCGGGACGGTCGGCACCTGCCCCAGCTCCGACCGCACCAGCCATCGGCCGTGGTTGCGGGCGCTCAACATCGTCGTGACCCCGGTGGGCAGCAGGCCGGGCGGCTCGTTTCCGTCCGGGTCCACGCGAATGGCGGTAATGCCCCAACTCCTGCCCACCAGCAGCGACTGGTTGGCGAGCTTCACGTGAGCGGCATTGCGGATGAGCCCGTGCAGGAAACCCGCCGAGCCCACGCCGGCCGCCCACAGCGGGTCGAAGCCGGGACGGGGCTTGAGCTTCCGCTCGCCCCACCCGTTCCAGTTCCACTCGGTGACGCCGGTGGTCTTGCACATCTCGGTGTATTGGCGGTACACGTCGCCAAACGCCACGCACTGCCCGTTGGGGTCGTATTCGCCGGGCATGGCCACGAAGACCCGCCACCAGTCGGCGTCGCCGAACTGGTTGGGATCGGCGTTGTCGGGCTGCTGCATGGGCCCGGGCGCATAGGCGTGGTGGGTGAGTATCTCCACGCGCCGGCGAATCCCCGGCCGCTTCGACAGCCTCGCCAGAACGCTGTCCTCCCGACGCGGGCCGTCCATGAGGATCGTGATCGACGGATCCACCTGCTTCATGCGATCAATGACGGCAGTAAGACACTCGGCGTACCGGTCGGCCGCCTTCTGGGGAGTGTCGAGGCCGAGGTGTTCCTCCCGCTGCACCTTGCCCTGCACGATCCACAGCTCGTTGCCCGCCTGCCACAGCTTCACGCCGTAGGGGGCGGGGTGCCCGTTGCGGGCCCGCAGGCGGGGCCATTTCTCCAGGTCGCCGGGCAGGTCGACACCCAGGGGAGCATTACAGTAAGCCACGTACGCCGCCGCCTCGTAAGCGACCTGCTCCAGTGTCTGCATGTCTCGGACAGCCGCCAGCACCTTCACCACCAGCAGCGGCTGGGAGTCCAGTTCATCGCAGAGGGCGAGGAATTCGTCCAGCCCGAAACGGTTGGTGATCCTCCCGCCGGTATGCCCGACGGTGGTGGGACGGGGCTTGCCCTCGCGGCCCGGTGCGTTGGAGACCATGTCCCGCCAGTCGATGTAGTCCACGTCCGAGCCTCCGGGGAACCGCAGCAGCGGAATCTTCATGTGCTTCATGAGCGTCACCACCCGGGGGTCGAGGGTATGGGTGCCCGGCAGCAGGGCGGCTTCGGGGCCGGGCTCGCCCCAGCTTGCCCGCTCCAGGAACTGTCCGAAGATGCGGGAGTCGACCTCGGCGAGAGTCTCGTTGGTTACCGTCAGGCGCGGGCCTGTGTAGCTGCCCGAACAGCCGCACAGCAGCACAGCCGCCAGGAAAGCGGCGAGAAACAGGGGGGCAAGTCCGTTGGCCATGGGGGTACCTTTCGAGACGTCTGCCGATGGTCTGGCGGAAGAGAAAGGGCGTCGAGACTTTCGTAATTGTCCCGACGCCCGTTTGGTTGTGCGGCGCGGCTACGCTTCCATTTCGGCCAGCACCTCATCGGGCAGGTCGAAGTTGGCGTAGACTTTCTGCACGTCGTCGTGGTCCTCGAGATTCTCCAGGAGGTTGAGCACCTTGCGGGCGTCGTCGGCATCGACCTGGACGGTGTTTTTGGGGACCAGAGCAAGCTGGGCAACCGCCGGTGAAAGTTCGCGGGCTTCCAGCGCCTCGCGGACGTCGTTGAACGCGGCCGGCTCGCAGGTGATCTCGAAGATCTCTCCGTCCTGCTCGACATCGTCGGCGCCGGCTTCCAGGGCGATCTCCATGAGGGTATCTTCGTCGGCGGTGTCGGCGGAGATCGTGAAGGTGCCCTTCTGCTCGAACATCCACGCCACACAGTTGGTGGCTCCCAGCGACCCGCCGCTGCGTTCAAAGATCTTCCGCATCTCGGGGGCGGTCCGGTTGCGGTTGTCGGTCAGGCAGTCGACGATGAACGCTACGCCCGCCGGGCCATAGCCTTCGTAGATGACCTGCTCGTAGTTCTCCCCGCCCAACTCGCCGGTGCCCTTCTTGATCGCCTTGGCGATCGTGTCCTTGGGCATATTGACGGCCTTGGCTTCGTCAATCGCGTACCGAAGGTTCAGGTTGGCGTCGGGGTCGCCCCCGCCGGCCTTGGCGGCGACCATGATCGCCCGGGCGCACTTGCTCCACTGCTTGCCGCGGGCGGCGTCGTTGCGGGCCTTCTTGTGCTTGATGTTTGCCCACTTGCTGTGTCCTGCCATCTGCGTATGCTCTCCGAATTATTCGCGTTGCGTCTGTTGGTGTCGGTGGTATCGCTTTGGTCGGCCGGGGCTTTGGGAATCGCCGGTGACGGGGCCCACAGCCCGGTGCCCGACCGATATTCTAACCGATCCGGCGTTTCACACCATCCCAAAACCGCCCCCGGTCGCTTGCTTGCAGGGGCCGCGCAAGACCTTGGCCGATCGCACGCTCCCCCTCGTTTTCCGGACGGAACGAAGCGGCCGACGTCACGTTTTGTCGCCCAGCGAGACCTTGACCGACGCTACCGCGCGGGCCGGGATCTTCACCTTCACGGTATTGCCGCCGGCAGTGGCGCCGCCGTCCAGGCAGCGTTCCAGCAGGTCCACCTCGGCCGCATCGGTAACCGGTCCCAGCAGGTCGGGGTTGAGCTTCACGCGGGCGTTTGCCGATCGGCCGGTCGTATTCAGAAGCCGCAGCAGCAGTGCCTCGGCGTCCTCGCATTTCTTGATGCCCGTCAGCACCACCCCGGCCGGCGCCACCTCGCTTACACCCGCCAACGTCGCCGGAAGC
>JBKHHV010000067.1:0-14582 GCA_046539005.1 Phycisphaerae bacterium
GGTAGACAGCATGCCCACCGCCGCGATACCCACGCCGAACAGCCCCATCAGCGGGGTGCTCGCGCCCCCGGCGAAAACGAAGGCCGCCAAGATCGCCACGATCACCACCAGCAGGCTGACCCAGGTGGATTTCATGCCTTCGGCGAGTCCGGCGATCATCACGGTTCCCGGACCGGTCTCGGCGTTCTCGGCGATCCTCAGGGTCGGGCCATGCTCATAGCTGGTATAGAACTCGGTGCCCCAGGCAATCACCAGACCGGCCACCAGTCCGACGACAATAGCTCCCCAAACACCCAACCAGTTGATTCCCTCGATGGGGGAAAGCAGGAAGTAGAACATGGCCAGGGAGACGACGACGATGAGGCCGGAACTGGCCCAGACGCCGGTGTGAAGCCCCTTGCGAAGTTCGCTGAAAGAGGCGTTGTCCTTGGCGCGAACCAGGTAGATCGACAGGATCGAGCAGAGAATGCCCAAACCGGCCAGCACCGGGGCAATGATGACCATTCGCAAGGCGTTGCCGCCGGCAATGCCCATCTGGTGTGCAGCGGCGGCCGCCAGGGCCATTGACGCCAGGATCGACCCGTAGTTGGACTCGTACAGGTCGGCGCCCATGCCCGCCACGTCGCCCACGTTGTCGCCCACGTTGTCGGCGATGGTCGCCGGGTTGCGGGGGTCGTCCTCGGGAATGCCCGCCTCGACCTTGCCGACCAGGTCGGCCCCGACGTCGGCAGCCTTGGTATAGATGCCGCCACCCACGCGGGCAAACAGCGCCTGGGACGAGGCACCCATGCCGAAGGCGAGCATCACCACGGTGATCTCGGTCAATCCCATGGTTGTAAAGGAATTGAGGATAAGGAACCACAGACTCACGTCCAGCAGCCCGAAGCCCACCACTACCAGGCCCATGACGGCACCGGCACGGAAGGCGACCACCAGCCCACGGTTGAGACTCTCTTTGGCACCCTGAGCGGCGCGGTTGGAGGCCATCGTGGCGGTCTTCATGCCCAACCAGCCGCACAGGCCGCTGAAGAAGCCGGCAATCAGGAAGGCGAACGGTACGATCTCATCCTGTACTTTCATCCCGAAAGACATCACCAGCAACAGCCCGAAAACCACCAGGAAGAACACGGCCACGATCTTGTACTGGCGCTTGAGATACGCCAATGCGCCTTCCGTGACGTGCCCGGCAATTTCCACCATCTTTTCGTCGCCCGGATTGGCTCGCTTGACCTCGCCGTAAAACCGCCATGCGAAGACCAGCGCAATCACCGCAGCGATCGGGGCGATCCACCAGACCACCGGCATGTTCGCAAATATCGAGCCGATCCCCCCTTGTCCGGTGGTTGCCTGCTCGGTGCCGGGGGCGTTCCCGTCGACTTGTGCCAGTACGCCCGATGCCGACAGGCCAAGCGTACCCGACAAGAGAACGAACAACAGCACCAGGGGATGGTACCTTCGCAGAGATGCCAGAATCTTCACGCTCTTTGCTCCTTTAATGTATCGATTTTTGAAACAGTGGAAACTTTGAGGCACGGTGGTCACCCGGGCGGTCTGCTTGCACGGATGGACTGTGTTCAGGGGGGAAACCGGAAGCGTTCGGCGGCGTCGCTGCAGATCATGCAGTGGCCTTTCGCGTTATGTCCTTTCCCGCGGGGCGGGAACCAGGCATGTTCGGCCGCTGGACAGCGGACGGGGAGCCGGTCGCTCGGTACGGTCGAAGCGGTTCAGCCGACGCGCTTCATCGACTTGCGGGCGCGACGACGACGGCGTTCGGAAGGTTTCTCGTAGTAGCTGTTCCGCTTGATGTCCTTCGTGAGACCTTCCTTTTCGCACAACTTCTTGAAGCGCTTGAGCATCTGCTCGACGCTCTCGTTACCTCTTGCCTTGACCTTGATCATTCTGCGATCAGCTTCCTTTCTCCCGGTGAAGTTAGGGATTGTCCGCCCAAATACATCGAATTGGCCATCATAGAGACCGCGGCGAACCATTCAAGAGCATTTCGACCGATTTTCTGGACATTCTATTCCCCAAACGGGCCCCGGCAGGAAGTCCCCCGCTCGCCGGCGTTGACCGCCCCCGCCCGGGACATTAGAATGGCACTCGTCCCCAGACCCCCGGGAGGTATCGGCCATGCTCATATTCCGTCCCCTTGGTATCGCCATATTCGCGGCCGCTCTTGCAGGAACTTTGCCTGGCGGGTCGGGCGTGCTGCATGCCGCCCAGCCTGCCACCCAGCCAACCACGCAGGCCGCTGCCCGGAGAACCGACCCCATCGGGCGGATCTACCGCGCCGCGCTGGAACGGCCCCCCAAACCCGCCGAACGGAAGGCCGCCGCAAAGGCCCTCTCGCCGGGGGCGAAAGGGATGGAGGCGATGCTGATCTCGCTGCTGACCGGCCAGGAGTACCGCAAACGCGGCCGCTCAGACGGCGAGTTCGTGCAGGACGCGTTCGCCGCGGCCCTGGGGCGGGAACCCACCGGAGAAGAGCGCCGATCGATGCTGGAGAGGCTCGACGGCGACACCGGCCGTCTGATGCTGTTGATGACGGTGATGTCGACCCCGGAGTATCGTCGCGTGCGGAAGCAGCGGGTGGAGGCGATCGAGGCCGGCGACGTGAAGCCCCTGCAGCCCGAAACCGGGTCGAAACCGAAACCCGGTCCCAAGCCAGACAAACCCTCGGACGACAAACGCCCCACCACCCGGCCGGCCGACCGAAAGCCTGCCAGGCAGCCTGACACGACCGCCAAGCCAACCACCCGCCCTGCCAAGGGCAAGAAGCCTGCCGAAGCCGCCGCCGGCAAGGAAGGGACGGCACCGGAGCCCCCGGCGGTCTCCCCCGAGCAGGTCGGCAAGGCCCGGGGCGTGATGCGCACCGCCGAACGGGACCTGATGAAGCTCGTGCGGGACCGCAAGGTATCGCTGGACTCCCCGCGCATCAAGGCCGCCCGGGACACCTACTTCCGGGCCCGCAAGGAGTACTGGTCGCTCAAGCATCGGCTCGACCAACAGGACGACCCCGGCAAGAAGGGGCAGGAATGAGCAAGGGCAAACCCCAGGCGATGGAGCTGGAGGTGCGGGTGCGGTACGCCGAGGTCGACCAGATGGGCGCGCTGCACCACTCGCGCTACTGGGTCTACTTCGAGATGGGGCGTACCGAACTGCTGCGGGCCCAGGGCATTGCCTACGCCGATCTGGAACGCGAGGGGGTGTTCTTTGTGGTGGCGAGGTGCTCGGCCAGCTTCAGGGCACCGGCCCGTTACGACGACGCGCTGACACTGACAACGCGGGTGAAGAAGAGGGGGATGGTGAAGATCGACCACGAGTACGAGCTTCGCCGCCCTGCCGACCAGACGCTGATCGCCACGGCCGAGACCACCCTCGCCTGCGTGGGGCGAGACGGCCGGGTGATGCCGATCCCGGAGACGATGCGGTAGTGCCCTGACGGGAGACCGGGCGCAAATGGCGATCAGCCGGGAGACCAACCTTGAGATAATTACGCATCTACCTTGACACATCGGTGATTGGCGACTGCTTTGACCTGGAGTTCAAGAAATGGTCAAACGGGTTGGTTTCGGATTTCTCGGCAGGTCGATTCAGACCTGTGGTGTCATACTTGGTGCAAGCCGAGGTCGCCTAAGCTCCCTGGCAAGTTCAGGAGAAACTCTTTGATATCCTGGACTGCGATGCCGAAGTGGTTGGTCCTTCGCGGCACGCGGAAGGGCTCTCCAAACACTACCTGGGCCGGCATATTGTCACTGCCCGGTACGCAGAAGATGCTATGCACATTGCCCTTGCCACTGTGGCGGAGGTCGACATTCTGGTAAGCTGGAATTTCAGGCATATCGTTCACTTCGAGAAGATACGCCAGTTCAACGCGGCGAATCTGGAGATGGGTTACAGGACAATCGGTATCCACTCGCCCAGAGAGGTGACGTTCGATGAAAATCAAGACCACTGATATGGTTCGCAGGATTCGAGACACTCACCGTGAGCAAACCCGTGGAATGACTCCTCGGCAGCGAGCGGAATTCTACATGCAAAAGGCCGAGGAGTTCCGTAAGAAGGGCGAACAACGGGACCCTGAGCCCCCCAAATACGAGTGACACCCAGATTGCTTGCCCAGGTCCTTTCCCGGACCCCCCTCTCTTCGCGTCTCTTAGGCCCCGGGTTTTCTCTTTCCTACAGTGCCTTCGCCTCGATCCGGGCGGCCATCGCGTGCCTTGCCCCGGGCTCCACGGTCACCGCGTCGTCGTGCACGTTGGCTGTCTCGATGCAGACCATGCCCGGCCATTCCTCGTCGCCGTAGTCTTCCATGCGGGCGGCCTTGGCAACGTGGGGGTTCCAGACCACCGTCGAGCGAGACCCCTCCTTGCTGACCACGATCTTCCGGCGCAGGCCCTCGTCCACCAGCGTGCACGCCGAGACCGTCCCCAGGTAAGGCCGATCGACCTCGCCGTCGAAGGTTACCGCTTCGTCGCCCTGCTGCTTGCGGGCATCGCCGTCGACCTTGTCGATATAGGGCGTGCCCTCCAGCCCCTCGATGCGGATGTCCCCCACGTTCGAAACCGCGAAATAACTGTGCAAGGCCTCGGTGATTTCGAAGGGTTGATCGCCCAGGTTGGTCGTCTCCAGTCGGATCTCCAGCGACGCCCCCTGCACCACCGTCAGCTTCAGCGCGAACTCACCCGGCCAGAAGCGGCGGGTTTCCCCGTCGTCGCGAAGTTCCAACTCGATGACCCGCTGGGGCGGCTCGCCGGGCGTCTGCTGCTGGGGCACGTTCTCGATGCCCAGCACGTCCCACTCCCGCAGCCGCGCAAAGCCGTGCGACGGCAGGTCGGGATTGTCGGGATGCGGTCCGAACCAGGGCCAGCATACCGGCACCCCGCCGCGGATCGGCTTGCCGGGCTCAAACCAGCTTCGTTCGCTCATCCACAGGATCGGCCGACCCGCCGCCTGGAAGTGCGTCAGGTGGGCTCCATGGAGGTACATTTCCAGTTGCGATGCGTCGGTGGTGGAGACCAACTTGGTCAGCCCGCCGGCCCCTTCCACGAACTGCACGCCCAGCGGCTGATAGGTGGCATTGAGATAGTTGCGGTCGCGTCGCTTGCCGGTCCGGAAGTCTTGCTCGGACATTACGTTTCCTTTCCTGCTGATGTCTCTTCGTCGCCGCAGAGGCCGATGACCGCGGCAAACCGCCCCGCGGCGTCCCCGTCGCGGCGGTAGCTGCAGTACAGATCGCCGGAGCAGATCGTACACACGCCCCCGCAGTGAATGCTATCGCCCTGCACGCCGGCGGAACGAAGCTGCCAGGCATTGGCGGCCCAGAGATCCAGATAATACTTCCCTCCGCCTTTCGCCGTGAAGAACCGCTCGCCCTCACCGCCCAAGCCGTCCTTGGCCGCGTGCAACACGTCCTGCCCCACCTCGTAGCAGCAAGGTCCGACCGAGGGGCAGATGCAGGCGATAAGCTCGCCCGGATCGCACCCCAGGTCGTGCCGCATGGTGTCGATCAGCCGGCCGGTGATGCCCTTCACGGTACTCCGCCAGGAGGCATGCGCCACACCGGCCGCCCTTCCGTGGCGGTCGGCCACCAGCACCAGCGGGCAATCGGCCGAAATGGCCATGACTCCCAGCCCGGGCCGGTCGGTCGCCAAGGCGTCGGCCTCGCCGGCAATGCCCCCTTGCCGGGGCAGAACCACGCGCCCCCCGTGCACCTGGTGGCAGACAGCTACGCCGCACAGCCCCAGCCCATCGGCCAGGACCCGGGCAGCAGCAGCACGGTCGTTCTTCACCAAGTCGGGGTCGAGCGAGCGGGCAGTGGTCACGGCGTGGACCATGCCGGGCACCGACGCCAGGGCGTCGAACCGCCCCACCGTCCCCACGCCGCTCAGCGTGCCATGCGCGTAGCCCTCACCGGCGGGCATCAATGAGCACCTTCACGTTCTGCCCGTCGCGGGCGGCGTCGAATATCTCCTCAGGCCCGGCCGACAGCCCCAGCGTGCGGCTGGCCAGATCGTCCACCCGCACCGACCCGTCCGCCAATGCCGCAATGGCCGCCGCGAACGGTCCGCATCGCGAACCCACCACGGTCACCTCGTCGACCACCAGCGGGGCGAGGCTCATTTCCGCGCCGACGGCGGTGGTGGACTTCAGCACGATGGTTCCCAGCGGCCGAACCGCCTGCATCGCCAGTTGAAGCCCGGCCGGGTTGCCGGTGGCTTCCACGACCACATCGGCGTCGCTGGTCGGTTCGTACTCGTCGACCGCCACGGCCGTCAGCCCGGTATCGCGCGCAAGGGCGAGCTTCACCTCGTGCCTGCCGACCAGCGTGACATCCTCGCTGTGCAGCGCCGCCACGCGGGCGCACAGTTGGCCCAGTCGACCATCGCCAAGGGCGACCACGCGCATGCTGGATCGCAGGGGCACCTGTCTGGTGAATTGAAACGCCGCCGCCAGCGGTTCGACGAAAACGGCCGCCGTGTCCGGGACGTTGTCGGGGATCGCGTGCAGATTCGCCGCCGGCAGCGCGATGCGCTCGGCGAAACAGCCGTCGCGTCCGACGATGCCCACGACCGTACGATTCGGGCAGTGGTTCCCGCGCCCCGCGCGGCAGGCGGCGCAGGTGCCGCACGGGCAGTTGATCTCGCCCGCCACGCGCTTGCCGACCCATTCCGCCGGCCCGCTCAGCACCTCGCCGACGAACTCGTGCCCCATCACGCCGGTGAAGCCCATGTAGCCTTTGAGCACTTCCAGGTCGGTGCTGCACACCCCCGCCAGACGCACCGCCACCAGGGCTTCGCCGTCGGCGGGACGGGGCTCGGGGTAGTCCTCGCGCAGAACCGGCCCGGCGTCAAATACGATCGCGCGCATGGCGTTCCTTTCGTTACGGGTTCGCCGGCTGCGTGGCGGGCGCGGGCGACTCCTCCTTCGTGCCCCACCAGTCCCACGGGTCCCACCAGGCGCGTTCGCTGCGGGGGGCGACCTTCGGCAGGTGTCCCTGCGACTCGGCCGGCCAGTCCCATGTCTCGTATCCGCGGTCCACGCCGGTGATGTACACCAGCGACTCGTGGGCCTGGTAGCGCACGGCGAATTCCGGATCGGCCAGGCATTTCACGAGCGTCGCCACGGCATCGGGGTCGCGGTAGTGTCGCAATGCCTCGGCCGCGGTCGAGCGCACGTCGGCCGACTCGTCGTCCATCGCCGCCTGGGTCAGGGGTGTAATGGCGTTGGGGTCGGGCATTTCCACCAGCGCCGCCGCGCCCGCGGTGCGCACCAGTTCCGAGCGGTCGTTGAGCGACTCGATGATTACCGGCATGTACTCCCGCGCGTTGGAGCGGGCCAGGGCAGTCACTCCCGCCGCCCGCACCGAGGGGTACAGGTCCTCTTTGGCGAACCCGGCGTAGGCCTCGAGGTAGGGCTCCTGCCGGCCCCAGGATTCCTCGCTCATCTCGTAGATCGCCTCGATGCGGTTCTGGGGGTTCCGCTTGTCCAGGGCCTTCTCGTGCAGGCGGTCTTTCTTCGAGCGGAACAGGTTGGTCAGCCAGCCGAACTCGATCTCACGCTCCTGGTCGCCGCAGCCGGCCGTTCCGCCCAGCATTGCCGCCATCAGAGCCAGTAACACCCATCGTCTCATTGCCTTGCCTTCGCCTATGTCAGGGGTTGTGTTTCCAGTTCGTCGGTGCCCACCCGCTCTACGCGATCGATCGGCCGACGTCCGAATCGCTCGCCCAGGCGGGAGAACCGCTCGGGATTGTCCGTAGTGTAACAGGTCAGTGTCCCGCCCGAATCGCGGGGGTTGGTCAGCCCGCGGAGTTCCAGGCGTCGGCGTACTTCCCCGGCCGCCGCGGCTGCCGAGCTGATCAGCGGTACCTCCGGGCCCATCAGCTTGCCGATCGCCCCGCTCAGCAGTGGATAGTGCGTGCACCCGAGGATCAGCGCCCCCGGGCGGCGACGCTGCAGCATCCGCAGGTAGTCGCACAGAACGTGCAGGACGATCGGGTCCTCCTGCGGACGCCCTTCTTCGACGATGGGCACCAGCAGCGGGCAGGCCTGGCTGAGCACCTCCCGCCCGGCATCCAGTTCGTGAATGCGGCGGGGGTAAGCGCCGCTGGCAACCGTCGCCTCGGTGGCGATCACCCCGATGTGCCGGTCGGTGGCCTCCAGGGCCGCCGCTGCCCCGGGGCGGATAACGTCCACCACGTCCACCGGGCAGGCGTCCTCCAGGGCTTCCACCGCGGCCGCCGAGGCGGTATTGCACGCCACGACGATCAGCTTGGGCGCCTGCTGCATGAGAAACGCCGCGTCCTCCAGGGCGAACCGCCGCACCGTCTGGAGCGACTTGATGCCGTAGGGCACCCGCGCGCTGTCGCCGAGGTAGACCACGTCCTCGCCGGGCAGGGCCTCGGCAAGCTCGGCGACCACGGTCAGCCCTCCCAGGCCGGAATCGAACACGCCGATCGGCGATTGGGGCGAGATGTCCTGCGACGTTCCGCTCACGCCCACAAGGTACCCGCCCGGGTGCCCCCACGCAAGATGCTCCGATCCGCACAATCCGGGCCCGGTCGGGCGAAAACGCCGGGGCGTCCTGCACCGGGCGCGAGAAGCGGTCCCCGGGGGCGGTCGATCGGTTCAGCAACCCCGATACGGGGGTTTCAGCCCTCCGCGCAGGCGACGGAGTTCATCGTGCCGAACGAATTGGACGAGTAGTTCTCGTTCTCGGCATCCACCGTCCAGTCACCGTCGAGAATGAACTTGTATTCGTAGGTGCCGGCCTGCAGGGGCACATTGGCGACGTACTCCCCCTTCTTGTTCTTACGCATTCGCACCGGCTCCCAGTTGCTGAAGTCGCCGGCCACCTCGGCCCGGGCGATCTTGTTGCCCGGTTTGACCGAGAATCGATACATCCCCCTTTTCCTGCTCTTCTGGAACATCGTCGTATCCTTTCTGAAACTCCGCCCGCTGGAGCGGAGAACGCTCTGGTATTGGCGACGGGCTCAGACGTCCTGGCTCAGCAGCGTCAGGTCGCCGGCCAATACGCCCTTGGTTGTCCGGATCGCATCGGCCATCCGGCGCAACCGGCTGGCGGATCCCTTCAGCAGGATCACCTCCAGGCAGCGGTGATGGTCGAGGTGGACGTGCTGGCTGCAGAGCACCGCGTGGTGGTCGCGGTGCTGGATGCCGGTGACCTCCTGGGCGAGATCCCTGGCGTCGTGGTCGAAGATCACGCTCAACACGCCCACCACCTGGGCCTGGGGCTCCTGCCACTGCTGCTGCACCAGGGCGGCCCGCAGCAGGTCGCGTACGGCCTCGGAGCGGTTGGCGTATCCCCGCCCCTGCAGCCATTCGTCGAATCGCTCCAGCAGTTCCCGGTCGATCGCCAGCGTTGTCCGTGACAGCGTCATTTCACCCGTCCACTCTGATCCCAGTCCATCCTATGCCCTCCGCGGCGTCCCCGTCGGCCGCCGGGTGGGAAATGCGTCCTGTGTCATGATCGGCCGGGCGGGTCGATTCTCGTTAGCGCATGCGAAGTCCTTGCGTGGAAGAGGTAAAGAGTGTGCCACCAGCGGTATGCGGAAGAGCCGGCGGATCGGGTCAGGGCTGTCTGAAGTAGTGCCTGAGCTGCTCGTCGGACATGCCGGCGTCGTTGTAGTCCTGGGGCGGTCCGGCGAGGAAGTCCAGCAGCGATTCGGTGAGTTTGCGGTCGGTCCGTTTGACCCACCTGGCCGCGGCGAGGCCGTCACGACGGGCCCGGTTCCACGTCTCGCGGCGCTTGAGGTGCTTCACGAGCGTAACGGTTGCGTCCTCCATGTCATAGCCCCAGCGGGACTCGACGGGGGCCATCATCGCCTCGGCGGCCGAGTCCGGACCATCGGGAAACAGCCCGCACCCACCGGCGAAGACCGCCAGGCACACCAGCCCGGCGCCCATCGCCAACCACCATCCCAGTGCTATGCCCTGTGAGTTGGGGGATCGCATCGTTGTTCCCTGTGTTGATAAGGCAAGCCGGGGTATGCCGGACCCGGCGAATCGCCCGCGGCCCTGCCCGACATACCCCAAGCTCCGACAACCACGTATCGGAACCCGGGGGCGTCAAATTTGCACCATCCGGCGAAATTCGACCCACTGCGGCGCCGAATGACACAATCCGGCCGGTCGGGGCTTGTCTGGAGGGCCGGTCAAACGTAGCATGCACGGTTTCTTTCGTAGGCCGTTCATCGCTTGGAGACGCCTAATGACGAAATCCGCAGGACAGTCTGAATCGATCGTCATCCTGGACTTCGGCAGTCAGTACGCACAGTTGATCGCTCGCCGGGTGCGCGAAAACGGGGTCTACAGCGTGCTGGCCCGGCCGGACGTAACCCTCGATGAACTGCGCGAACTGAACCCGCGGGGGCTGATCTTCACCGGCGGACCTTCCAGCGTATACGACGAGGGCGCCCCCCGCTGCCGCGAGGAAGTCTTCGACCTCGGCGTGCCGATTCTCGGTATCTGCTACGGGATGCAGATCGCCTGCCAGATCCTCGGAGCCGGCATCAAGCCCGCCGGCTCCCGCGAGTACGGCCGCGCGCAACTGTCCATCGACGAGCCCGACGAACTCCTGCGCAACGTCCCCCGCCAGACCAGCGTGTGGATGTCCCACGGCGACCAGCTCCAGGACACCGGCGAGGACTTCATTCCCCTCGCACGCACCACCACCTGTCCCTACGCGGCCGTGCGGCACAAGTCCAGACCGGTTTACGGCGTACAGTTCCACCCCGAGGTCACGCATACCCCGCACGGGGGCGAGATCTTCGCCAACTTCCTGTACGAGATCTGCGGCTGCCAGGGCCTGTGGCGGATGGGCGACTTCATCGACGCGGTCATCGACGAGGTCCGCGCCGCGGTCGCCGAGGACGAGAAGGTCATCTGCGGGCTCTCCGGCGGGGTCGACAGTTCGGTGGTGGCCGCCCTGCTTCACAAGGCGATCGGCGACCGGCTTCAGTGCATCTTCGTCGACAACGGGCTGCTGCGGATGAACGAGGTCGAACTGGTCGAGTCGACCTTCGTGGACCACTTCCGTATCAACCTCACCACCATCCGGGCCTCGGACGAGTTCCTGGGCAAGCTGACGGGAATCATCGAGCCCCAGGAAAAACGGCGGATCATCGGGCACACGTTCATCGATGCCTTCAAGGCCGCGGCGAAGGAGTTTCCCGGGGCGCGGTTCCTCGCCCAGGGCACGCTGTACCCGGACGTGATCGAGTCGGGACATTCGCTCGCCGGACAGGCCGCCAATATCAAGCTGCACCACAATGTCGGGGGGCTTCCGGCCGAGCTTGGGTTCCACCTGATCGAGCCTCTGCGGGACCTGTTCAAGGACGAGGTGCGCCAGGTGGGCGAACTGCTGGGGCTGCCCGAGCAGATCGTCTGGCGTCACCCCTTCCCGGGCCCGGGCCTGGCGGTGCGGTGCTTGGGAGAGATCACCCGCCAGCGCCTGGACGTCCTGAGACAGGCCGACAACATCCTGCTGGAGGAGATCACCGCCCACAGCCTCTATCGCAAGGCCTCGCAGACATTTGCGGTGCTGCTGCCGGTGCAGTCGGTCGGCGTGATGGGCGACGGGCGAACCTACGAGAACGTGGTGGCGATCCGCTCGGTGGACACGGCCGATTTCATGACGGCCGACTGGTCGCGGATTCCCTACGAGGTGCTGGCGATCATCTCCAACCGGATCATCAACGAGGTCCGCGGCGTCAACCGGGTGGTGTACGATATCTCGTCCAAACCCCCCGCGACGATCGAGTGGGAATAGCCCGACCTGCCGCCGGGCAATCTTTGCCCCGGCGGTAAGAAACCGGCAGCGCGCTGCGCGGGGCTGCCCCGGCCCGGCCGGCTAACTCCGCCCGCGCGGTTCGCCTTCACCCGAGGCGATCTCGCAGTTCTGGCCGATGGACATCCGCTCCCTCTCGCCCTCGACGACCTGCGCCCGCGAGTATCGACCCTGGACTTCGACAATGCGGATCCGCCCTACCGGCGAGCCGTCGTGGTAGCCCAGGATGTCGCCGGTGCTGGGGTCGATGACCGCGTCCCCGGAGGCCTTGACCACGAACTCGTCGCCGACCGAGACCTTGCGGTCCTGCCCGCCGTTGATCAGGACCGTCCCGTCCTCATCGATCATCGCCACCTGCGGTCGCCACGGCTGGGCAACGACCACGTTGGTCACCTTGCGGACGGCCTTGTCGATCACCCGCTCGGTCGCCCGCCCCAGGGGCGTTCGGTAAAACATGTTTCCGCCAAGAGCTACGTCTTTGTAAGCGGCCTTGACCGAAACGTCCTTCGCCGCGACCGTCTCCTCGATGCGTTCCGAGCAGATGATCTGGCCGGTCTCCACGTCCACGACGTAGAGCGTAACGCCCATCACCGCACAGGAGCCGTTGCCGAAGAGTCCGAAGTTGCTCCCCAGCCCCAAACCGCCGTCGTGGCTGGAGACGTGCCCGAAGTCGGTCACCGTACCCTTGATGAGGTACTGCACGTTCTTCCATCGGCCGACTTTGGCCCGGCCCTGTTTGCGGGTGGCGCCGCTGTTCTGGAGGCGCATCTCCGCCAGCAGCGAGTCCATCTCGGCCCGCTCCAGCACCTGGTAGCAGTCGGTATCCACCAGCCGGTCGACCAGGATATCGCGCATTCCGTCGCCGAGGTTCCAGCGAAGGGGAAACGGCGCGAGGTTTTCGAACTTCATAACTGCAATGGTAGGCTTGACATAGCCCTCAGGAACCTCGATGGCCTGCCTCCGGGCGCACCCGGCGACCATGGCCGGAACCGCCATGCTTATCAGTATCCATTTCCGTGTTGTCCGCGCACAGCACATGCGTAACTACCTCCCATTGGTGGTATCGGTCGGCGTGGGAGGCTATATTTAGCACATACGATGGAAAATGCAACCACAACACGCCTTGCGCCTTCCCCTACCGGGGCCCTGCACCTCGGAAACGCCCGCAGCTTCCTGATCAACTACGCATTGGCGCGCCAGAATTCCTGGCGGATTCTGATGCGCATGGAAGACCTCGACGGGCCCCGCATCGCCGACGGTGCCGACCGCCAGGCCCTCGACGACCTGGCGTGGCTGGGGATCGAATGGAAGGAAGGCTTGGTGCGCCAGTCGGGCCGACACCTGGTGTATCAGCAGGCCCTGGAGCAACTTATCGCCATGGGAATGGCGTATCCGTGCATCTGCTCCCGCAAGGACATCGAATTGGCCGGCGGAGCACCCCACGCCGAGGACCACGTGACCGTCTATCCCGGGCTCTGCCGGGGACGGTTCGCCTCGCCAGCCGAGGCCGACCAATTCTCCGACCGCGGCGTCGCCTGGCGGGTCCACGTAACCAACGAGCCGATCCGCTACCACGACCACGTGCACGGCCCGCAGGAGTACAACCTGAGCAAGACCTGCGGCGACTTCGTGGTATTCCGAAGCCAAGGCCTTGCGGCGTATCAGCTTGCCGTCACTGTGGACGACGCGGCCGCCGGGGTCGACGCCGTCGTGCGGGGCGATGACCTGATGGAATCGACCGCCCGGCAGATCCACCTGCGCCGTCTGCTAGGGCTGGAACCCCAGCCGGAATACTGGCACCTGCCGCTGGTGATCGGCCCCGACGGGCGGCGCCTCGCCAAGCGGCACGGAGACACGCGCCTCTCCCACTACCGCGAGCGTGGCGTGAGGCCCGAGCGAATTGTCGGCCTGCTGGCGTACTGGTCCGGCGCCGCCGACACCCGCACTGAAATGGATACCGATACGTTCGTGGAGCGTTTCGACCTCGGCCTTCTGTCACGCGACGAGACCATGTTCACACCCGAGGACGACGCATTCCTGCTGGGCAAGTAACAGGAGACCCGATGCAAATCAACCTGAAGACCTACTCGCGAGCGGTGAGGACCTTCTTCCTGCTCATCTGGATTACGGTGGTGCTGGCGATGCTGACGTTCTACAACCTCATCCCGCAGGACGCCGGGTTCGTGACGGTTACCGTGCTGTTCGCGGCCGTCTTCGTCGCGGTGACGGTCTTCGCCCTGGGCGTGAACTTCAGGATGTTCCACATCACCTGCCCGTTCTGTCGTCGCGAAGGCAAACTGATGCTCCGCGGTCGAACGTACACCTACTTCCGCTGCCCCTCCTGCGGCGACATCCACGGTATGGGACTGCTGCGGAATCGCCTGGAACGGGCCGACCCGCCCCCGTCTGCGGCGAAGGACGAAGACGGTCACAGCCGAAACGAGTAACCGCCCCCGCGGCGAGACCTGCCCGCCTCAGCCCCAGTTGCGGGTAAAGCGGTGGATCGCCATGTTATGCAACTTGCGGTGCTCGTCTCTATCGATCGTGCCCGCTTCGTGCAGCCTGCGATATTTGCGCAGGTTTTTCCGCAGTCTGCGGGCAGTGTGCAGGAAGCTCTTGCCGACATGCATCGGAACCCCGCCGGCCGTGTCGGCGGTGTCGTGGATGTAGGCGATCGCGCGGTTCTTGAGTTGATCGTATTCCTCGTCGGTGATCAGCCCGGAGTCGCTCATCTGCTGGAAGAGGGAGAAGGCTTCGGTCATCGGGTCGGGGT
>JBKHHV010000324.1:0-3757 GCA_046539005.1 Phycisphaerae bacterium
CTTCGCCGACTCGGCGGTGAAGTCCCCCTCGCCGTACAGCAGGGCACGGTAGGCCTTCTCGGTCCGGTCCCAGTTCTCCGCCCGGTCCATGGCGAAGTAGCGTCCCATCACCGAGCCGATCACACCGACTCCGGCCTCGTCCATGGCCTTCTCCAACTCCGCGAGGTAGGTCAGCGCGCTGCGGGGCGGGGTGTCCCGGCCGTCGCCGAAGAAGTGCACCACCACCTGGTCTTTCCTGAGCCCCGCCTCGGCAAGGTTGCGGATGAACGCGAACAGGTGCCCCTGCGTGGCATGCACGCCTTGGTCCTGCACGAGCCCCATCAGGTGGAAGCGGGCGCCGGTCTGCTTGCATTGCTTGACGGCTTCCTGGTATCGCGGCACCTGGAAGAGCGAACCGTCGCGGATCGACTTGTCCACCCGTACGATCTCCTGCTCGACGATGCGGCCGGCTCCCATGTTCAGGTGGCCGACCTCCGAAGAGCCCTGGGCTCCGGCCCGCACGCCCACTGCCTCGCCCGAGGCCTCGATGACCGTGTTGGGGTACTCCTTCAGCAGCTTGTCGACGTTGGGGGTATTGGCGGCCTTGACGGCGTTCCCGTCGAAATCGGGGCCGATGCCCCATCCGTCACGAATCAGCAGAACCAGTGGCTTACCCATGGATGCTATTCCTTCCGAGTTACAGTCGGGCCCGGCTGGCGGGCGTGGTGTATGGTCCGATCTCCCCGAAAGGGGAGCCGTGAAAGTCTAGCAATCCCGCGGAGCGTTGTCTACCGCTCGGCGTTTCCCGAGCGCGGCCGGGTGTGCCGAGGTGTGAGCTTATCCAGCATGTCGCGGGCCGAGCGACGGATATCGGCGTCGGGCAGGTCCAGCACGGCTTTAAGGGCTTTCCGTGCGGCGGGGGTGTCGTGGCGAAGCGCCTCCAGCAGCCTCATCTTATGGAGCCCGGGTGCAGACCTGATCTTCTCCAGCACTTCACCGGGAGCGGCGTTGGGGTCGAGTTGCACCAAGGCATCCGCGGCGGCCGCTCTTTCGTGTATGGTGTCGCCGGACGCCAGCATCTTCCGCAGACGGTCCAGCGACGGGGTGTCGCCGAGCTTGCCCAAAGCATCGGCCGCGGCCGCCCGCAGCCGGAAGTTGCGATCCTCAAGGAGCTTGCGGACGTCGGGGATCGCGTTGGCGTCTCCGATATCGCCCAGCGCGGTGGCGGCTTCCGTGCGATAGATCGCCACCGGCGAGGCAAGCTGTTTTCGCAGAACGGGCAGGGCTCTGACATCGCCCATCTGACCGGCCGCCCGGATGGCTTGCCAGCGCAGCTTCCAGTCCTCTGCCCCCATCGCAGCGATCACCTCCGGCAGGGCATTGGCGTCGCCACAACGGTGCAGCGCGACGGCCGCGTACTGGAATCGACGCGGATCGTCCCGGTTCAGTTTCCTCCGCAAGGCGGGGATGGCGTTGCGGTCTGCGATCTTCCCCAGTGCGATCATAGACGCATTCCACAACGCGTGGCTGTTGGGGTCTTCCAGAACCTTCACCAATGCCGAGGTTGCGCGGGAATCACCGATGTCTCCCAACGCCTTGCAGATGGCGGAGCGGGTTCGCGACTTCGCGGCCGGCAGGGCTTTCAACAGCGCCGGCACCTGGCTTCTCGCCTTGAGTCGTCCCAGCATGATTGCCGCAAATTGCTTCTCATGGTCCAGCCTCTCGGAGACGATCCGGCCGAGGGCCTCGGGCGCCTCCTTCAGCCCGCTTTCCCCGATCGCGTATGCAAGCGATCTCCCGCGCGAGGTGCCGAACCGCCGAGGATTCTTCTTCCAGATATCCAGTCCACGGGGGTCACCCATGCGGATCAACGCCCGCACCGACTCCCGCAGCAGCCTTGACTTGCTCCGGTCGTCCTCGTCGGTGAGGCATGCCTCTGCCACGGCGAAGACCGCGTCGGCCGAGGCACGGTCCCGCAGAGTACCCAGCGACTCGACCGCCTGCCGGGCCACCGCCTCGTTGTCGGCCAACAGTTGCATTCGGATCGCCTTGATGGCTTCGGGGGTTGCGATCTGCTCCAGGGAACTCAGAACGGCCCTGCGTTGGTAGATGTCCGCGTTGGAATCCGCGAGTATCTCGGTGAGCGGCTCCACGGCCTTGCGGCTCCTGATCCATCCCAGAGCCCGAATGGCCAAACCTTTGTCCACTCCGTAGGAGGACCATTTCCCCTCAAGAAGTTCCAGGAAGTCCTGTTCCAGCCCGCGGCCGCCCATGCGGAGTATGGCCTCCGAAACGTCGGCGCGTGTACTCACCCCTCGGACGTGGCTGAATTCATCCTGATGCAGGATGGTGCGGGCCTCCCCGGCGGTGCCGAGCCAACCCAGGGCGTAGAGCAGGCTGGAGATGCGGCTGGTCTGCCGCGGGTCGCATCGCCGCAGTCCCTCCATGAGCAGACCGACCGCCTTGCGGTCGCCGATGCGTCCCAACGCATACGATGCGGGTAAGCCGGCGTTCGCGTCACCTTCAGCGAGGATCTTTACCAGCGGGGCAATGGCCTGCTTTGCCTCCAGCCAGCCCAGCGACACCATCGGCATGTCCGCTACGTCGGGATATTGGGGACCGAGCTGGTCGATCAGCGCCGGGATGGCCGACCGGTCACCCATGATACCGAGCCAGGCGGCAGCCAGCTTCCTGTCCTTCGGGTTGCCGGTGCGCAACTGGTCGATCAGTTCCTTCACCACCGGGTCCGGCGTGGGGTCGTCGGCCTGCGACTGTGCCGGAAGCCCAAACACGAACGCGAGCACTGCGATGCTGATGAAGACGATCCGTTTCCCGTAACTCATCGATACCCCTTTCCGGTTCTTTGTCATCGGCTTGGAAGGCCGTCTTTCGGCGGGCTGAGGATGCCTTTGGGGTAGAGGATCCTGCCGCGTTTGAGGTCGTCGAGCTGGCGGTTGACGTACTGGAGGTTCTCCCGGGCTTCGGGGTAGTCGCCGCCGGCGAGTTCCAGTGCCTTGCGGAAGCTGCGGCGGGCTGCGAGCAGGTCGTCGCGGCCTTCGGCTTCGCCGTTCAGCAGTCGTTGCGTACCGGCCAGGCCGATGCACTTTCCGTGCATGAGCCAGCCGCGGTGGTAGTCCGGCTGGATCGCCATCGCCTCGGCGATCACCCCGGCCGCCGGGGCATACCAGCCCATGTGGTAGAGCAGCAGCCCGCCGTGGTAGACGCCCATGTGGTCGGCGGGGTCGAGCTTCGCCAGCTTCGCCGCGTGCCTGGGGGCGTCCAGCGTTTCGGGTGTGATGGCCGAGTCGGCTGCGAGCTGCGCATTGGGCCCGTCCGACCGCAGGAAGGTGGCGTACCGGGCGGCCAGGTCCACCACGGCCCAGTTGGGGTCCTGCACGAGATTCTTCGCCAGGCGCGACTCGGGGGCGTCCACCCGCAGCACGATTATCTGCACGTTCTTTCGGTCGATCATCCGATCGAACGCCCGGTAGCCGGAGACGCCGAAGCTGTAGTCCAGTTGCTCTCGCATGAAGGCCGGCGGCATCGCCCAGGAGTTGCTGACGACGGGCACCTCTCGCTGCGGACGGATGAGCCACAGCACGTTGCTGGTGGTGTTGAAGTCGCACCACAGTCGCCCGGTGGGCTGGTGAGCGTTGACCCAGTCGGCGGAGGCGGTTGGCGCGGCCAGGCGGTTCCAGCCCCAGCCGACCCGCTCGGTCGACCGCTCCCGCAGGAACCACTGCTGGCTGAATGCCGGACCCAGGGCGAACACCGCCGC
>JBKHHV010000068.1:0-14499 GCA_046539005.1 Phycisphaerae bacterium
CTGGCAGGTTTCGAAGATCAGCATGTCCACGCCGGCCTCGACCAGCGCTTCGATCTGCACGGCGTACGACTCGGCCAGTTCATCCACGCTCACCTGGTTGAGCGAGGGCAGCTTGGTGCCCGGCCCGATCGACCCGGCGACGTACTTGCCCTCGCGGCCGTCGATGGCCTTGCGGGCGATCCGAACCGCGGCATGGTTGATCTCGGCGGAGCGATCCTGCAGGCCGTACTCGCTCAGCACGAGCGGGGCGGCCCCGAAGGTGTTGGACTCCACGACCATCGCCCCGGCGTCGAAAAACGAGCGGTGCAGTGTCTCGATGGCCTCGGGGGCCGTGAGATTCAGCAGTTCGTTGCACCCTTCGTGCTCGCCCCATGCCTCGGCGGGCAGGTGCATGTTCTGGATGCTGCTCCCGCAGGCTCCGTCGAAGATCAACAGCGGGTGTTGGGTCAGATCGCTCAAGCTTGCCTCCTGGTTGTCCCCGCGAGCATGCGGGGAAGTCCTGAAACCTCCCGGGGTCCGGTTCGCCCGGCAGGGAATGCTATGCAAGAGCCCAATACCATACGTGCGCCACCCGGGAACCTCAAACGGTTCCTTCCCGCCCGTAGCGCCTTGACGCAAGCTTCGGGCCGGTTTCTGGTCAGTCTTCTAGTTCGAAAACGGTCAACTCGTCGGTATCGGTGTCCAGCAGGGCGAAGGTGGGTCCATGGTGGCCACGAGGACCTCGCAGGGCGCCGGGGTTGATGACCCGCGCCGAACCGATGCGCTCATCCCGCAGGCGATGGGTATGTCCGTGACAGACGTAAGAAAACTGCTCGCCGAGAATCAGCTCTTCCAGCATGTGGGACAGGTGGCCGTGTGTGGCCGCCAGGTGCTTGCCGTTCCCGACCGGCAAGGCAACGAAGTCCTCGGCGAAACAGATGTTGTGCCGCCTTGCCGCCTCGTATATGCCCGAAGCATGGCGGTCCATGTTGCCGGCCACCGCGTACACCGGCAGCCCGCATTCGCCCAGTTGCTGCATGCACTGCGCCGAGCAGATGTCGCCGCAATGCACGATCGCCTGTGCACCGGCCTCTTTGAGTTGCCGCAAGGCCGGGCTTAGCCGGCGCGTCATGCCGTGACTGTCGGATAGCAGGCCGATCTTCACACTACGCCCTTCCACCATATTACGTTTTCCCTTGGTCAGCACCACATGACCGGGAATAATAGCTACCCGAAGCGGTCAAAACCATGTTTTCAGCGACCCCGGAGGCGTTTGTGAGCGACACCACTTCACTCATCTTTGCGTGTGCGGCAGTTCTGGCATTGACCACCACCGCCTGGGCAGGTGGCAGAGGGGAGCCAGCCTCCCGCCTGGACCCCAACAAGATGCTCTCGACCCTCCAGCAGGAACACCCGCGGCTGATCCTCACCGAAGAGCGTCTGGCGGAGTTGAGGAAGATCGCCCGTACCGACAGGCTGCTGGCGGACCTGGTGGAGTACACCATCGCCCGGGCGGACAAGCTGATGAAGAAGCCCATGCTCAAGCGAGAGCTGAAGGGCCCCCGCCTGCTGGGCGTCAGCCGCGAAATGGTCGACCGCGCCTACACCCTCGGCTTGGCATATCGCTGGACCGGCGAGAAGAAATACGCCGACCGACTCGCCAGGAACCTCCTGGCCGTCTGTGCCTTCCCCGACTGGAACCCCTCGCATTTCCTGGACGTGGCCGAGATGTCCCACGCGGTGGGCGTCGGGTACGATTGGATCTTCGACACGCTGGACGATACGACGCGGAAGACTATCCGGCAGGGGCTGATCGAGAACGGCCTCAAGCCCGGGCGGCAGGCCTACCAGATCAAACGCGGCCCCCTCCGCGGCTGGTGGGCGAAAGTCGAACACAACTGGAACCAGGTATGCAACGGCGGGCTGGCGATCGGTGCCCTGGCGATTGCCGGCACCGACCCCGCCCATGCCAAAGCCATTCTCCCCAAGGCCGTGCGGTACCTGCCCCTGGCGATACACAGCTATGCCCCGGACGGGGCGTGGGGCGAAGGCCCGGGCTACTGGTACTATGCCACGCGGTACACCGTCTACGCCTTGGCGGCCATGCAGACCGCCTTGGGCAAGGACTTCGGGCTCAGCGAGATCGACGGGCTCGACAAGGCCGGGGAGTTCCCCATCTACATGACTTCCCCCACGGGTGGATACCTGAACTTCGCCGACGTCGGGGAGCGGTCGGTCCGTGGCGATATGCCCTGCCTGCTGTGGCTGGGGCAACGCTACCGGAGGCCGCTGTTTATCAATGCCCAGCGCGAGCAGATTGTTAACGGGAAGGGCAAGCCGCTGAACGTCGTCTGGTATCGGCCTGCGACCGAAACCGTCTCCCGTCGGCTCAATCGGCTCTTCCGGGGAGATGTGTCTGCCGCGGTGTTCCGTAGCGCCTGGGACGACCCCAACGCCCTGTGGCTGGGTGTCAAGGCCGGGTACAACCAGGTGAACCACGGGCACCTGGATTTGGGCAACTTCGAGATCGAGGCGTCGGGCGTCCGCTGGGCGCGCGACCTGGGCAAGGACAACTACAACCTGCCGGGCTACTGGAGCGGCGGCCGTGGCGGCACGCGGTGGGGCTACTACCGGCTCAACTCGCTGAGTCACAACGTGTTGCTGCTCAACGGCAAGAGCCAGGACGCCCATGCGACTTCCGAGATCGTGCGATACGCCAGCGGCAAAGACCACGGCCTGGCGGTAGTGGGGACGCGCGGGCTGTTCCCCGGGATTGCCGAGGAGGTGGTCCGCGGTGTGCGGCTGGACCGCCGACAGCGGTTGTTCCGCATCCAGGACGAGCTGATACTGAAGAAGGTCACCGACATCACGTGGGGAATGACCACCGACGCGAAGATCGAACTGGACGGGAAGACCGCCACGCTCACCCAGGACGGCCGAAAGCTCATCGCCCGGCTGGTGGAGGCGCCCGAGGGGGCCAGATTCGCCAGGGAGTCGGCCCGGCAGGAATCGCCCCAGAAGACCAACCGCGGCGTGCGTCGCCTGCTCGTGAAGTTTCGCGGGAAGAAAGGCCCCCAGCGGCTGGTAGTCGAACTGGTCCCCCTTACCGAGGGGCGCGAGCTGCCCGAGCCGGCGAAGGTCGTGGACCTCGACAAATGGGGAAAAGCCACCGACCGCTGAGCCGGAACTGACAACCGACAACGAAGGACTAGAAGCTAACGTAGGCATGACCGACGAATTCATCAGCGAGCCGATCCGCCCGGTGCGGGGTCGTGGCGTAGCGGCCGGGACGCCTGCCGGCGAGCCCGTGCTGCCCGGCGTTTTTCGCTGGCGGGACGAAGAATTCCATCTCCTGGGCGTCCTGAAGAAGTGGAAGACCTCCGGGCCATGCACTCACGGCAGCGGCGAGCGGTACCTTCGCCGGCACTACTACGAGGTCCTGGCGGCCCCGGCCTCCACGGTGAAGGAACACCCGGCCCCCGGGGTTCCCGAGGGGGCGCTGAAGATGACCCTTTACTGCGACCGCCGCCCCAAAGGCGGATCGGCCGCCCGGAAACGCTGGTTCGTGTACACAATCGCACCCGCAGACGACTCTTCGGCGGGTTGCAGCGGCTGACGCGGGGGCTATAATGCTCCCTTGATGCCCGCGGCGGGCTCTCCGCCGCCACGAAAGGGAACGTCCGTCATGACATGGAACCGTCGCATCGCCGTTGCCGTCGCTCTGCTCGCCCTCCCGGCCGCCGTGCTGGTGGGGCAGGGCGACGTGGAGTTCAAGGAAGGCAAGTGGGTCCGCGTTGCGGAACCCAAGGAAGGCACCCCCGCCGGGGAGCTGATGCTGATCCGCGAGTACCTCCACGAGGATGAACCCAAGGATGCCTTCGAAGCGGCCAAGGATTTTCTCGACCGCTACCCCCAGACGCAGAAGCGCGAGGAGGTCATGCTGTTGGCCGGCGAGGCGCAGATGGCCCGGGGTCGCTACAGCGACGCCTACGACTGGTTCGAGCGGCAGATCAGCGAGTACCCCACCGGACGATTCTTTCGCCGGGCCCTCCAGCGGGAGTACGAGATCGCCGACGCCTTCCTGAAAGGCCGGAAGAAACGCCTGTGGCACCTCTTCCGGGTCGATGCGACCGACGACGGGCTGGAGATCCTCACCCGGATCGTCGAGCAGGCGCCGGGCACGGCAATCGCCCGCAAGTCGCTGCTGCGGATGGGCGATCACTACTTCGAGCAGGCCCGCTATCCTGCGGCCGTGGACATGTACGACCAGTTCCTGCGGATTTACGGCAAGAGCGACCAGGCCGCCTATGCGATGCTTCGGGCGGCCAGGGCGTCTCGCCTGCAGTACCGTGGCCCGAAGTACGACGCCACCCCGCTGCGGTCGGCCCGTCAGCGGTATACGGCATTCGTTGAGCGGTTCCCTACCCAGGCGAAGAAGCTGGACATCGAGCGAGTCCGGCGCGAAATCGTCGACATGCTCGCCGAGAAGACCTTCCGCACCGGGCTGTTCTACGAGCGGGTAGACCGTCCCAAGGCGGCCGACTTCTACTACCGCCAGGTGCTGACGACGTTCCCGCGGTCGGCATGGGCCTCGGACGCCGAGGCGAAGCTGCGAGGCCGTCGCAAACCTGCCGCCCAGCCACGCAGGGAAACCACAACGAAGCCCACGAAGCTCGAGAGCCTGGTCCCGGACAACAAGGACGAGAAATGACCACACCCACACGATGGATGACGATGCTGGGACTGGTTTGCTGCATGGCGGCCGGCGGGTGCGGGTATACCTGCGGCGAACTGTACCGCGACGACGTACAGACCGTGGCGGTGGACATGTTCACCCGCGGGGAGTACGTGTACCGTCGCGAACTGGAAACCCGCGTCACCGAGGCACTGATCAAGCGGATCAACCTGACGCCCTATCGCATCGCGCCCAAAAACCAGGCCGACACGCTCCTGACCGGCTCGGTGGACATGGTGTCCCAGAGCGTGCTGCACTACAACCCCGACACCGGTCGCCCCCGCGAGATGGAAATGGTGCTGCGTGTTTCCTTTACGTGGAAAGACCAGCGCACCGGACGCGAGATCGAGAAACACCGCAACGTCCTGGTCGCCGGGACCTACATCCCCCACGAGCCGATCAGCGAGGATTTCTTCGAGGGCAGCGAAGACGTGGCGAACCGAGCGGCCGAGCGGATCGTTGAATACATGGAACGGGATTTCTGATCCCACCGCGCCGTCGGTACGCGCGGGGGGTTAGCCGCTGCCGGCGGGGTTTCTCCGGCGGCGTCGAATCCCGTATGCTGACGTGCCGATGTGACCTACGATATACTGTATACGACCCGCCTTCGACGCGGCTGACGAGTAGCTCATGAACGACAAAAAACCGAACCCCGACAAGCCCAATCGGCCCATGCCGCCGCAGATGCCCAACAAGTTCGGGCGCCCCCTGATGGGGTGGGTGCTGATCATCGGATTGGCACTCGTACTGGTGATGCTGTGGAACCAGGGCTTCGGGAACCGTCAGAAACTTACCGCCAGCGAGTTCTGGACATACGCCCATAACACCCGCTCCACCGGTGACCTGGTGGGGACCGTCATTGTGCGGGAAAGGGAAATCGAGGGGACCTTGCGCGAGGATCTGCCCGGGATCAAGCCCGACCAGCCCCGCAAGTTCTACGTGCCCTACGAGTACAAGAACCACGAGGGCTTCCAGACCGAGTTGTCCAAGGCCGTCGGAAACCGCGTGAAGATCGACTACGAGCCGACCAGTTGGTGGAGCGGCTTCCTGCCGCCGCTGCTGGTGACGGCCGGGGTGATCTTCCTGCTGTGGTTCTTCCTGCTTCGGAAGATCGGGGCGGCCGGCGGCGGCGGAGCGTTCAGCAATTTCGGTCGCTCTCGGCACCGCACGCTCAACAAGGAACATGTGAAGGTCACCTTCGACGACGTGGCGGGCATCCAGGAGGCGAAGGAAGAAGTCTCCGAGTTGATCGAGTTCCTGCGGAACCCCAAGCGGTTTTCCCGCATCGGCGGGCGCGTGCCGCGTGGCGTGCTGCTGGCGGGCGAACCGGGCTGCGGCAAGACGCTGCTGGCCAAGGCGATCGCCGGCGAGGCCGAGGTGCCGTTCTTCAGCATCTCCGGCAGCGACTTCGTGGAGATGTTCGTGGGCGTGGGTGCTTCCCGCGTGCGCGACCTCTTCCGCCAAGCGAAGGAGTCGGCCCCGTGCATCATCTTCCTGGATGAGATCGATGCGGTGGGGCGCAAGCGAACCCACGACGCCCCCGGCGGCAGCCAGGAGACCTCCCAGACCCTCAACGCGATCCTTGTGGAGATGGACGGGTTCGACTCCTCCGACCAGGTGATCGTCATCGCCGCGACCAACCGCCCGGACGTGCTGGACCCGGCGTTGACCCGCCCCGGCCGTTTCGACCGCCAGATCCGCGTGCCCCTGCCCGACCTCAAGGGACGGCTGGACATCCTGCGGATCTACCTGGAGAAGGTTCGCACCGGTCCGGACGTCGAGCCCGAACGGCTCGCCCGCGGTACGGCGATGTTCAGCGGGGCCGACCTGGAGGCGATCGTCAACGAGGCCGCCATCGCCGCGACGATGGCCGGCAAGGATTTCATCGAGCAGGCCGACCTGGAAGAAGCCCGCGACAAGGTCCGCTGGGGACGCACCAAGAAGTCACGCGTGATCGACGAGCAGGAGAAGGAAGCCACCGCCTACCACGAGGCCGGGCATGCCGTGGTGCAACTGCTGACCAAGTACTCGGACCCGCTGCACAAGGTGTCGATCATTCCGCGCGGGCCCATGGGCGGGGCGACCTTCAGCCTCCCCGAGAAGGACCGCTACTTCTACTCCCGCAATTACTGCACCGACCTGATGAAGGTCTGCTACGCCGGGCGCATCGCCGAGCAACTGTTCGACAAGGACATCAACTCCGGCGCCCAGAACGACATCGCCAAGGCCACCGAGATCGCCAGGAAGATGGTGCTCGACTGGGGCATGAGCGACCAACTGGGCCCGGTGAACTACGCCAACGACGACCAGCACATCATGTCGATGGACATGGGCGGCAAAAACTACTCGGAGGTCACCGCCCAGACCGTCGACAGCGAGATCCGGCGATTCATCGAAGAGGCCTATACCGCCTCGCGGGAGATCCTCTCCGGCCATCGCGAGGCCGTGCAGCGGGTCGCCGAGGCGCTGCTGAAGTATGAGACCCTCACGGCCGAGGATGTCGAGGCGATCGTGGCGGGCAAGAAACTCGATAAGCCCACGGTTCGGGACCTGCTGGACGCCGAGCATGCGCAACTTCCCGAGCACAATACCGGCAAGGACGTCTCGCCGGATCATCCCCCGGCCGAGCCGGGCCTGGGACCGGCACCCCAACCGGGGTAGTCGCTGAGAGCAGTAAGCAGTAAGCAGTAAGCAATAAGCTGACAGCCAGCACAGGTACACAAACACAAAGCGGCCCCCGTCGACGGTTCGGCGGGGGCTTCTCTATTGGATCATGTCGGCATAGCCACCAGCCCGGTGCCACGGGTGTTTCCGACGCCCGTGCTGCCTGAATGGCGGTGGACAGTTTCTGTAGGGCGGCGCAACTCTGCTGCCCGACGGACACCCCCCATCCAGTGGGAAGTGCCTGCGAAGCAGGCGATGGGGGCTTTTGACGGAATTCGAATGGGGGCTGGAACTGGCGTGGCCGGGTGCGACGGTGTCTTCGACGCGCGTGCTGCTCGCGTGGCAGGACCGCGAAACGGGTAAGACAGCCGTAGGGCCCGCAACTTGTTGCGGGCGGAATTACTCTTTCCGTTGGCAGTTCTTCTGGCCGAAGAACATTCTGCCAACGAACATGAAGGGATGCCCTCTCTTCATATCCTCATGCTTCTACGCGAAGCAGAGAAGCAGGCAGTTCCGCTATCCTGAATTCGTGCCGCCCCTCCGGGGCTCGCGTTTTGGGGGGCACCTTACGCGGAGGGTTTCGCCGCTCGGCCATCCGCCACCGCCCTTTCAGGGCGGGACAACCCGGCCGGTCAGCGTTTCTGTGTACGGGAGGGTTGCTCGCTTCGGAGGAAGAAGAGGAAGCGGGGCAGTGCCTTTCTGGCGACGGTGCCGGGCAGGGCCCTCCGGGCCCAGGCGGTTAACTGATACGCCAGCAGAACCACCTGCCGCGTCAGCAGAATGCCCACCACCCCGGCCACCAGAACGGCTGCGTAGGCAGCGATCGAAACCCCCAACACCCATGCTGACGCGCCGGCGGTCATCTCGGTTCCGGGCTTCAGGTAGGCCGCCACAAAGGCCGAGGCGCCCAGGCCCGCCAGCACTGCCAGGGTCCAGAACGCCACGAACGCGCGGGGCTCGTTGAGGGTGGGAACGCGAACCTTCCAGTGCAGCGGAACTTCGGACAGATCGGCCGGGTCGACCTCGCGCTGGCCTCTGCCGCCCGCTGCGGCGAACTCTCTGGCCAGGTCGCCGGGGGTATAGATCCTGCCCTGCCCGTTGCGGAAGGACCCGCGATGCACCGTGCCCCGCTCGGCTGCGTGCGAGGCGGCTTTGTACGCCATCGTCAGTTCGTGGAAGCGTTTGGCGGCCTGGACAGGGTTGTCCGGCTGGCTGTCGGGGTGCACCTTCAGCGCCAGCCGCCGATACGCCATGCGAATCTCATGCACGCCGGCATCGCGCGGTACCCCCAGCAGTTCGTATGGGTCCTCCGTTGGCATAGCACATCATTGTAGCCCGAAATGCCGTTTTGCGGACAGGAGAAACGAACGCCGAGACAATCACGAGACTCCACGGGGCAGTTGACACGGCACGATTCCGCGGGCAAAACGCCTTGGCAAGTCCACCGAGGCCCGGTAGAATACCCGATCTTTGTCTCCGTTCTGCGCCCGATGTGCCGGGGCGCGGTTCCATACGGACCCCGACGGCTGCGCCTTGCGCCCGGCCGAGTCGAGACATCAGCCGGAACAGGTACCATGACAAGAAGCTGCAACGATATCCGACGCGAGTTCATCGAGTTCTTCCAGCAGCGCGAGCACACGTTCGTGCCGTCCAGTTCGCTGCTGCCGGCCGACGATCCGACGCTGCTGTTCACCAACGCCGGGATGAACCAGTTCAAGGCGATCTTCCTGGGCACCGAGCGACGCGACTACACCCGCGCCGCCAACAGCCAGAAGTGCATCCGTGCCGGGGGCAAGCACAACGACCTCGAGGACGTCGGGCACGACACCTACCACCACACGTTCTTCGAGATGCTGGGCAACTGGAGCTTCGGCGACTACTTCAAGGTCGAGGCGATCGACTGGGCGTGGGAGCTGCTGACCGAGGTGTGGGGGCTGGACGCCTCGCGCCTGCACGCGACCTATTTCGAGGGCGACCCGTCGGAGGGGCTCGAGCCGGATACCGAGGCCCGCGAGTTGTGGACACGCTACCTCCCGGCCGACCGCATCCACCCCGGGAGCAAGAAGGACAACTTCTGGGAGATGGGCGACACCGGCCCGTGCGGGCCCTGCAGCGAGATCCACATCGACCTGACGCCCGACAAGTCCGGGGCAGAGCTGGTGAACGCCGACTCGGCGAAGGTGATCGAGATCTGGAACCTCGTGTTCATCCAGTACAACCGCGACGCGGAGGGCAGGCTTTCGCCGCTGCCGGCCAAGCACGTGGACACCGGGATGGGCTTTGAGCGCATCTGCGCGGTCATCCAGGGCAAGAAGAGCAACTACGCCACCGACGTGTTCGTGCCGATCATCGAGGCGATCGAACAACTTACTGACCACCGCTACGGCGCGTCCTCGGGCCTGGAAGACCGCTTCGACGTGGCTGGCGAGGACGACATGGGCGACGTCGCCTGCCGTGTCGTCGCCGACCATGCCCGCACGCTGACCTTCGCCGTCACCGACGGCATCCTGCCCAGCAACGACGGGCGGGGATACGTGGTGCGGCGCATCCTCCGCCGGGGCTGCCGGTACGGCCGCCAGTACCTCAGCATCGAGGGCCCGTTCCTCCATAGGCTTGTGGATACCGTGGTGGGGCACTTCGGCGAGGCGTTTCCGGAGCTGCGAAACCGCCGGGATGCGGTGGTGCAGATCATCCGCGAGGAAGAGGAATCGTTCGGGCGGACGCTGGACCGCGGGATCGAACTGTTCACCCGCCAGGCCGACCGCATCAGGGAAGAGGGCGGCAAGCAGTTGCCCGGCGAGGTGGCCTTTGAACTGTACGCCACCTACGGCTTCCCGGTCGATCTTACCCAGATCATGGCCGACGAGGTCGGGCTGGTGGTCGACATGCCCGGCTACGAAAAGGCAATGGCCGAGCATGCCGAGATCTCCCGCGGCGGCGGCGACAGCTTCAAGGTCGACGCGATCATGGGTCTGCCGGCCACCGACGACACCCCCAAATACGACGCCGACGAGATCATCGCTGCCCTTACCGGGTGGGTGAGCGACGGCAACTACCATACCGAAGGCCAACTGAGCGAAGGCGACGAGGCCGCCCTGGTGACCGGCCGCACCTGCTTCTACGGCGAGCAGGGCGGACAGGTGGGCGACAAGGGCATCATCGAGGGGCCCGACGGAACCTTCGAGGTCTTCGACACCAAGGTCGCCGGCCAGAGCATTCTGCACTTCGGAACCGTCCGAACCGGGCGGTTCGTACCCGGCACACAGGTTACCCTCCGCGTGAGCCCCGATCGCATGGACACCATGCGGAACCACTCGGCCACGCACCTGCTCAACTACGGGTTGCGGCAGATCCTGGGGGAGAACGTCGACCAGGCCGGCAGTGTCGTGGACGCCGAACGCCTGCGGTTCGACTTCACCCACGCCCAGGCCGTTACGCCCGAACAACTGCAGGAGGTCGAGCGCATCGTCAACGACTTCGTGCTTTCCGACGCGGCCGTGAGTATTGAGTATATGCCGCTGGCGGACGCCCAGAAGCTGCCCGGCGTTCGGGCGGTATTCGGCGAGAAGTACCCCGACCCGGTCCGCGTGGTCCGCATGGGCAACGAGGGCTCGAAACACTACAGCGTGGAGTTCTGCGGCGGGACGCACCTCTCGCGGACGGGGCAGGTCGGGCTGTTCAAGATTCTCTCCGAAGAGTCGGTCGCCAAAGGGGTTCGGCGCATCACGGCGGTCACCGGTCATGGGGCGGCCCGCTGGGCTCGGCAGACCGACGCGGTGGTCCGGGAGCTTTCGACCTTGCTGAAGACCGCCCCCGAGCAGCTTTCCGAGCGCGTGGCGGGGATGCAGAAGGAGATCAAGAAGCTTCGCAAACGACCGGCCGGCGGGGGCAGCGGCGGGGTGGACGTGGTCCACAAGGTTCAAAGCCCGCAGGGAGATGTGCTGGTGGCGAAGGCCGACGTGGCGGACGCCGCGGCGATGCGGTCGGCGTGTGATCAGCAGCGTCAGAAGGGCGCCGCGGCGATGCTGGTGGGGGGGGCCGAGGACGGCAAGGTGGTCCTGGTGGCGATGGTCTCGGAGGAGATGGTCGCCGCGACGTCGGTCAAGGCCGGCGACTGGGTCAAGGCCGTCGCGTCGGTGGTGGGCGGAGGCGGGGGCGGCAAGCCCACGATGGCCCAGGCCGGCGGCAAAGACCCGGACAAACTTCCGGAGGCGCTGGAAACCGCCCGGGACTGGATGCAGCAGAAGCTATCGTAGCGGGAAGCGTGCCCCCCGGGCGGGCTTTCCGATTTTCCTTGACAAGAATGTTCAGTGAAACTAGGTTCCGGCACGCAATTTTGCCGGTTGGGGCGACTGGGCCCGGCCGGTGAGGTTGGCATGCTACCGCAGGTAGAGGCAGGTACAGGAAGATGCTACCGAAACAGAAGATCAGTCGGTCGCGGACGCGTCGGCGTCGCAGTCATCACGCCCGTTCGGCGGCCAATGTCGTGGATTGCCCCCGCTGCAATGCGGCGAAGCTCCCCCACGCCGCTTGCACGGATTGTGGATACGTGCGTCGCGGCTTGAGCCTGGAGACCGAGAAGGAGAGCTAGGTCCTTGCGTATCGGCATCGACGCCATGGGCGGTGACCGTGCTCCTCTGGAAGAGGTACGCGGTGCACTGGCAGCCCGTGATCTGATTACCGATGGCGACCGCATCGTCCTGGTGGGCGACGAGAAGCAGATTCTTGCCCACCTGGACGGATCGGCCGACTGGCAGGACTTCATCGAGGTCCGGCACGCATCCGAGGCGATCGGCATGAACGAATCGCCCGTGGAAGCACTGCGCGCCAAGCCGGACAGTTCCATCGCCGTGCTCGCCCAGATGCACCGCAACGGCGATGTGGAGGCCACCATTTCCGCCGGGAACACCGGCGCCTGCGTGGCGGCCGCCCAGATGCGCCTGCGTAGGCTGCCCGGCGTGCACCGCCCGGGCATCGCGATCATCACGCCCACCCCGGCCGGTCCGGTCGCCGTGTGCGACGTGGGGGCCAACGTGAACTGCCGCCCGCTGCACCTGCAGCAGTACGCGGTCATGTCGTCGCTGTATCTCAAGGCCGCCACGGATGTAAAGGATCCCCGCGTGGGTCTCCTGAGCGTGGGCGAGGAAGAGACCAAGGGCAACGAGCTGGTCAAGAAGACCCGCGAGTTGCTCAGTGCCGACAAGTCGGTGAACTTCATCGGCAATGTCGAAAGCCGCGACCTGTTCACCGGCGCCTGCGACGTGATGGTCTGCGAAGGCTTCGTGGGCAACGTGGTGCTCAAGCTGATGGAAGGCATGGCCACCGGGGTGATCCTGGGCATGATCCGGGAACTGGGGCGCATGCTGCCGAGCCTCGGGCTGGGCGGGGGCGAGGAGTTCCTCAAAAAGGCCGCCCAGACCTTTATGGGCAAGTACGACTTCAACGAATACGGCGGCGCGCCGCTGCTGGGAATCTCGGGCATCTGCATCATCTGCCACGGGGCCAGCGATCAGCGGGGCATCAAGAACGCCGTGCTCTCGGCGAAGAAGTTCGCCGAACACCAGGTCAACGAGCAGATCATTCAGCAGCTCTCGGAAGGACGCGAGTAAATGTCTGAATCCGTCCGTGCGGCGATCCGAGGGACCGGATACGCCGTCCCCGAAAAGGTGATGTCCAACGCGGACTTCGAGAAGATCATCGACACCTCCGATGAGTGGATCACCAAGCGTACGGGGATCAAAGAACGGCGGCTCTGCTCGGAAGACCAGACCACCGCCACCCTCGCCACCGATGCCGCCCGCCAAGCCATCGCCGACGCCGGCGTCGATGCCGAATCCATCGAGCTGATCGTCCTGGCGACCATCACCCCCGAAATGCTCTTCCCCGCCACCGCCTGCTTCGTGCAGAAGGAGCTGGGGCTTTCGGGTGTGCCGGCCTTCGACATTTCGGGCGCCTGCAGCGGGTTCATCTACGGGCTGACCATCGGCTCGAAGTTCATCGAATCGGGCATGTACAAGCGGGTGCTGGTGATCGGGGTGGACGCCATGAGCCGCTTCACCGACTACACCGACCGCGGAAGCTGCATTCTCTTCGGCGACGGGGCCGGCGCCGTGGTCCTGGACGCCACCACCGAGGACAAGGGCATCCTCTATACCACCATGCACGCCGAGGGCACCGGGTGGGACTTCATCCACTGTCCCGGCGGCGGAACGCGAATCCCCCCCACCGAGCAGAGCGTCGCCGATCGCCAGCATTTCGTGAAAATGCGCGGCCGTGACGTCTACAAGTTCGCCGTCGAGAAGATGCAGTGGCTGCTGGGCGACTGCATGGAAGGGGCGGGGCTGACCGTTTCGGACGTGGACTTCGTGGTGCCCCACCAGGTGAACGTTCGGATCATCAAGTCGGCGACCGAGAAGTTCGACTTCCCGATGGACAAGATTTACCTCAACATCGAACGGTACGGGAATACCTCCGGGGCATCGGTCCCGATGGCACTGGCCGAGGCACGCGAGAAGGGGCTGATCAAGCCGGGTATGACGCTGCTGCTGATCGCCTTCGGTGCCGGGCTCACCTGGGCCGGCGCCACCGTGAAGATGTAGCCCGGACGACCACCGCCAAACTCCAGATTACAGGTACGATCATGAACACCGCATTCCTATTCCCCGGCCAGGGTGCCCAGAAAGTCGGCATGGGTCAGGACCTGCTGGAGGCCTCCGACGCGGCCGGGCGCATCTTCGACCTTGCCGAGCAGGCCACCGGCATGGAACTCCGCAAGCTCTGCTTCGAAGGACCGGAAGAGGAACTCTCCCGCACCGACGTTGCGCAGCCGGCGATCTTCACCGTCTCGGCCGCGACCCTGGCGGTGATCGATGAGAAACTCCCCGAGCAAAAACGCTCGGACATGGCCCCGGCTTACACCGCGGGCCTGAGCCTGGGCGAGTATACCGCCCTGTACGCGGCCGACGTGCTGGACTTCACCGAGATGGTCAAGCTGGTGGCGAAACGCGGGGAGCTGATGCAGAACGCCGCCACCGCCAAACCCTCCGGGATGGTCAGCGTGATGGGCCTCGACGAAGCCAAGGCCACCGAACTCTGCAACGCGGCCGCCGAGGGGCAGGTGC
>JBKHHV010000325.1:0-3726 GCA_046539005.1 Phycisphaerae bacterium
AGCAACTCATTCAGCAGCCGCCCCAGACGGTGGCGACAGTCGGCCGACGCCCCGACCAGCGAGGCGCCGCCGAAACCCAGCGGGCTGGTGACGAGCCCGGTCTCTCCGAGCGGAATTGTCTGCATGGTGATCACTCCTGCTGCGAAAGCCCACAGGATGCAGTCGCCTCGGCGTCCCCGCAAGAATGAATCTGGGCCGATCGACGAACAGGCCGTTTTCGCCCATGGGCGATGCGAACCGCCGAACAGGCGATGGGGCCCTGTTCAGAACCACGCTCACCCCAGACAACGCCAAGCAGCGAACGACACGAAATGTCCTCTCACGATCGTGTACCGAAGTAGAAGGTAATCGTGCCGAACAGCAGCGTTACCGCCCAAGCAGGCAGCATGGTGTCGGCATCGGTCAGGAACAGCCCCGCCACCACGGCCCCCATGACCAGCCAGGCCTTTGGCGTTGGCCAGCGACATGTTCGTTCTCCCCGGGCGGGGCTGCGGACCCGCCTTCGATGGCGGATGATACCCGACCCCTCTTCCCCCTTCCAGGCGGCCCCCCTCCTGCTTCGCGGAAATTCCTGCTTCCGGGCCCGCAAGCCCGTGGCGGAGGCATACAATTCTGCGTCGGGCACGCCGTAGGGGAAGGTTCTGTGTCGCTTCGTAGTGCATTTCCGCGGGGAATCAAGTAACAGAGCGCGGCCGGTGCGCTGGGTGAGGCCGGCGTGCCGTACTGGGCCACCCACGACGCCGTCGAGAAGACCGACGAGGGGCCGGTGATCCGCATCCAGGCGGCGATCCTCACGGACAATTCACTTTGTCGACCCGCAGGCGGGCGGTAGACTCGCCCGCTATGCGAATACTGCTGAGCAACGACGACGGAATCCTGGCCCCCGGGCTGGCGGCGCTGTACCAGGCGGTGAAGGACCTCGGCGAGGTCACGGTGGTCGCCCCCGATTCCCCGCGATCGGCGGCCGGTCATTCCATCACCATCCGCCGCCCGCTGACGGTGCGGGAAGTGCACGTACAGGACGGCGATTTCCGCGGGCTCAGCGTCGACGGCAGCCCCGCCGACTGCGTCCGGCTGGCGATTTTCGAACTGCTGGAGGAGATGCCCGACCTCGTGCTCAGCGGGATCAACGCCGGGGCGAACGTGGGAATCCACGTGTTCTACTCCGGCACAGTCGCCGCCGCGGCCGAGGGGTCCATGTTCGGCGTGCCGGCCGTGGCGATGTCGGCGAAGGTCAGCGAGGGCGAGATCGACTTCCACTGGGCTGCGGAGCACTGCCGGGCGGCGCTGGAGGTAGTCTTGGACAAGGGTCTCGTCCGTGGCGACCTGGTGAACGTCAACGTCCCGTCCTCCGGAACAGGTCGCCCCCGCGGGCTCAAGGTGGTGCCCCAGTCCACCGTCGAACTGCGAGACATCTACCGAAAGGTCCACGACCGCAATGGCGTGCGGACCTACGAGATCGAGGACTTCGCCTTCCTGCCCGGCGAGCCCGAAACCGACGTTACCGCCCTGGATGAAGGGTACATGACCGTCACTCCCCTGCACGTGAACATGACGGCCGTCCGGAAGCTGTCGGCCTTGCGGGACCTGCCGTGGGTCACCCCCGGTGGGGAGGAGTAGCGGGTCCTCTGTTGGGCCGGCGGTCAATCGTCTGCATGCGTCCGGCGGCGGTGGCGATAGAAGACCGCCCGCACCACGCCCAGCATCACAAACCCCACGGCCGCCCCGGCCAGCATGAGCATCGGCTCCAGCAGCATCAGCACCGCCACGATCGTCAGCTTCACCAGGAAGTTGAAGGGTCGCTTCGACCGCAGCAGTTGGTTGACCAGGTGCGGGTAGGTCACGCGGGAGACCATCAGCAGCCCGGCACACAGCGTCAGCAACGGCAGCACGATGGTCGTCGCCGGCAGCAGCCAACTGTCGGTGCCCCAGCCGCGACCGTGGGCGTGGACCATCAGCAGCACCATCCCGATCACCGCCGCAGCGGCGGCCGGGGTGGGCAGGCCCTCGAACATCATGTGTGACGACTCGTCGGGCTCGTTCTCCACGTTGAACCGCGCCAGCCGCAGCACCGCACAGGCTACGTAGATCGCCGCGATGCACCACACCAGACGCCCGGTGGTAAGCTCCATGCCCGCCCAGCGGGTCACCCACGAGACGGCCGAGTTCTCGATCGCCATGGTCACGGTTCGGACCGCCAGGATCGCCGGGGCCACGCCGAAGCTCACCGCATCGCAGAGGCTGTCGAGCTGGGCGCCGAAGTCGGTCGTCCGGCGGGTCATCCGCGCCACGCGCCCGTCCAGCATGTCACACAGCATCGACGCCACGATCAGCCAGCACGCCATCGCCAGGTTCCCCAGCGTCGCCGAGCCTTGGGCGTCCTTGGTGGCGAAGTGGATCGCCCCGAAGCCGAATACGCCGTTCATCACCGTAAAGAACGCCGGCAGCAGGAAGATGCCCCGCAGTATCCGCCGGCGGAAGGGCCCGTTCTCCGAAAGCTGCGAGGCGTTGTCCTCATCGACTAAGATGGGCTCTTCGTCGGCTTCCGGCGGCTGGGGTTCGAGATGCTTGTCGTCCAGGTCGATCATTTCAGCAGGTCCTCGTGTTTGAGCTCCAGCAGCACCGTCTCGCCCGCGACGGCTGCGTCGCGAACGTCCACGCCGATGCGCCCCACCACCCGTCGGGGGACGATCAACTCGCACCGTGAGCCGAACTTGATCATCCCGACCCGCTGGCCCCTGGCAACGCTGTCGCCGGGCTTCACGTCGGCAACGATGCGCCGCGCCACCAGTCCGGCGATCTGCCGGTAGACGATCTTCACCGGCTCGCCCTCGTGGAGAATCGTCATGTGAATCGTAGTGGCTTCGTTGCGCTCGGAGGCAGCCGGGTCGCGGGCGTCCAGGTAGGCGCCCGGCTGGTGCTCCACGCGGTCGATGGTGCCGGCCGCGGGGGCGCGGTTCACGTGGACCGAGAAGATGCTCATGAACACGCCCACCTGTGTGCCGTCCTCGCCCAGGACGCAGTCGGAGCCCAAAAGGGTGATGTCGGTCACGGTCCCGTCAGCCGGGCTGACCAGCAGGTTCGGGTCCTTCGGCGGAGTGCGGTCGGGGTCGCGGAAGAACCACAGGCACCACGCCGCCACCACCAGCGGCAGCTCGGCTGCGACGAACAGCGCCACGTGCCACGTGGTGGCCTTCCAGTACAGCACGCCCGCCAGCAGCAGCATCGCCGCCAGCAGCAGGTGCATCTGGGGCCAGGCGTATCGGGTGAGCTTCATGGAATGGCAGACTCCTGGAACGCCCCCCACCGGGCAACGCGCTACGAACGAGAGACGACCATTCAGCCTAGCGACGGCGGGGGGGTTACGCAAGTCCGCCTGAGACCTGACCGATACAGGAACAGGCCGCCGCGGTTGTGCCCCGGCCGGCCCGCGGCACCGGAAGAGAGGGCCGGACGCCCCGGAACAAGGTCGTATAGGCGAGGGAATACCGGATGTTTCGTACACTGCCCACCGCGCTGGTGGCTGCGTTAATGCTGCCGGCGTGCCTGCTGTTGTCTGCATGCAGCAACCTGCCCACCGAGAGTTCTCTGACCGTGCTGGTCGAGAAAGACGATCTGGCGTCGTTCGTGCCGTTTCTGCGGGAGCACGACGCCGACGTCGAGCAATTGCCCGACGGGTCGTGGGAAATCGACAACTGCAAACGGTCCCGCAAGGCGATGGCCGCC
>JBKHHV010000069.1:0-14452 GCA_046539005.1 Phycisphaerae bacterium
AGTTCTGCAGCGGGTCCAGTTCGGCCATTGCCTGCAGCACGTCGTCGCGCGACATGCCCTGGTGCTTCCACACCAGTACCTTGGGGTGTACGGTCGGCTCGACGTCCTCGCCGCTCGTGCGGAGTTCCTCGAAGAGCTTCTCCCCCGGGCGCGGGCCGCTGAAAACAATGTCGATATCCTCGCCGGGACGGAAGCCCGAAAGCGTGATCATGTTCCTCGCCAGGTCCACGATCCGCACCGGTTCACCCATGTCCAGCAGGTAGATGTGCCCGCCCTGGCCGGTTGCCGACGCCTGGAGGACCAACTGGGCGGCCTCGGGGATCGTCATGAAGTAGCGCATCATCTCCGGGTGGGTCACCGTCACCGGACCGCCCCGGGCGATCTGCTTGCGGAAGGTCGGCACCACCGAGCCCGTCGAGCCCAGCACGTTTCCGAACCGGACGGCCTTGAACTGCGTGCGACACCCCTCGCTGCCGTTGAGCGATTGTGCGTACAGTTCGGCAACCCGCTTGCAGACGCCCATGATCGACGAGGGGTTCACCGCCTTGTCGGTCGAGATCATTACGAACTCCCGCACGCCGGTCTCGCAAGAGACGTCGGCGACGTTGCGGGTACCAAAGATGTTGTTCTTGACGGCCTCGGAGGGATTGGCCTCCATCAACGGCACGTGCTTATGGGCGGCCGCGTGGATAACCACGTCCGGGGCGTGCTCCTGCCACACCTGCTGCACACGGGGGCGATCGGTGATGTCGCAGATGCAGGGCACCAGCGGAATTGCCGGAAAGTCGCGGCGAAGTTCGTTCTCGATGTCGAACAGCGGCGTCTCGGCCTGCTCGACGAGAATCAGCCTCTCGGGCCCGAACCGGCTGATCTGCCGGCACATCTCCGAGCCGATGCTTCCCCCCGCGCCGGTCACCAGTACGCGTCGCCCGCGGAGGAATCGACCGATCGCCACATCGTCCAGTTCCACGATCTCCCGACCCAGCAGGTCGTTGATGTCCACCGGGCGGATCTGCGAGACGGTCACGCGCCCGTCGATCAGGTCGGCCACGCTCGGCAGCGACTGGAACCGCAGCTTCGTACCCGAGCAGAGATCGATCACCCGCCGCAGTTCCTTCTGGGAGGCCGACGGGATCGCGATGATGATTTCCTCGACCTCCTGTTCTTCACAGACCTGGCGGATATTGTGGGTGGTCCCCAACACCGGCAGGTCGTGGATGTGCAGGCCCTGTTTCTGGGGGTCATCGTCCACGAAGCCGACCACGCGGAACCGGTCCACCGGCATGCGGTTGATCTCCCGCACTACGCTTTCACCGGCGTTCCCGGCCCCCACGATCAGCACCCGGCGGACGCCCTCGGAGGAGACCGGCCGAAGCTCCTCGCGGTAGATCCGAACCCCCAGCCGCGCGGTGCAGACCAGGAACACCGACGCCAGGAAGTCCAGCACCAGCACTCCCTGGGCGAATCGGCCGAAGTACGGCCCGGCGATCGGGATCGAGAATTCCATCCAGGTCGGGATGCGATGCAGCAGGTAGACCAGCGGGAAGGTAATCAGCACGAACAGCCACGACCCCAGCAGGATATTCGCCACGTCACGGATGCCGGAATACTGCCATCCACCCCGGAAGAGGTTGAGCTTCCAGAAGATCAGCATCTTCAGGAGCACGAAGTAGGGCAGGGTGGGCAGGAAACGCTCGGCAATCCAGGTTTGGCGTTCGTTAAGGGTGGAGACGGCGTCGAAGCGGACCAGGAACGCCGCCAGCAGGGCCGCCGAGAACAGCACTACGTGAATGACCACGTTGGTGAGGAGGCGGTGCGACAGCAATATCCGTCCGACACGGCCTGTGGGCTTGTCGGCGGAGGCCGGCTCGTTCGGTTCCACCTCGTTTGGGGTCATATCGTGCGTTCCTGCGTGGGTTTACCCCCCAACCTCATCGGCTGGGTGTTGGTACGACTTTACCACGCCGGGGGTTCGCACGCCAGCGACTCACTGCCGAGACGACAGGACCATGCGACGGTGCCGCAACCCGTTTACCCAGCCGACTCCTCGGCGGCGTCTGTCTCCGGGGACGCCTCCTGGGTGGTGGGTTTCTCGGCAGGCTCAAGCTCGCCGGAGACCGTGCCCGAGGCAACCATCGCCTTCCAGAACGTGTCGATTGCTTCGAGGGTCTGCTTGCCGGTATCGTCCTTGACCTTGCCCGCCGCCCGGTGGGCCCCCTGCAGGGAGCGGGTCGTGCCGTCCACGTCGCCCTCGTACCAGCGGTAGTAGGCGGTAATCAGGTGCCCGGAGGGGTCGAACGGCGACTGCTGGACGTGCTTCTGGAGTTCGTGGATGTGCTCGCGGTAGTCGGCCTCGTCGCCGTAGAACGCCTTGGGACGCAGCGGCACCAGGGGAAGCTCGGGGAAGTTGCGGAGAACCTTGCGGAGCACGAAGCCTGCCGAGCCGTACTCGGACATCGCCACGCGGGTGTGGAAGATGCTCAGCAGGCTCTCGGGGTCATCCCCGTTGTAGACGTTCGCCAACTCGAACATGTCCAGCGCCCGCAGGTAATTGGCGGCCCGGAAGGCCCGCTCCCCGTCGGCGAGCTGGTCGCGGTACTTGCTCGGAGCGGCCGGCACCAGGGAGGCAATCGGCTCGCTGCTTCTCTTGACGACCCCCTCGGCGGTGGTTCCCATTGCTTCGAGGTAGGCCTTGGTGCCGAAGAGAGGGTCGGCTGCGGCGGCCTTCTGGATGCCTTGGTAACCGGTGTTCGACATGCCGGAGGGCAGGGAGGAAATCGGGCTGGAGTAGTCGGCCCCGCGGGTCAGTGCGGGCCTGTTCAGCATGCTTCGGGAACTGCCGCTGTCAAAGCGGCCGCCGCCGGATGAGGAACTGCGCCTCAGCGCACCGAGGTCGCCGCTGGAGAGCGAGCTGGACAGCACGCTGCTTCCGCCCGAGCGGCCTCGCCCGCCCAGCGAGCCAAGGCCGGATGAGTATCGCCTGAAATCGTGGCTGGCGCCGGATTTTCCGATGACTGAACCGCGCCCGATATTGCTGAGCTCGATCGAGCTTCGTGCTTGCCCGGCCGCCGGGGCGACCAGCGCAGCGACTGCCGCAACGGCAAGGGTTATTGAGAGGGTGGATATTCTCATGACGGTATCTCCCTGGCGGATCGTCGTCGTACTCGTGAATTATAACGTTCCTCGGGCGGCATTTGTGCGTTAAACTTGCAGGAGCTTTCGTACTCTTTTCGGCCGAACCCGTTGGCCTCCCCGTACGAAGACATGGATGGAAAGGGAGTATTTTGCTTATGCGGAATCTCATGTGCCTTTTCGGACTTCTTGCGACACTTGCTGGGGCTGTCTCTGTCTGCACTGCCGAGGGAACTGTGCTGGAGGGCTTCGAGACCATGACCACCGTCCGGTCGTTCGGGGGCGATCTCTCGGCCGTTCAGGGCGGACAAGGGGTTACCGAGGGCAAATCGGCCGCCCAGGTGCCGGCCGGTGCCGGAGTGAAGCTGACCATCGATTCGGCGAAGCTCGCCTCGGCCGACTGGCTCCGTATCGATACCCTCACCGTGCAGCTTCTGACCCAGGGCGTCCGCCTGGAGTTCCAGTGGCCCGAGCACCATCGCAGGGCCCCCGGCTGGGTCCAGCCCGGCAAGGACACCCTCGCCTACCCGCTGACGTTGCTCAAGGCAACTTTCCCCAACGGCACGCTGCCCGCCGGCGACGTGACCGTGAACATCATCAACAGCTCCGATTCACCGGTCATCCTGGACAACGTCCGGCTCGATCAGGCCGAGAAAGCCCCTGACGGTGCTCTCCTTCTGGACTTCGGACGAGCCGGGCAGCCGCTGTGGCCGGGCTTCTCGGCGGCGGGTCGCGCCCATGCCAACATCGTCTGGAGCGGGGATGCCCCGGTCCACGCCTACGATGCACCCTACCCCGACCCGCTCGGGCAGGACTTCATCGGCCGACCTCCCTCCACCAAGGTGCTGGACTACTTCGCACTCAGCGGGCCCGGCGGCAAGCCCTCGGTGGCGTACATGTACGTGACCCACTACGGCTCGCGTTGGGACACCCAACCGACCGAGTACATCATGAAGGTTCGCGGGCGGACGCTGTTGCAGGGACGATGCACCGTGCGCGACATGCTCAGCGCCAAGGGGCTGCTCAAGGGCAAGGACGGCGACTGGACGCCGAAGTGGTTCAACGAGGAGTATGCTCCCTCCTTCGCCCAATGGGTCTCCAGCCCCCTGGTCGGCGGTCGCACCCGCGTGGACCTGGGCAACTGCCAGATCGCCGCGATTGCGATGGCACCGGCCGAGGAGAAGGTCGCAATGAGCCAGTACATGGCCACCGTCCGCGAGCAACTGGCGACCTACCGCCGACAGTTCGTCTGCGGAAAGCGACAGGAGCCGGTGGCGAGCCTCGAACCCAACGCCGAGGAGACCAAGGAAGGCGTGATGCTCTTCGGCCCCGACCCCGACGAGGGTCTCCAGGCCGACTGGCAGCCCAAGTCGACCGACCGGGTCAAGAAGCTCCAGGCCGTCACGTTCCCCGGCGGGCTGGCGACGTTCTACGTTGCGGCGGTGCCGATGGAGAAGTCGCATTTCAGCGGCGGCACGTTCCGGGCGTTCCGCCCCAAGGAGGGTTCCCGCGCACTGAGCACCTCGCGCGACCGCACGCAGGTATGGGCGGTGACGCGCGTTCCGCGTCTGCGGGGCGGGGTGGCGGAGTTTGTGCCGTTCCTGCTGAACCGCAAGACCGGCGCACTGCAGTCCAGGGAGATCGTACACATCATCGGAACGGTCCAGGTCGCCAAGGGCGCCTCGCCGGGGGTCTACGAGGGCGAGATGCAGTTGACCTTCTCCGGCAAGCGGGTTTCCCTGCCACTGGAGATCAAGGTGCACCGCAACGCCGGAGAATACAACCGCACTCCGACCTACGGTATCGCCGGGGGCACCGACATCGGCAGGATGTACTATTCCCTCGCCAGCGTACTGCCCGACGCCCAGAGCGCCCAGTTGACCCTGAAACTCCGGCAGCAACTGATGGACCTGGGTTTCACCACCTTCGAACTGGGAGGGGTATACCCCAGCGGGACCTCGGGCGTTCGGGAGGGTCCGCTGGTCGGCACGCTCAAGAACATGCCCATACAGAAGATGGACGGACCGGCCGTCGTGCGCGTCGGGCGTTTCTTCCGGGAACTGGGCTGGTGGGGGGTCATGGTGAACTCCCAGCGGCACCGGACCTATTCGACCAACCTCGCCAAGACCGTCAACCAGACCATTAAGAAGGCCCGCATGGACGATGCCTACCTGCTGACCGACCTCGTGAGGCGGGGCAGCCTGGATGACCAGATCCAGCAGGCGACGCAGATGGCGGCCGGCAGAGGCAAAGGCGGACTGGAAATCTACAGCCACCAGCTCAAGGGCAACGACCTGCCTCGGGCCCAGAAGGCCTTTCGGCTCTGGATCCTTCGTCCCCGAAGCGGAAACCTGCGGGAGTTGATTACCGACTTCCGTAACCTCGGCGACGGCCGAAGTGCCTACGTGTACTGCTACCGTCCCGACCGGTACATCATGGGCTTCCTCCCGGCGGCGAGCGGGGCCAACGGCTGCTGGGTGGACGGGTTGTTCCTCAGCGGCGGCAGTGCCTTCTCGGGCGACCGGCTCAACGGATCGGGCCTGCTGGTGCCCGACCAGGGGCTGGGCAACTACACGCCCACGTTGAACCTGCTGAATCTCTGGCGAGCCCAGGAGGACTTCCACCTCGTGCGGCGGGCCGAGAACCTGCTGAACAAGGCCAACAAGGCCAAGGTCGGGGTGATCGAACTGGAGCAGGCGCTGGAGTCGATCCGCAAAGCCGCCGCCCGTCACGGCCGCCCGAACTACGACCACACGCTGATGCGGACCACCAACCTGTCGCCCACGCAACTGGACACGCTGCGCCTGGGGCTGATCCAGGCGTGCGCCGGGGTCTCCAACCGCCTCAAGGGCAACAGCGACGAGTAAGCCTCCACCGGCAGGCTTCGGCTCGAAATGCAACAGGCGGACCCGCTGGATAGAGGCGGGCCCGCCTGTGCTACCGAAACCCCTTTGCCGGAGCCCGAGGTAGCACGGCGTCGCTCAAGGCGGCGGTCTGCGTGTGTCCGTCCGCCGAGACGGACGCCTACAGGGCTCAACAGCTCAGGGTTGTCCGTGAATTGACAGTCGCTCCTGCAGCCGGGGTGGCGGCGCAACGCAGGGCGACGTGAAGTTCCATCCGGAAGTCGGCGGGCCCGCATCGACCCGCACCAAAGACGTGGCGATCCTCCCTGATCACCCTCTATTATACCCTCCGGCCCTGGCGACACCCACCCAAAACCCCAGAATCCCGGCTTTTTGGCACCGATTGGGTCGGAGGTAGCCCATCCGCCCCGCTCGGCCGACAGATCGATGCCCCTCGGGGCGAGGACGGTACGCAGTGACCGATCCCTCCCTCCGAGAGGGGTGGAGTATCGACCTGCCTGCCGCTATCATGCGGTTTCCCCGGCCGCGGCGGGCGCCCGGGGCGGGTTCCGCAGTACCCGAGCCGATCCCGAGCAAACAGCAGGAGCAACGAATGGCTGTCCTGGCATTCTGTCAGCATCGTCTGGGGCGTACCGACGGCGTCTCGCTGGAGGTCGACAAGTGGCGCCGCGTCCTGGAGGAAATGGGGCACACCGTCCACTACCTCGCCGGCAACGACGACGTCCCCGGCGGGCATACCATCCCCGAACTCTATCCGTTCCACCCCGTCACCGCGAAGATCATCAAGAACGCCACGCGCGAACTGGTGGACTATGACAGCCCGGCCGAGCTGATGGACGAGATCATCGCCCACAAGGCGAAGGTCAAACCGCAGATGGAGCGGTTCCTCGATGAGTGCAACGTGGACGTGATGCTGCCCAACAACATCATCAGCGTGGGCTACAACATTCCCGGCATGTGGGCGCTGTCGGAGGTGCTGCGGGAGACGGGGCTCAAGAGCATCTCGCACAATCACGACTTCTGGTGGGAGGACAGCGGCGAGGTGTACCCCACCTGCAGGGAGATCGTGGACCTGTACATGCAGCACGCCCCGCCCGAGTTGCCCAACATGCGGTACTGCGTGATCAACCGCCTCGCCCAGGCGGCCTTGAAGGAGAAACGAGGCATCGACGCCACGGTCGTGCCCAACGTGTTCGACTTCGACCGCCCCACGTGGAAAGAGGACGACTACAACCGCACTTTCCGTGCCGACATCGGCGTGGGCCCCAACGACCTGCTGTTCCTGCAGGCGACTCGCGTGCTGGACCGCAAGGCGATCGAACTGGCGATCGACGTGATTGCCGAACTCAACAAGCCCGAGAACCGCAAGAAACTGGAGGGCACGCTCTACGACGGACGCCCCTTCGGGCCCGAGGACCGCATCGTGCTGTGCTGCGCGGGCTACGTGGAGGGGATCGGGCTGTCGAGCAACTACCCGGCCGCGCTGCAGGCCCGGGCCGACGAGCAGGGCGTGGAGTTGCTGTGGGTCGGCGAGCACGTGAAGCACGACCGCGGCAAGGCCCCCGGCGGGGAGAAGATCTACTCCCTGTGGGACAGCTACGTCCAGGCCGACTTCGTGACCTACCCGAGCATCTGGGAAGGGTGGGGCAACCAGTTCATCGAGGCGGTCTTCGCGAAGCTGCCGGTGGTGCTGTTCGAGTATCCGGTGTACGTCAGCGACCTCAAGCAGGTCGGATTCGACGTAGTTTCGCTGGGCAGCGAGCTTGCCGGCAAGGACGCCCACGGGCTGGTCACCGTTCCGCCCCAGCGCCTCGCCGAGGCCGCCGACGGGGTGATCCACTACCTCAAGGACGCCAACGCCCGCAAGGCCGCGACGGACAAGAACTTCCAGATCGCCAAAGAGCACTTCTCCATGCAGGCCCTGGAGCGGATCATCGTCGGGCTGCTGGACGACGTGGGGCTGTAGGAAACGCCCGCCGGCAAACCCGGTCTGAGGGTTGCCGGGCTGGGCCGATCGATCAGGCAGAAAAAAGACGCCGGAGCGTATGCCCCGGCGTCTGTCCTATGGATAGGGTCTGTCTGCTGCGAAGCTTCAGGCCTGCGGTCTGTCGGTTACTCCAGCGAGTACCCGTCGCGGTATTCGTAGTGCAGCAGGTCGTTGGCTTCGGGGATGTTGGTGATCTTCTCGGCCTGCGGGTCCCACTCGATTCGCTTGCCCAGTTGCAGCGAGATGTTCGCCAGGTGGGCGAACGTCGTGGAGCGATGTCCTTCTTCCAGGGGGCACAGCGGCTGGGTGCGGGTCTGGACACACTCGATGAAGTCGTCGATGAGGTTCTGGGTGGAGTCTTCCTTGATGCCCAGGTCGCCGTAGGCCGCGTCGCCACCGACCTCGCCGCTCTCTTCCTCGATCATCGGCTCCCAGTTCTGGAACTGCCCCGGCCAGGTGGGGTAGATCGCGTACTTGTTCTGGTCCACCGTGAGGGTGCCCTTGGTGCCGCACAGCATCACCTCGCCGCCCTTGAAGCGGTTGGCGCCCGACGCCTCGTTGATGTCGAAGTGGATGATCATGCCCGAGGGCATCTCGAACAGCACCGCCATCGTGTCCGGGATGCTTCGGTCGTCGTGGATGCTGGTCTTGGAGCCCACCGCGGTGATGCCCACCGGGCCCACCTGGTCGGTCATCCAGCGGATCACGTCCATGTAGTGCACGCCCCAGTTGCCCATCTGGGAGGAGAAGTCGCTCCACCAGCGGAAGAAGTAGGGGGCGATGTTGTACTGGTAGGGACGCATCGGTCGCGGGCCGACCCACTTGTCCCAGTCCAGGTTGGCCGGCGGATCGGCGGCTTCCTGTTTGCCGATCCCGTCGGGGAACATCACGCTGTTGTGCGCGGCGTAGGCGGCCTTGACGTCGCCGATCTTCCCGCCGTGGATTTCGTCCGCCATCTTACGGTAGACCGACGAGCCCCGCCGGTTCAGGCACACCCCGGCGATGCGGTCGGTTTCCTTCTGCACCTCGACCATGCGCCGCCCTTCGCGGATGGTGATCGTCAGCGGCTTCTCGACGAACACGTCTTTGCCCGCCCGGAAGGCGTCGATGGTCTGGATCGCGTGCCAGTGGTCGGGCGTGGCGATGCACACCGCATCGACGTGCTTGTCGGCCAGCAGTTCCCGGTAGTCGGTATAGGTCACGACGTTGCCGAGGTCTTCGCCCATCTTCGGGACCTTGCCGATCTGGCGGTACTCGGGGTCGATATCGTCGGGGTTGCGGGTGAGGTAGGGCTTGTACACGTCGCACAGCGCCACCACTTCGCAGTCCTCGTTGTTCCGGAAGTTGTTCATCAGCAGCGTGCCGCGGTTGCCCACGCCGATGAAACCCATTCGAACCTTCGCCATCATCCTCTCCTTGCTTCCTGTTGGAGTCAATCTGGCCGCCGGCAGGGCGGCCGACCTTCCACCATGCCGCACGTCCCGAACGATTGAAAGCAAAATCATCTCACCGATCTGCATATGAAAGGAAATGACAAAAGCCCTCGTCGCAGAAGCGTCTATTTCGACAAAAGGCCCCTGTCCGAAGGCGGCTTGAGACGCTATCCTTGCCGGCTCCACCAGACACCCGTGAGGGGAACCATGGCCGAGAACGCATCCGACTTGAACATACGCCCCGGTTACGAGCAGCGCCAGGACGCCCGAAACGACCCCCGCCTGGATTGGTGGCGCGACGCCCGTTTCGGGATGTTCATCCACTGGGGCCTCTACGCGATGCCCCACGAACGCTGGAGCGATTACCCCGACACCGTCACGCACCACTGGACCGGCGAATGGGTGCAGCACGTCAAACGCATTCCCAACGCCGTCTATCACGCCGCGGCCGACGATTTCAACCCCGTCGGTTTCGACGCCGCCGAGTGGGTCTCGCTCGCACGTGAGGCCGGCATGCGATACATGGTCATTACCGCCAAGCACCACGACGGGTTCTGCCTGTTCGACAGCGAAGTGACCGACTTCAACATCGTCCGGGCGACGCCGTTCGGACGCGATGTCATCGCCGAACTGTCGGACGAGTGTCGCCGCCAGGAATTGCCCTTCGGCGTGTACTATTCCCAGACGCAGGACTGGTCGCAGCCGGACGGCGAGGGCAACAACTGGGACTTCGACCCCGCCGAGCGGGGCTTCCCGCGATACATCGAGCAGGTGGTCCAGCCGCATCTGCGGGAGTTGCTGGGCAATTACGGCCCCATCGGCCTGGTCTGGTTCGACACGCCCATGGGCATGAGCCTCGACCAGAGCAGACACCTGGTCGATTACGTGCATCATCTCCAGCCCTCCTGCCTGGTCTCCGGGCGCATCGGCAACGGCCTGGGCGACTACGCCAGCTTCCGCGACAACCGTTTCCCCGGAGCGAAGCAGGCGATGGACTGGGAATCGCCGGCGACCATGAACCGCACCTGGGGCTATGTCCCCGACGACCACGCCTGGAAGAGTTCCCAGGAACTGCTCTGGACGCTGATCGATACGGCCTCCAAGGGTGGCAACTTCCTGCTGAACGTCGGGCCCGACGGGCTGGGGGTAATCCCCGAGCCCTCGCAGAAGATCCTGCGACGGATGGGAAGCTGGCTGGGCTGCAGCGGAGAGGGTATCTACGCCACCGGCGCCTCGGAGATCGAAGGCGGCAAGTTCGCCCGTGTCACCCAGACCGACCAGGCAGTCTACCTGCATGTAATCACCTGGCCGCTGGAAGGGCGGCTGAAACTTCCGGAGGAACTGGCCGCCGCCCAAAGCGTTGAAGTGGTGGCGACCGACGAGACCATCCCCGTCCAAACGGGGGACGATTCGCAAGCGGCCGTGCAACTGCCCCGGGCTCTGCTCCCGGCGCTGCCGGTGACGCTGCGGGTCCGCAAAGCCGACCGTTGATCGCATACGCACGTTCGCAGTGCCGCACGACCACAGGAAAGGAATGACCGATGAACTTTCGTATCCACGTTGCGGTTGTCGCTGCGCTGGCGGCCGTGCTGCCGGCGGCGGGCTTGGCCGACGAACCGATCGCCCGTTGCACCGTGCAGCGCCCCACCGGCAGCTATTCGCTGGTGAAGCTGCACTTCGACGTGCCCGGCGCGAAGGAAATCGACGAAGACTACGCCCGCTGGACGCTCATGGGCGGGCTGCGCGGCGATGCCATGCTCGTCCCCCACGGGATCGGGCTCGGAACGCCCGGCGGACAACTCACCCTCACCGACGAAAAGCTCAGCGGGACCTTCGACCACTGCCCCAAGCCCGGTAAACGCGGAGGGAAGGTGGTGCGGGTTGTAGTGAATGCCACCGTTTCCGACAACAAGGTGTCCGGCACGGCCACCATCGGCGAGCACGACGGCAAGGTGACCGGAACAATCACCCCCGAAGCCGAACTCGCCAAGGCCAACGACGTGCCTGCCGACGTGGGTTGGCCGTCGCTTCTGGGACCGGTTGCCGGCGGGGCGGCCGCCGAGTCTACCCCGGTCGAACTGGTGGACGACCCGAAGAACATCCGCCTGGTCTGGGCTCCGGAAGAGACCGACATCGGGCAGGGAGTCGGATCGATCTCGCGGTTCATGGACAAATGGCGCGACGCCAGCCAACGCCGGACATGCTCCGGCTCGACTTCGCCGGTGGCCGCCAACGGCAGGGTCTACCTGAGCTACTTCGTGCCCACGCCCGCCGAGGCTCCCTCCGAGAAGGCTATCGAGAAACTCGCCGAAGGGTCGGACCTGTCGTCCGACAAACTGCCCTGGTATGCCCTCGAGAAGATCTACCCCAAGTCCGATGATGTCGTGCTCTGCATGGACGCCGAGACCGGCAAGACGCTGTGGAAGGCGACCGTAAGCGCACGGGGACGCAACCACCAGCACCACAAGGAAGGCCCGTTCGACATGACCCCCGGCGTCGGCGGCGGGCGGGTATTCGCCATCGGGATGTCCGGCTACCTGTATGCCTTCGACGCCGAGACCGGCAAGCCGCTCTGGGAACAGCCGCTCAAGAACGGCCACCGTTCGCTGTACAGCTCGACGGCGCTGCCCGGGCGGAAGGTTGTGGTCGTGCCGCTGCAGGGCAAGTGGGCCGGCTTTGACGTGAAGACCGGCAAGCTGGCGTGGCATTCGGACATCCGCCATGAGCACGTGACCCTGGCGCTCTACCCGGTGGGCGACAAGGACTACTTCATCGGCGGCTCCGGCGACAGGATCGTCTGCCTCGACGGCGCCGACGGGAAGGTCGTCTGGTCGGTGGACGCCAAGGCCCTCTCCCACGGCCGCGGGCTCGGGTGCGGCGGGATCAGCATCTACGGTGACCACATGATCGCCTATCTGCAGGAAGGCGACAACAGGAAGGACCACAAGCCCCACTGCGCTGCCTGGCGGATCGACGGCGCCAAGACCCCGGCGATGCTCTGAAAGACCAGCGTCGAGGGCTCCAATGCCGAGCACGTGCCGGTGATTGTCCGCGAGCGATACGTGTTCACCGGCAACCTGGCGTGCATCGACCTGACGACCGGGCGGCTCCTCGCCAAGACCGAAGGCATCAAGCCCGGCAACGGCGGATACATGCAGGCAATGGCCGACACCGTGCTGGTACGCCGCGACGGAACGCACGGCGATATCCAGATCGCCCTCTACCGCCTCCGCGAGCAGGGGCAGATCACCAAGGTGACCCCGGGCGAGACGATGTGGCGGCCGTCTTTTGGCGGCACGACCTCCAGCTACCACCACATGCTTATGTACCCGCTGCTGGACGGACGGATCTACCTCCGCCAGAAACAGGGCGTGTTCTGCTGGGATATGCGCAAGCCGAAGTAACGCCCGATACAAACGATCCGCCGGCGCCAGTCTCGCACCCCGCACGCGGGAGACACCGACGGCCGGGGTCTGGTCAGGCTGACGACGGCAAACCCGGCCTTTGGATGTGGGAAGCACCTGCGGCGGGGATCGCGCTGCCGATTGTGCCGGGGGGAAGGCCGTAACCTGATTCGCACTCGGACGCCGGGGTTCTGCCCCGGCGTTCTGCTTTTGCCGACCTGGTCGGGCGCACGAAGAAGCCCCCGCCGACATCGGCCGACGGGGGCCGGAAATACACCGTGTAGGACTCGAACCTACGACCCGCTGATTAAGAGTCAGCTGCTCTACCAACTGAGCTAACGGTGCGTTTGGTCCCGCAAGGGGACAAAGCATTGTACTGACTGGTGCCGCTTCGTCAAGAGCGATTTTAGCAGAATGTGAAGGGACGGTTCAAGCCGCAGACGAAGGCCCGGTCCAAGGCGCAGACAAGCCGACGAACAGGCGACGGTCGTCACAGCGGACCAGGCGACGGCTTGCCGCAGCGGACGGCCGAGCGGGGGCCAATCGGTCCGGTTGGCTCCGGAACGGCGTTGCTGGTGTCCCGGGCCGATGCCAGCGCCCAGGGCCGATGCCAGCGCCCAGGGACGATGAGGATTGCAGGGCTACTGCACCTCTTCGGGGGTGTGGTCCTCGATGAAGGCGACCATCTCGCGGAAGTTCTGCAACTTCCAGGCATCCAGCACCAGCGGCTTGCCGGACGCGGAATGATTGATCCGAAGGATCTTCTTGTCCGGCAGGTCTGAGACGTCCAAGTCGGTGATGTCGCTCCAGGCGACCTTGGGCTTGCCCTTGTAGCCTATGCCTTCTTCGTCGGCCACCAGCACGCGGCGGAGAAAGACGATCGCCCACACGGCCGCCACCAGTCCGATGGGGACGAGGATGACGGGGGCGAAGTGGTTGAACGCCCAGCCCATGAACTGATTGATGTCGTCGTCCATGGCGGCGTAGGGATACTTGTCGGCGACGTAGGCATCTATAGCACACCAGACCCCGAAGCCCAGGCACATCGCGGCGACGATAAACAGGCGAACGGCCGGGTCCTTCGTGGCCGGACACTCTACATGATCGGTCTGATTCTGTTCGGTCATCGGGACCGCTCCGCAACATAAAGGGATATGAAGACGTTGCCTCTCTAAGAGCTTATCGGGGGCAGAGAGGGGGTTCCACCAGAAAAAAACCGTCGGTCGGGTCGGTCGGGCTGATTTTCGCACAGCTTTCAAAAGTCGGTTGACAGGGGCGGGGGGCGTCAATAGCCTTATACGTTCTCGTATGCCCCCTCGCGTGAAACGGACCGGGGGGGACGAGACTTCTGGCCGTTGCCGGCAAGACAACCTTTTTGAGACGAGGAGATACATCCATGGCTGTGAAAATTGGTATCAATGGTTTCGGACGCATCGGTCGGCTGACCTTCCGAGCGATGATGGAGCAGCCCGAGCGGTTCGACGTCGTCGCGATCAACGACCTCGGCGACGCCAAGATGCTGGCGTACCTGCTGAAGTACGACTCGACCCAGGGCAAATACCCCGGTACCGTCGAGGCGAAGGAAGGCGCGCTGGTCGTCGATGGCAAGGAGATCAAGGTCATCGCCGAGAA
>JBKHHV010000070.1:0-14431 GCA_046539005.1 Phycisphaerae bacterium
GACCGGCTCGCTGTCTGGCAGGGTTACGATGCTCGTCTATTAATCAATTACCCGGGGCAAGTTCGAAATGACGAAAGGGTGCGGGAGCAACCGGGGCTGTTAACCGGAGACGAACGAGCTAGGTGCCGTCTGGGCTTTCTGGGTAAAATGGGAAAACTCATATCTTCTTGCATCACAAAATGTTGGTGAGAATAGACCTTTCTGACAATCGCAAGCCGTGATATGATGTGGCAATTGATGAGGCGAAGCTATCTGCATGTCGCCTGTGAATATGTGTGGCTCAATTGGGAGGAACGGAAAATGAACAAGTACCTGAACACCAGTTTAAGTATGCTCGCGATCCTATCGGTGACCGCGTTCGCCAACGCATCAGTGATTGATCAGGTCGTCGACGGCCGCGCGGTATACCGGGATTTGCGAGCTTACTCTGGCGGTATAACGAAAGATGTCGATCAGCTCGACGACAGTGTTCTAGAGGGGACGCTCTCTGATAAGGGCTATGGCGACAAGACAATCGGTTACCCCGTGTTTGAGTTGAAGATGGCGGGCTCTGTGAACATGGAACCGACCGATCAGGCACTGTTGCACTTGTATTTGACGCAGACCGGCAGCAACGCTTCAGGCAACGCTTTTACGCTGACTTACGCCGAGGGTGACGGCACGATTGAGTACTCAGATCGTGGCGGCACGGACATTGGAACCGTTGATCCGACCACAGCCGGATGGTTATCCGTCGACGTAACATCGGCCGTGCAGGAAGCGATAGAGGAAAACTGGTCATGGTTGCGGCTGACGCTTACGCCAGAAGGAAATGGCGACAGGATCTACGTAGCCTCAAGTGAAAATGAAGGCTTTGAACCTTCCGTCAGCCTCGTTCCCGAACCGGCCACGCTGGGCCTGCTGACCCTCGGCGGGCTGACGCTGATCCGCCGTCGCCGTGCAGCCTGATTTTTTGAACAAGACAAGATTTCTGCAACGCCCCGTGGCAGTACATCTGCGGGGCGTTGTTTTGCGCCCCGAGTTCGAAAACGCTGCTGGTCCCGAAAGCAACCCGGACCTGGGTAGTGTCCAGACTTTTTCGCACATTCGCTGACGGGCAGCCATTGACCAGCCATTGAGCTTTGCCCCTCGCCCCCACCCCAGGCGGGGGTGAGGGGCAAGTGAGATGGACCTGCGGGACATGCTGAACGGAGAGGCCGAGGCGTCGTTCGGCGTTGCCGTGAGCGTCTCCCAGGATCGCCGCACACATCGAGCGGACGCTGGCCGTCTGACGCTCGCCGTTCGGGCGTCCCGCCCGGCGCGTCCAGGGGCGGGGGGGGCCCGCGTTTCCTGTCCGTGACTGACAGATCGAGAATTGAGACATTTTCGTTTCCAGGAGCACGACCTCCAGTTCGCCTTCGTCAACGCCACGACGGGATATCCGCCGGGCTGGCAGGGCCGGTCAAGCCTCTGACCACCAGAGCATCCCCCCAATCGATGGCAACGGTATCCCCGTGCTGCTTCCCTGCCTCTGCTTCCACCGTCCAGGCACGTCCCCTCGGCCGCGCTGAGCCCTGCATCGCCCGCGACCTGTACCCGCCACGATAAGCGATTACGAAGATTTGAATTGCAGCATTTTCTGGCGGTTTACCCTATTGCGTACTTTCCGAATCCGTTTAGAATCGGTTCTGTATGAGGGACCCGGACGGCCGCGGGGGTCGTCCGATCGGCTCGTTTGCTCATTCTGTAACAATTGGGAGGAAGCATTATGCGATCTGTGTCTGTAATCTGCGCTGCTATGCTCGGATTGGTTCTTGTCCCGGCCGGCGTCGAGGGCGACGTTCTGGCAAGCATCGAACGGTCTGGCTGGTCGGCCGCCATGGGTTCTGCGCCCACCTCGTGCGAGTACACCATCGATGACGGCCACTACGAGTACACCGGGAACTTCGCCGTGTGGGTCACCAGTTTCAAACTGGGCAGCGGCGTGCTGTTCGACGTGGCGGGGGCACCTCACAGCCACACTTTCGAGGTGGCGACCGACACCAACGCCGCCACGCTCGCCGGACTTCTGGGCAACGTCAACGACGAAGAGATGTCGTTGCGGTATGCCCCCGATGGCGCCGGCGCGACCGGCCAGGAACAGTTGGAATCGGAATGGTTCTCCGCTGACGAGATGCTCATGCTCCGCTACGGTGAAATTACCGGCTTCCGCCTCACGGTACATTCCATGGAGGTCACCGCCCCCTACGGCAGCATGGACTGGAAATACGACACCAGCTACACATGGGAGGTCCTCGGTGTCGCTCCGGAACCGGCCTCGATGAGCCTGCTGGCGATGGGCGGCCTGGCGGTGGCAATCCGCCGTCGACGCTGAGATACCCAGGTCAGTCTACTCCGACGCCCCGTGGCGCTGCTGCGGGGCGTTTCTTTGCGCTCTGGCGGCATCCCCGGGCGGCTGCCTTTGTCTTGGGCACCGTAAGTGGTTACAATACCAGTATGGTAGAACTACCCGACCCGACGCCGAGCCACGAGCAGTTTCTCCGCCTGCCCGACGACGCCCTGCTCCGCCAGTGCCAGGTCGATACCTATCGGGCCTCCGGACCCGGCGGGCAGCACCGCAACAAGGTCTCCTCGGCCGTGCGACTGCGACACGAACCCAGCGGCGTTTCGGCCCACGGAGACGACAGCCGTTCGCAGCACGAGAACAAGCGGATCGCCCTCAAGCGCCTGCGTATGCAGATCGCCACCCATCTGCGGGCCCCGGCCGACTGGCAGGAAGAGCAACCACCCGAGGTGCTGCGGGACTGCATCCACCCGGCCAAAGGCGGTGCCAAAGCCGGACAGGCACGCCTGCAGATCGGAAGGAAAGACCAGCGCTTCTGGCAGGTGGCGGCCTATCTGCTGGATCTCCTGGAAGTTCGCCAGGGACGTCTCTCGGAGGCGGCCGCCGTGCTGGGGATTACCACCAGCAACTACATTCGCGTGCTCAAAAGCCACCCGCAACTGCTGGCGGCGACACAGGATATCCGACGCCGGTTCGACCACAAACCGATCCAATAGCGGATCGGCAAGTTGGCACTTCCTCCCGGCTGGGCGGAACGATATCATGAGAATCGGAAAGGGGTTCCCATGAGGACGAAGACACCGAAGTTCCGCACGACCGCCGCCTTGCTGTCTGTATTGTCGGTTGTTGCGGCCCTGTCGGCCGGCTGCGTACGGTCCGATCAGGCATGGTACATGCAGCCCATCGTTCCACCTCCCTTACTGCCTGAGGACAGCATGTGGCAGAGGGACGAGGCCGGCGATCGAAGCACCATGGAGGAGTTCCCGGAATACGCGGAAACGCTGAGTCGAGAAGAGGCAATGGCGGTACTCCTGAACACGAACCTGTTCCCCGTAGGCAGCATTGGGGAAGCCGGGGTCGATCCGGTTCATGATGAGGCATTCAGAGCGGTGCTGGCCGAGCCTGAGGCGCCGGCCGCGTTCGCCTACCTCGTGGAGAACGCACGTCCGGCCGGTCAGTTGATCGGGCTTTGCGGGCAGTTTCTCGTGGACCATTCTGCTTACGAGATGAACTTGCCCCGCTTCCGGGACAGCAACCAGCCTGTTCCTGTCCAATCCGGATGCATCACTTGGGATACGCCGATGTCACAGATCGTCTGGGATCGGGACGAGGGTACAGTTCACCCACGGCCGGGACAAACCTTCAGGGAAGCGTACATCGAAACCAGGGACAAGCATGGCGGCCTACGGTATGACATCGTTGGCGGTGGGTACCCTTACGAGTTTGGCAACTGCGAAGCGGGCAAGACACCGAGCATATTCGAAGAGGCCAGCGAACTTTTCGAGAACACAAGTCCCCCGGAAGGCAAACAGGAGGACGACGGGTGACCCGCCACCGCCCTCTTGCTGCCGAACTACGCCCGAGAGGACTCGAACCTCTGACCTGCGGTTTAGGAAACCGCCGCTCTATCCTCCTGAGCTACGGGCGCGTGTTTTCTAAATCTACATAACTCTATTCATTGAATAGCCTTGCGATGAATGCGTCCCGCAACTGCTTCTCGCCTGATCTCGCTCGATCTCGTTGAATCTCGCACAAATGCGAGGATACTGCGGCGATATTGCGGCGATCCCTTGCCCATCAGCCGATCGGGAATAGAAAATGGACGGCAGAAATCCCTTCCATCAGCAGGTGCAACATGGGGCGCCGCAGGGAGCCACGCTCGCTGCGAATGAAAAACGGATGCTTGGTCACCGACGTCTATCGGCCCGACGGCAAACGCACAACCATCAGCTTTGGGCCGCTGAACACACGGACCCAGGGCCAGATTCACGCCGCCTTCGGCCAATGGCTTGATCTGTATGAACAGTTCCCGCATCGCGTTCTCACCTATGACAGCCCATACGAGGCCATCGAACAGATCCTCAATCCTGCGGCGATTGTACGGATTGGCGAGTTCTTCAGCAAGTACCTGACCTGGCTGGAGGAATCGACGCCTCCGCTTCGTGATGATCGCCAGAGCCCGGACATCGTCAAGACCCGCCGGCTCGGCCGCTTTCTTGAGCCCTACAGCGATTGGCCCGTATGCCGGACGACCGGTCTTCCTCGTCGACGGCACCGGCGTCTCCATGCCCGACACGCCGGCCCTTGCGGAGGCCTTCGGCTACACCCGAAGCAAGCAGTACGCCAGCCGCTTCCCCGTCGCGGACCTTTGGCCGGTGGGAAGGCAACCCGGCGGCCTGGCAGCAAGCCCGCAAGCGAGTCCGCAGGACTGCGGCATGACAAAACGTAACCTTCAGCCGACCGCACCCTCACGCCTGATTTGACAGTATCGCTCTTGCCTTTGGGCGTAACTCAGGCATGATTTAGAGCAAATTTAGCGTCATCGAGTTGCTTTTTGAGTATCCGGTCGCGATCCTGCCCGGCTTAAGTTGTGCCCGTAATTCCGTATTCATTGGTACTTGCCCCTGCTGGCGTACCCACGGGATTGTCCCTTCGCAACTACCTTGTCCACGTCTCCACGAGTACAATGGCTTTCAGGCATCGAAGCCATGCGGAGAGACCAAGGAGAGCCCATGCGCAACCGCCCTGTGCTGATCGGTACCGCCCTGCTTGCCGTCGCTATCGTCTGCGCCCCGTCGCTGGCGGCAGGCGAGGGCGACGTGCCCCTTATCCCCACCTACGGCGAATTGTACCACGACTTTGGTACGATGCGGCGGGCGGCCCGCGAGGGAGACTATGAGAAGGCGATCCAGTGGTTCCAGGACCGCGTGGACGAGCCCGGCAAACTCACCTTCCGGATCGGGCCCGGGCACCATGTCTCGGTGCGGGCGGCCGCTCTTTCGGTTCTGGCATCACTGCCGGCGAAGGGGCAGGAGGTTTATCACCGTTTGTACGACGAGAAGGCCAGGGCGATGTACAGGCGTGCTGCCGACCAGCAGGACGCAGCCGCCCTGTGGGAGACGTTGGGGCGATACCCCCTCACCCCTGCCGGCGGAAAGGCCGCCCGAATGTTGGGCGCACTCGCGATGGACCGGGGACGATTCGATGAGGCCCTCTGGTATTGGCAGCAGGCCCTGGCCATGGCGCCAGACGCGGACGGCGAAGGCCCGCTGCTTGCGCGGATCGCCGCCGCCGCTCACCTGGGCGGGCGACCGAAACTCGCCGATGCCACCACCCGGCACGTGCGGAAGGAGCACGCCGGTCAGACCGTCACCTGGGGCGGCAAGCAGCAGACGCTGGGGCAGTTCGTGGAAGATATCGGTCGTCTTCGGCCGCGCCCGCAGGCCGCGCTGGGCAAGGTCTGGCCGAGTACAGGCGGCAGCCCGCTGGGTTGGGCCCATACCTCCGCCGCAGGCCGGGCGGACCTCGGCGGGGTGCTGTGGTGCCGGCCGAAACAGTTCGCCGAGGCCGACCCCAATACCGAAGTTCTGAAACACCTGGCCGCTCGCACGCCCATCGATCGTACATACCCTCACCCGTCGTTCTGCAAGTGGGAGGCATATCTCGACCGCGGCCGTGTGTGGGCTCGGTACGAGTGGAACTCCAGGAAGCAAGTGGTGGACGTGCCGCCGGTGATTCGGCCGATCGTGACCGCGGACCGGCTGACCGTTCGCACCGATGACGGCCTGGTGTCCAGAAGGCTGAGCGACGGGAAGGAACTGTGGTCCTGCAGGCTTGGGCTGCAGCGTCGGCTGGGCGGGACACGCTACGGGATGACCCGCTTCACCGACGAGGGCTGGTACCAGCTTACGTCCGACGGCGGCAGGGTCTTCACCATCGCCGGGCTGCTGCCGACGATTCCCACCCGGCCGGCGAGCCCCGGCGAGACGAAGGACCCGGACCCCGACCGCGAGGACACCTCCGCACTGGCGTGCGTTTCTTTGAAGGACGGCACGCTGTTGTGGAGAGTCGGCTACGGCAGCAAAGACGCCCCGGATGACCTGAACATGCGGAAGTTCCACACCGCACCGCTGGCGGCCGACGGGCTTCTGTACGCACTCGCCCTGCATCGCAACATGCAGCAGTTTCGGCTTATCTGTCTTCGGGCCGACACGGGCAAGCTGGTATGGGACCGGCTGGTCTGCCAGTCTCCGCCCGCGGTGGGGGGAGGCAAGCGAAACGCTCATGCTTTTGTAAACGGAACGGTACCATCGCTGTTCGCCAGGCAGGTGGTCGCGTGCACCAACGCGGGTGTGATCGGGGCTTTCGACGCCGACACAGGGCGACCGATCTGGCTGCGACGGTACGAAACGCCGCTGACGCAGAGAAGAGGCGACCGGCGAAGCCTGAAGAACCGCCGGGTGAATCCCCTGATTATCGACGGCGGTACGGTAGTTGCACTTCCGTACGACAGCGAGCACCTGCTCGCGATGGATCTGCGCAGCGGCAAGGACCTCTGGAAAGCCAAGCGCAACAAGGCCGCGAGGCTGACGGGCGTCGGGCACGGCCGCGTTCTGCTGACCGGCGAGGACGGCTGGCGACTCCTGCGGGTCTCGGACGGGAAAGTCGTCGCCTCGGACGAGTCGATACCGCTGCTGGGGGTTCCGGCAGTGTCGGCCGACGGGGCGTGGGTGTCGACGCGGGACGGGCGCGTGTTGCGTCTGACGGTGAGCACCGCCAAGGTTGTGAAGGTAGGCACGGTGAAGCGAGGGCTGCTGGGCAACCTGCTGGTCCTGGACGGCCGGCTCATCGCCGCCAATGCCGCCGGCGTCTGCGTGTATCGCCTTGCCGACTAATAGCCTTGCTGACGGGGCCGATTGGCAAACGCCCGACTCGTTCTTCTCGCTGGAGGGCTTTGCGGAACCTCACTGGCGGAAGCAACGGCCGTGCCATACGTACGGATGTCCGACCACGCTGTGGCACAACCTCGGCGTGCCCGAGCGATGCGGCCTGACGCCGTGCAAGCACTGCCGCAAGGTGATTCACGGCGAGTAGGCATCCGGCCGATCCCGATCACTTGTCCAGGTTGATCCCGCGTTTCTTCGGCCAACTGTCCGGCACCGGATGCTGCTTGGTCGGGTCAGGCAGCAGGAATTCGCCCTCGTGGTACTCGTAGACGGCCTCGGCCATTTCCTTGTCGAAGTGCCAGAAGACGTCGTCCCGGTCGCCGGTGTACTCATCGAACGCGGCCGGCTTGTGTTCGGGATGGTCCAGGTCGGCGTCGGTCAGCCAGCCTTTCTCGGCCTTGATCTTCACGCACTTGACCGGCCTCGAAAGGTCGCGTTCGCCGGCGGGCAGGCGATACTTGGCGGCCTTCTCCACGAACATCGCCGCCAGGCCCACGTCCCAGTCGCCGTGGTCGCCCCCGGGCACCACCACCAGACTCATCAGGTGCTGGTGGTCGCTCCGCCAGCGTCGCAGCAACTGCTCGCGGATCATCACCCACTGGGTCTGTCTGCCGTACTCGGGACGAATGCCGCCTTCGGGGCCGCACCACTCGAACTCACCGTTCATCGCGATGAACGGCACGCCGGAGAGGCTCTGGTCGGGATCGACGATATTGTGATGCATGTTGCCCCCGGCCACGTGAACGATGCCGATCGTCCGGTCGGGCGCGGCGTAACCGACATTCCGTGCAGCCAGCACACTCGCCGAGAGTCCCGCCGGCAGGATGGCGGCGCCCGGCAGGTCCGGGCGGTCGGCCTTTTTGGCAAATTCCTTCATCATCGCGTCGAACCGCTCCATGGTGTCCTCGCCCCTGTAGGAGAAGCTCGGCATGACCATCGTCGCCAGCCCGGCCCGGGCCGCGGCCTGTCGGATGCGCGGATGGGTCGCCATCTTGCTGATCATCGGATGGGCGGCGATCACCCCGCGGATCGGCTTATCGCCCGGGGGGATCCACAACGTCGCCTTGCGGGGCTTGCGCTCCTTGCCCTTGCGCGGCGGCATGGGAACCATGATGCTCACTTCCTTCGCGCCGCTCAGCAGTTCCTTCCCCAGCGCAGAGGCCTGCCGATCCAGTTGCTTCTGCTTTGCCTCCAGTTGCTTCTTCTCGGCAAGCAGTTCCTGTGCCGAATCGCTCTTGAGATCCAAAGCCGATCGCGCCCGGTCCAGCTTGCGGCGGGCCTGCTTCTCCCGGTCGGTCGCCTCGCCGTACGCCTTGCTCTTCTTGCGGGCCCGTCCGTACGCCTTGTAGGCGGCGTCGGCCTGGCGGTAGGCGCCCAGCACTTCCTTGCGCTCCCAGACCGACCGGCGCGTATCGTACAGTTTCCTCCCGAGGTGGCGGTGCCTGCGGTGCAACCGAGCCAGTTCCACAACTTCCTTCGTGCTCAACTCGCCGATCCGCCCCTCCATCTGCTCGATCCGCTTGCCGATCTCATCGAAGGTGTCGGCTATTCTCTTACCGCCCTTCGAGGCGGTGATGATCTCCATCGCCTTCTCGTCGCGGGCCTTCTGGGCAGCGCGAAGCTTGAGCTTCAGTTCGTCCAGACCGGCCTCGGTGTGCGCCTTTTCGGTCGCCTTCTCGGCGGCCTGCAGTTGCTTCCGGGCGGCCGCCAGCTCGCCGCTGGTGTCCGAAGACGCCGCCCGCCGCAGGATCTCGATCGCGTCGTTTACCGTTCGCAGTTCGGTATCGACCTCCCGCTGCTGCTCCCGCAGCCGGTCAAGCTTCTCCCCGGGCTCCTGCCCGGCCGTAACGGCAGCCCAGGCAAGGACAACAAACGCGCACGTAACGATCGATCGCATGGATGGTCTCCTGCTGTGATTTCTGCTGAGCCCCCCAAGGTGAGGGCTTTCCCTACCTTAAACAATCCGCGAGGCGGAAGTTCTTGGCAAGTTCTCGCCGGCAAAAGCCGTCAGGCATCGTCGGCGTCGCGCTCCTGGCCGATCCAGTGCTCCACCGACAACACCACGGCAGTCAAGGAGCGGTGGGTGTCTCGTTCGGTCCGGAAGTTGCCCACGTCTTCGAACGCACGGGCGCACCGTCGCGCACCGCGACGATAATGCGATTGACCGGCTCAGGACCGCTGAATTGACCGTGCATCTGCACCAGAACTCGCGCTGGTCGCTTTCGATCCGACCAGCAGGCCGGTCCACGTTGCTCGCCTGGATCGCCGCGAGCAATGCCGGTCGGCGGGCATCCAGAACGGCAGCTTCCGTCAGCCCTGCTGGCGGAGTTGGGCAGTCCACCTGGCCGAGCTGCGGGCGGTGAGGCGCAACCAGTGGGCCTGCAGCCCGGGCGGGAAGCTGTGGCACAGACCTTCCGGCGGCACGCTGAGCCGCACGGCCCGGCACCACTGTCCCGTTCCCGTCGCGTCCAGTTCCACGTCCACGTCGATCTCCCCGGCCGCGTCGTGCCGCAGGCAGATGCTCTGATGGGTGAAACCGGCGAACAGGTACGGGTCGGAAGGCTGGTCGGCCTCGACGTCGTCCTCGAACCAGGGCCCGCCGTAGCCCGCGGGCGGTCCGAACGACCAGAGATCGTCGGTCTTGCCGACCCACACGCCCGACTCGCTCTCCCCGGCGAGGATGTTGTCGCCGTGGGCGGGGGTGGTCTGGTCGGAGCCCAGCAGCAGACAGCCCCGGTAGTTCAGGAAGTCGGGGATCGCCCACAGGTGCGTGCACACCGGGCGAATGCCCAGCACGTGCCCGTCCCAGGCGTGGGGGGAGAGTTCGTAGAACATCCCCTGGCAGTCCATGAGATAGCGCTCGTGCTCGATCTCCCGGATGCGCGGCCATTCGGTCTGCCAGGCATGCTCGAAGTTCACCGAGCCCTTCGGCAGGCGGTAACGCTTCCAATGGAACGAGGACGGATCCTGCCGACGGGTTCCCAAGTCGCCCCCCGAACCGATGCAGGCGTGCAGGATCGCCGAGCGGCGGTCCCACCCGGTCGCGTAGACCACCGCGCCGAGTCGCTGGCGACCGTACACTTCGTAATGCGGGGCGCGAGAGAGGATGCGCCACTCGCGGCCGTCCCATTCGGCGAGCCGGCCGGCGAAGCGGTCCTCGCGGAAGTCGGGCTGGTCGTAGCTGTTGTTGGCGACGATCACCCGTCCGTGTGCGGTGTACATGGCCTTGAAGTGCGGGCGGGCGCCCTGGGGCAGGTCCAACTCCGTGCAGAGATCGGCAAGGTGGGTGACCTCGAGGGTGTTGACGTCGACCTCGAAGAACTCGCCCTCCATGCCCAGTACGTGGACCTTGTTTTCCGGATCGGTCAGGTGACGGGCGGTGGACGCCAGCCGCACGTCGACCAGCTCGTCGATGACCTGGATGTGATGGTCGAGGTCGATGACGAACGGCCCGAGGAACAACTGGGAACTCTCGTGGTGCACCATGCGGTTGGCGTAGGTGCCCTCGATGCCCTCGCCCTCGTACCGGCGGGTGCGGTGGAACTGCTCGTCGATCTCGTAGAGCCCGCAGCCGGCGCCGGAGGCCGCCTTGTGGCTGAGGTAGTTGACGTACCACACGCGCCCTGAGAACTGGGCCATCGCACCGATCGCCAGCTCGCTGCGGGTCGGCAGGAACTCCGAGGTGCAGGCGAGGTCGGGCATGACGCCCGAGAAATCCATCGGGGTCGGGCGGTTTCTTCTTCTGGCCATCATGGTCCTCCGATCGGGGGGGCTTGTTCTCTCAGCGGTCAAGGAGTGTAACAACCTCAGCGGCGGGCGGTGAGCAGGAACGTCGGAAATTCTCTCGTCGATCCATCTTCCACGGCCTTCTCGATGGTGGCGACCGTCCGGACGGTCACCGCCTGCAGCCCGGCATCCTCCAGAATCTCCGCCAGGTATTCGGGCTCGAATCCGTGATGCGGGACCTCTTTATCGCCATGGAATGAACCGTCTTCGGCACACAGGTCGATCAGTGCCAGGTGCCCGCCGGGGGCAAGCCTGCCCGCCAGGTGGCGAACGGACGCTTCGGCATCGGGAATGTGGTGCAGGACCATCGCCGAGTAGATGAGGTCCCACTGCTCGTGCAGACCCTCGCTCAATCGCCCGGCCAACAAACGGGGGCGGATCTTCCGGGCCAGTTCAGGACTGGCCTCCAGCTTGCGTCGTAGCTGGTCGATCATGCCCTCGCTGGTGTCGGCCGCGTCGATCGGTCCGACGTTCGGCGCCAGCAGCATACTCAGCGCCCCGGTCCCGCAGCCGAACTCCAGCACCCGCATGTCGGGCCGCAGGTCGACCGCCGCAGCGATGGCAACTGCGTTGCGGCGGGTCATCTCGGCACGGCGGGGATTGTCATCCCAGGTGGCGGCAGCGGCGTCGAAGCTCTCGGTACTCATGACGGACAAGGATAGCGGCAACGGTCGCGGCGGGCAACAACAGGACCAGCGGAGCGGATCAACCCGGGACGATCGCCCCGTGCTCGGCGAGCGTCCGGCGGAGTGTTTCCGGTGAGAGGTCGCCCACGTCGATACCGTCCCGAGCCGCCAATGCCGCGGCCGCTCCTGCGGCCTGCCCCATGGCCATGCAGGGCGCCATCACGCGAAGCCCGCTGTTGGCGCGGCGGCCGCTGCTGACGGTACGCCCGGCGACGACGATCCCGCGTCCCTCCCGCGGCAGCAGGGCGCGGTAGGGAATCGTGGGCACCACACCGCGGGGCAGCACCTGGAAATCGATCGACGTCGGCTCGTGAATGTCCACGGGATAGAAGGCGTTGGCGATGGCGTCCTCGAAGAGGCGCCCACCGGTGTAGTCCGCGTCGGTAACCGTATACCGCCCGGCGATGACGACGGTCTCGCGGATGCCACACTCGGATGCGGTCCACGAAATGTGAAAGTTCTCCAGACCCGGCTGCGCCCGGCAGAACCGCTGCAGCCGCAACATCGCCGCACGGGCTTCGATCTCGGCGGCGGTCCGCCCTTCGCTGGTGGAGGCGTCCACGTCCACCACGTGCATGCAGTTGCCGCCCCGCCACTTGAGGAACCGGGTTACGTCGCCGTCCCACCAGCCCGGGTCACTTGGTTTCGCCTCTCCGGCCGCCACGGCCTTGTCGAAGGCCGCCTGGATCGCCGTGTAATCCAGCGACTCCGGATCGTACCCGGCCGTCTCGACCACCAGCGTGCCGGGCTGAAGCTCGGCCGGGCGTACCACTTCCAGCCCCGCCAGGGCGACCGCGTCGGCATCGCCGCTGCAGTCGATTACCGTATGGGCTCGCAACGTCCGCAAGCCCTTCTTCGTGCAGAGCGTCACCTCCCGGCCACCATCGCCGGGCCGCAGCGACGCCAGCATGGTGTGAAACAGCCCCCGAACGCCGGCCTCGTGCACCATCTCATCGGCCACGGCCGAGAAGGTCGGCAGGTTCACCAGCGTGTTGGTTACGCCGCTGTCACGGAAATCGCTTCCGTCGGGCTCGGGCTCCCCCAGTTCGCGCAGGGCGCGGCAGGCCCACTCCCAGCCGATCCCGGCAATGATCCGCTCGCCGTAGGCGAAGAAGGTCTGGATCGCACGGACACCCGCGTTGGTAATGGTTCCCCCGAGTTGGCCGGTCTTCTCCACCAGCAGCACCGAGGCTCCCAGTCGCCCGGCCTGGACGGCTGCGGCCACTCCGGCGGTCCCTCCCCCCACGACCAGCACATCGTAACGATCCTGCACGCCTCAACTCTCCTCACAGGTCCGCGCGGACACATTGCCCACCGTGATCCGCCCGTCGTTGGCGAGGTCTTTGTGGGCCATCGAGACCCGGGCACTGACCGTTTCGGTGAGTTTCAGGTTGCCCGCTCCCAGCACACCTGCCGCCTGCCGCACCTGGTCGAGGACGGCGACGGCGTCTTCATGTTTGCGCCAGACCTCGTCGTCCTCGGTGACCTCCGAACCGGAAACTTTCCGCGGGACGACCATGGGCTGATACTGGACGTGGTCCACGCCGCACTCCACCGCAAGCTCGGCAAATGGGACCACCTCGTGCCGGTTGGCCTGCTGGATCACGAAGGACCAGACGATCTCCGGCTCCTGGCGGCTTCGCCGACGGGACGCGACCTCGCGGGTCACCTTCATGACGGTATCGAAGTCGCCGCCCTTCCGGATGGCGTGGTAGGTTTCGGGACTGGCCGCGTCGATGGAAATCCGCAGGGCGCAGAACTGGTCGGTCAGCGCCTCGTACCAGAAGTCCTCATCCAACAGCGTGGCGTTGGTGTTGATCGCCAGCCTCAATTGCGGGTGCTCGCCGGCTGCGGCAACGACCTCTTTCGCGAAGGGGAAGATCGCCGGTTCACCGCCGGTAAGGCGGAGGCGCCGCAGGTAGGGCATCCCTTCAAAGATCATCGGCTGGAGCTTGGGGGGCATCTTGTACGGGTCGCGCCGCACCCAGCCGCACATGCTGCAGCGGATATTGCAGGCATTGCCCAACTGTACCGTCATGGACGGCGGATAGAAGCCCTCACCGGCCTCGGCGTTGTTGATCGCCGCCTCGATGCGCTCGATGTTGCGTCGGTAGGGTTCGGGAGTCTGGTCCAGGTCCTCGGTATACATCTGGGCCAACCGCCCCGGCTTGCTCAAGCCATGGGTGAAATCGCTGAACTTCGGACACGCCAGCGTGCAGACCTTCCCGGCGTTGCCGTTGAGAATGGCCTTGCGGGCGGCAACCAGCTTGCGATGCTGGAACAGCTCCAGCAGGCTCATGCCCTCGTGGATGTCGTCGAAGGTGGGACGGAACTCCTTGCGCATACTGCAGCAGGTGCTGATTCCGGACCCGGCGATGCTGAGATTGCTCCAGGGGGTGACGCAGAACGGTGGCGTGCCGGGCTCGACCGGCGGGGTCTGCGGCTCGCGACGGGATCGGCCGGCCTGGCCGGAAGTTCGGCCTCCGGTCAGCTTCCTGAGGAAGCCTTTCATTCTGTTCAGCACGTGGGGAACCCTTTCCGTTCAGGGGGCGAGGGGCATGATGATCTTCCGTGACTCCACGGCCGCTCATCTTAGAACCCGCCCTCAACGAATTCAAGCGTCGGCATCAACCGACCAGGGCACACGCATTCTCTGATTAGGGTTGAATTTTCTTGATGTTCGGGTCCCG
>JBKHHV010000071.1:0-14428 GCA_046539005.1 Phycisphaerae bacterium
TGCGGACGCGGTGGTGGGCTTCGTAGCGGTCGCGCAGGCCCTTGAGAATGTCCAGCGCCTGGGACTTGTTGGGCGGGTTGACGATGATCGTCTGGAACCGCCGCTCCAGGGCGCCGTCCTTCTCGATGTGCTTGCGGTATTCGTCCATCGTGGTCGCACCGATGCACTGAATCTCCCCGCGGGACAGCGAGGGTTTCAGCACGTTGGCTGCGTCGATGGCGCCTTCGGCACCGCCGGCCCCGACGAGGGTGTGCATCTCGTCGATGAAGAGGATCACGTTCTTGGCACGCTTCACCTCGTTCATGACGGCCTTGATGCGCTCCTCGAACTGCCCGCGGTACTTGGTGCCCGCGACCATCATCGCCAGGTCCAGCGCGACGATACGCCGCTCGTAGAGAATCTCCGGCACGTCGTGGGTGATGATCTTCTGGGCGAGCCCCTCGACGATGGCCGTCTTGCCGACACCCGCCTCGCCGAGCAGCACCGGGTTGTTCTTGGTGCGGCGGCAGAGAACCTGGATGACGCGCTCGATCTCGTCCACGCGGCCGATGACCGGGTCCAGCGTCGCTTCGCGCGCCAGTTCGGTCAGGTCACGTCCGAAGTTGTCCAGCGCCGGGGTCTTGCTCTTGCCGCGTCGCTGGGAGCCGCCACTGGGCCCTTCGTTGGGTCCGGCCCCCGGCATGGCGGGGGTTTCGTCGGGCTCCACGCCGGCCCCGAGGAGGTTGAGGACCTCTTCGCGGACCTCGTCGAGCTTGAGACCGAGGTTCATGAGCACTTGGGCGGCCACGCCGTCATGCTCGCGCAGCAGTCCCAGCAGCAGGTGCTCGGTGCCGACGTAGTTGTGGTTGAGGTTCCGGGCTTCCTCGATCGCGTACTCGATAACTTTCTTGGCACGCGGGGTCTGGGGAAGCTTGCCCATGGTGACCATATCCGGCCCGGCCCGTACCAGTTTCTCCACCTCGACGCGGACCTTGTGCAGGTCGACGCCGAGGTTCTTGAGCACGTTTGCGCCGACGCCCGAGCCCTCCTTGACGAGTCCCAGGAGGATGTGCTCGGTGCCGATGTACTCGTGATTGAACCGCTGGGCCTCTTGGTTGGCCAGGGCCATCACTTTCCGTGCACGCTCCGTAAATCTCTCGAACATAATAAGATAGCTCCCGCTTATTCTGCGAATCGCCGTGGGCAACCCAGACTGTTGTCTTGCCGGGCGATTCCGGTGGGTCGATTCTACTGGATGCCTGCGACCCCAATCAAGCAGGCGGGTGCGGCTATGGAATCTATCGGCGGGGGCGAGCGAATAATTCAGGCCCCCTCCGCACTCTTGCGCCCGTTGCGTGGGGTTGCGCTCCATTGTATACGCCCGAATGTCCGCTGGTGTTCCCCCGACGGCCTCACAAAATGCAAACCAAGCAGGAAAAAGCGGAAAACTCGGACCGGAATCGCCAAACTTCCGTGGTTCGGCATAGAAGGGTGACCGCGACGGACGCCAAAGCCCGCAAACCGTCCGACGAGGGATTTGTCGGACTCCGCTGGAAGGGCGGCCGACAAGCGGGTATATATGAAGCAGGCCCGCCCGGGTCGTCGAGATACAGCAGAAACAGAGGATGAACCATGGCAGAGAACAACTACGCGCAGGATCGAGATTTCCTCCGGAAGCACACCGAACTGATCGAATTGGCCGGCGATGACGGGTCGGCCGTGCTGGTGACCCCCGCCTGGCAGGGCCGGGCGATGACCTCCACGCTCGACGGCGACCAGGGCAAGAGCTTCGGCTGGCTCAACGCCGAGTTCATCGCCTCGGGCGAGGAAGACCCCACCTTCAACAACTACGGGGGCGAGGACCGCTTCTGGCTGGGGCCCGAGGCCGGGCAGTTCGGGCTGTGGTTCGACCAGGGCGAGCCGTTCGACCTGGCTCACTGGAAGACGCCCCAGGGCTTCAACCGCGGGGCATTCGAGGTGGTCGGCCGCGACGGGTCGGGCGTGGAGATGGCCGCCGACTTCGAGGTGACCAACTACAGCGGCACAACGTTTCCCTGCAACGTCAAGCGTCGCATCGGGCTGCTCGGATCGGCCGCGGCGGCCGACCTGCTGGGGGCAACGCTCCCGGCAGGGGTGTCGATGGTGGGCTTCGAGTCGTCCAACACGCTTACCAACGCCGGCGACAGCCCATGGACACCCGCTGCCGGTCTGCTGAGCATCTGGATTCTGGGGCAGTTCAAGCCGCTTCCGCGCGGAAAGGTGATCGTCCCGTTCGTGGAGGGCGACGAGGGCGTGTTGGGTCGGAAGGTCACGACCGACTACTTCGGGGAGCTTCCGCCCGAGCGAGGCCGATTCACCGACGGGCACTTCCTGTTTACCTGCGACGGGCAGTTTCGCAGCAAGATCGGCGTTTCGCCCGCCCGCGCCAAAGACCGCTTGGGCAGCTACGACCCCGACGCGAAGGTGCTGACGGTCGTGCAGTTCTCGCTGCCGGAAGACCCCGCCGGGCGCAAGTGGGTCAACAGCCTGTGGGAGATGCAGGACGAGCCCTTCGCCGGAGACGTGATCAACAGCTACAACGACGGCGAGGAGAAGCCCGGCGCCGGGCAACTGGGTCCGTTTTACGAGATCGAGACCTCCAGTCCCGCGGCCGACCTGGCACCGGGAGCGTCGATCGTCCATGCCCACCGCACATTCCACTTCTCCGGCCACGAGGACGGCCTGCGGGCCCTGGCGGCCGGTGTGCTCGGGTTCGACATCACGGCGATCGGCTGACTTTGACCGCGCCCGGAGGGCCCCGTTTGCGGTCGCCGGAGCGAAGCCGAACGAGGATTACTCGGCCGGTTCGGCTGGGCGGGTCGGGATGTAAGTGCCTTCCTGCTCGGACTCTACCAGCCGGTTGCGCACGCGGGTGGCAAGCTGCTCGTTATGGATGCAGAACTGCTCCAACAGGTCGGCTGGCGGAATGCTGAACGAATCAAACATACTATCCTCCGTAACGTGCTTCTCTCCGCCTGCGATTGTAACACACCCTGTCCGCCTGGGAAGGGGTGTTTCGTGGCGGGACAGGCCTTGAATGCAGTTATCCTCGCCCGACAATGAAACGGATGGCGGCTGCCGTTGCCTTTGGCCGCCGCAGCGACCTTTGGCGTGAAGGGGCAGCCAGATGGGCAAGACCAACGGGCATGATCGATCTCCCCGGCAGCACCGGGACACGATAGACCTGCTCACCTACCGCCAGCGGTGGCAGGTGCTGGCGGAGATGATCAGCGAGGTGGTGGCGATCTTCGATGCCGAGGGGGTCTACCGGTACATGAACCCCGAGGCCGCACGGCGGTTAGGCGGCGTGCCCGAGAATTACATCGGCAGGCACCTGCACGAGGTGCTGCCCGGGTTGCGACAGGACGAGGGGATTCTCTCAAGCATCCGCGAGGTCCTCGCTACCGGCAGATCGAAACGGCACGAGGCGTACCTGGAAGTGCGCGGCCGACGGCGATGGTATCGTACCGACCTGCACCCGCTCCACGAAGGTCAGCCCGAGCCTCAACTGGTCCTCGCCATCGCCCACGATGCCACCCCGCTTCGGGAAGCCCGGGAGCGACTGGAAGCCAAAGAGCAGCAATACCGCGAGTTGATCCAGACCATTCCGGTAGGCATCACCCGCGTTCGGTACGAGGGCGGCAAGCCGCACCTGGAGATCGTGAACCCGGCCGTCATGAGACTGCTGGGGGTGGACCGGCCGCAAGAGACGGCCGATTTCAGTGTCGACAAGCTTCATGCCCGCCAGGAGGACTACGAGACGCTCATCCGGACACTGCACGAGGAAGGATTCATCGATGGATTCGAGTGTGAGATGGTGGCCCGGGGGCACCGGTTCTGGATCAGCCTGACCGCCCACGCGAAGTTCGACCAGCAGGGGGGTATCGAATACGTCGACTCGCTGGTGCAGGACATCACGCAGCGCAAGCTCGCCCAGGACGCCCTGCGCAACGCCCACGCGCGGCTGTTGAACGCCCGGGAGGAGGAGCGGCGGCATCTTGCCGGGGAACTGCACGACTCGCTGGGGCAGCGCCTGGTGGCGCTGCAACTTGGGTTGCGGTCGCTGAAGAACACCGTACACGGCAAAGACGACGCCAAAAGGCTCGCGGCCGCCCTGGCGGTAACCGGTGAAGAATGCAGCGAGATGATCCGCGAAGTGCGTCATATCTGCCACGGGTTGTATCCGCCGGCGCTGGAGTCGATGGGACTGGCCGGGGCGCTCAAGCAACTCACCCGCGCGGCCTCGACGACAGGACTGGCCCTGGAGATGCGGTGCAGCGATCAGATTCAGGAGAAGTCTCTGGGCCGCAACGTGGAGATCGCGCTGTTTCGCATCGCCCAAGAGGCGATCAACAACGCCGTCCGGCATGGCGGCGCGGAGTTGGTGGAGATAACGCTGAAGCGCGCCGGTGAGGAACTCGTGATGACAGTAATCGACAACGGTGCCGGCTTCGAGCCCGAGGAAGCCTCGCGGAGGGGGTTGGGGCTTCGCCTGATGCAGGAACGCGTAGACGCCATTGGTGCGACACTGGAGCTGTCGTCCTGCCAGGGACAGTCGGCCGTGCACGTCCGGGTGCCTTGGGAACTCACCGGCGGCGAAGAGGCCGCGCCGAGGCCGGAGGAATAGCGGGATAAGCCGATCCGCCCGCCGGGCTCGTTGTCCGATGGCAAAGGTCTGCCCCAGCACGCGGCGAAGCGGTCACCGAACGGCCGTCGCACTTACAGCGAGACGCTGACGGCCTTCTGGGCGGTGAAGGTTCTGCCGGTCAGCAGGTCCTGGAACCTGACGTGCACGGTCACCTCGCCGCCGGTGGGGGGCGTGTCGCCCCAGGGGCAGACGAAACTGAAGTGGTAAACCCCGAACCCGCCCGACCAGTGATCCGACAGTTTCTCCGGCGTGTAGGTGAATTCCCGCAGCAGCGGCTCATCGCGCCGAAGGTCGTACAGCCGGATCGTCACCTCGCCGGCCGCTTTGATGGTGCTGCCGTCGGAGTCGGTGGGCAGGAGGTAGACCTTGACGGCCTCGTGGGCTTCGTCGTTGTCGGTGCTGACGGCGGAGGTGTTGCCCAGGGCGATGCGCCGGACGGTAAACAGACGCTCCAGCCGCCCGTTTCCGAGCGACTGGAGTTTCCGTATCTGGCTGTCTTTCTCGTCGGCCTCTGCCCGCAGTCGCATTACTTTCTGCTGAAGTTGGCTCTTCTCCTCGCGGAGTTCGACGATCTCCCGCTGGCAGTCCACCATCGCTTCGTGGTGGCCCTGGTCGCAGCCTGCGCTCCCGCCGGCGAGGGCGAGCATGGCTATGGCCATCGCTGCCGGAAGAAGCGGTCTCATTCGTCGTGGCCTTCCTCGCTGCGGGGCATGTCGGGGATGTTCTCCAGGACGGTATCCACGCAGCCGTACTCGACGGCCTGTTCGGCATCGAGCCACTTGTCGCGCTCACAGTCCTTCTCGACCTGTTCGATGGACTGGCCGGTGTGCCTGGCGAGGATTTCGTAGAGCCTCTGGCGGAGGCGCAGGATTTCCTGTGCCTCGATATCCAGTTCGGTGGCGGTTCCCTGCATGACTCCCGAGATCAGGGGCTGGTGGATCAGCACGCGAGAGTTGGGCAGGGCGAAGCGTTTCTTGTCGGTTCCGCCGCTGAGCAGCACCGCCCCCATCGAGGCCGCCAGACCCACGCAGTAGGTCGCCACGTCGGGTCGGATGAACTGCATGGTGTCGTAGATGGCCAGCCCCGCCGAGACGCTTCCGCCCGGGGAGTTGACGTACAGGTGGATGTCGGTCTCGGGGTCTTCGTTGGAGAGGAACAGCAGTTGCGCGACGACCAGGTTGGCCATCTCGTCGCTGACTGCGCCGGTGACGAAGACGATGCGGTCGCGCAGCAGTCGCGAGTAGATGTCGTAGCTGCGTTCGCCGCGGCCGGTTTTCTCGATGACGATGGGTACCAGTTGGTTCTCAGCCATGAGTGGGTCGCCCTTTGCTGGCGGTTACGATTTCTTCTTGCCTTCGGGGGAATGCTCGATGATCTCGTCCACGATCCCGTAATCGGTCGCTTCGGTCGGGGTCATGTAGCGGTCCCGCTCGGTCTCCTCGGCGATCTGCTCGACGCTTCGACCGGTGTGCTTGGCCATGATCTCGTTGAGCAGCTTCTTGTTGCGGAGGATCTCCTCGGCCTGGATCTTGATGTCCGAGGCCTGCCCGGTGATTCCGCCCCAGGGCTGGTGGATCATGATCTTCGAGTGGGGCAGGCAGAAACGCTTGCCCTTGGTGCCGGCCGCGAGGATGACCGCCGCTCCGCTCGCCGCCTGTCCGACGCAGTAGGTCGCCACGTCGCAGGACATGAACTGCATGGTGTCGTAGATCGCCAGGGTGTCGTCCACCGATCCGCCGGGGGAGTTGATGTACAGGCTGATCTCCCGGTCGGGCGACTTGGCCGCCAGCTCCAGCAGACGCATGATCAACCCACCGGCCGAGCCGGGGCCGATCTGCCCCCACAGGAACACGATCCGCTCCTCGGCGAGGCGTTCTTCCAGCGTCATTTCGCGGCGTCCCTGGTAATCCCGGTACGCCTGAACTCCATTCCCTGAAGGACCATCCATCGGTTTCACTCCTCGAAACAGACCCTCGGTCGTAGCCTATCTATCGGCCCGGGCCGGGGATTTCTTTTCTGGGGCCTTCTTTTGCAGTTGTTTGCAGGACCGTCGCTTACCGGTGCGGCCGGCGGGCGGACCCTATTCCTTCTTGTCCTTCTGGTCGCTCTCGGCGGGCACTTCCTTGACCTTCGCCTTGCTCAGCAGGGCATCCAGCGCCTTCTCCTGCAGCATCGAGACGGCCAACTGTTCCAGTGTACCGTCCTGGGCAAGCTCCTGCCGCAAACGCTCGGGACGACGGCCGTAGTAGGCGGCCATCTGGGCGATACGGCTGTTGACTTCGGCCTCGGTGACCTCGAGGTTTTCCTGCTCGGCGACCTTCTCCAGAATGAACTGGAGCTTGAGGTCCTTCTGGGCCTGCTCGGTGGCGGCGGCCTTGAGTGCGGTCATGTTCTCGTCGACCTTCTCGCGGGGGATGCCCATCCGCAGCATCTCGAGGTACCGCCGCTGCAGCACGCGGGCGGCGTGGCGGTTGGCGACGCCTTCCGGCACGTCCAGCTCGGTGCTCTCCAGCAGGTATTCCTGGATCTGGTCTCGCATCTTCTGCTGCGACTCGGTTTCCATCTGGCTCTGCATCCGCCCGCGGAAGTAGCTGCGCATCTCGCCCATCGAGTCGAAGCCCATCTGCTCGGCGAGTTCGTCGGTCAGCTCCGGCACCTCACGCTTGCGGACGCTGGAGACGGTGATCTCGACAGTCATCTGCTTGCCGTGCCAGTCCTCGTTGGGGTGCGAGCCGGGCACGGTGACCTGGGTGCTCACGGTGTCGCCGGGCTTGGCGTCCTTCAGCGTGTCGCCGAGATCCACGATCGGAATGCCCTCGATCTGTCCCGGCGCCACCCGCAGCGACAGCCCGGGCCGTTCGATGGGCTTTTCCAGCTCGTCGCTGGTGAGTTTCGCGGCCGCGACGACCATGTCGCCTTCGCCGGCCGGCTTGTCGGAATCGACGAATTTGGCCATCGACTGCATCATCTGCTCGATGTACTCGTCGACCTTCTCGTCGGAGACCTCTTCCTCGGGCTTCTCGACCTCGATGCCTTCCAGTTCCGGCAGGTCGAATTCCGGGGCGACCTCGATCTCGAAGCTGATCTCCATCTCGCCGCTGTCGGGAACCTCGATCTCGTCCAGTTCCAACTCGGGCTCGCCGATGGTATTGAGGTCTTCATCTTCCATGACCGATCCGATCGCCTCGCCGACCAGGGCGTTGCGGACGTCCTGGGTGACTTCCTTGCCGAACCGCTTCTCCAGCAGTCGCCTCGGAGCGCGCCCCACGCGGAAACCGGGAATCTGTGCGTTGTCGCTGAGTTCGCCGAACATCTCGTCGTACTTGGCGTCGATCCGCTCGCGCGGGATCGTGACGGTGATCTTCTTCTTCAGCGTGCCGGCGTCTTCGATGTCCACCTTGTTCTCGGGGAGGTTGTCGGTGGTCTCGTCGGCGGGGTTCAGGTCGTTGGTTTCTTCGGCCATGGGGTGTCGGCTCCGTGTTGGGCCCCGGCGACCAGGTCGAACGACGCGTTCGACCCCCAGCCAGGGCGTTGCGAATGACGCCGCGGAGGCGTTTGCTCCTCCGCGGGCAGAATGGAAACGACAAAGTGTACGCCCCGCCCCCGGCGGCGTCAATGCCCTTTGCAGACAGTATAGCAGGCGGGTGTGCGGGCGGTCGATTCGCTTTCGCCATTGACGAACCGGCTCCGCACGACGTACAAAGAGCCGTTCTTGAGACCGCCCCCAGAGGGCACGCTTACCAGGAGAGCCATCATGGATGCCCAGGAACGGATCGTCGCCGAAAGCCAGAAGGTACTCATCGAGAACTACGGACGGCTGCCCATCGCCATGGTCCGCGGCGAGATCTCGCGCATCTGGGACGCCAACGGCAAGGAGTACCTCGACTTCTTCGCCGGGTTCGGAGGCGGGGGCATCGGCGGGCACTGTCACCCGGCCATTACCGCCGCGATCAAGGCCCAGGCCGACGTGCTGCTCTCGCACGGGAACCTGCTGACCTCCCACCCGCAGGTCGAGCTGGCCGGCAAGATCGTCCAGCACGGCTTCGGGGGGAAGGTCTTCTTCTGCCACAGCGGTGCCGAGGCCGACGAAGCCGCCCTGAAGCTCTGCCGCCTCGCCGCCGGGGAGGGACGCTACAAGATCATCAGCTTCGACGGCTGTTTCCACGGCCGAACCATGGGCGGGCTGTCGCTGTCGCCCGAGAGCTTCCAGAAGGGCTTCGAGCCCATGCTGCCCGGCAACGCCAAGGCGACCTACGGTGATCTGGCGTCGGTCGAGGCACTCATCGACGACGAGACGGCCGGTGTCTTCGTGGAGCCCATTCAGGGCGAGGGCGGGCTGAACGTACCGAGCGTGGAGTTCATGCAGGGACTGCGCAAGCTTTGCGACGACAACAATCTGCTGCTGGTCTGCGACGAGGTGTGGACCGGTCCCGCCCGGACCGGCCAGTGGTACGCCTACCAGCATTTCGGCATCGAGCCCGATGCGATGTGCCTGGCCAAGGCGCTGGGCGGCGGGGCGCCCGTGGCGGCGATGGTGGCCGCCCCCAGGTACGCCGACGTGCTGGTCCCCGGAACCCACGGATGCACCATGGGCGGCAACCCGCTCTGTGCGGCGGCCGGGGCGGCGGCGATGCGGCTGGTGGAGGAAGAGAACCTCGTGCAGCGGGCGGCCGAGAAGGGCGAGTACATCGCTCGCCGTCTGGCCGATGCCAACATCTCCTGCATCGAGGACATCCGCGGCAAAGGCCTGATGATCGGGGCGAAGCTGGAAGAGTCCCGCCCGGCCAAGCAGGTAATGCTGGACTGCCTCGACCGGGGGCTGATCCTGTGCATCGCCAAGAACAACGTGGTCCGCGTCGCTCCGCCGCTGGTGGTCAGCGACGACGACCTCGACCAGGGACTCGATATCGCCATCGACGTCCTGAAGTCGTAAACCGGTTTGCAGCGACGCCTCGCCCCTTGACGGGCGGGCGCCGGGGGGAAGGGTTCGCAGTCTCCGTCGCCACAACGGCGGCCGCATGTTTCGCGCCACCCGTATGTCCAGGCGCATTGACAAGGAAAGACAATGACAGACCTATACGCCCACAGCGATCGGGTGAAGAAGATCGCCGACGAGATGACCCTCGAACAACTGGTCGGTCAGACCCTCGTGCTCGGCTGGACCGGCGCGTTCCCTCACCGCGACGTGCTGGAATCCGTCGAGAAGTACCACCCGGCCGGCTTCCGCATTACCCCGCACGGCCGAAAGTTCGGCGGGTATGCCCAGCCCGGCACCGAGCTGTACGACAAGCTCTGCCGCGAGCCCGAGCCCTACGAGCGCGTCTACCACACCAAGGCCGGCGAGCCGCGGCTGACCGTGGCCCACTATGCCGAGGCCCGCAACGTGGTCCGTCGCCGCAGCCTCGAGACCGGCGCGGGCATTCCCTGCTACTTCGCCCACGACCAGGAGGGCAACACCCAGTCGGACACGCTGGACCGCCACATGGTCGCCTTCCCCCACCCGATGGGCATCGCCCAGGGCGGGCCCGAGCTTTGCCGCCAGGTGGGGCGCGTGGTCGGAAGGCAGCTCAAGAGCGCGGGGGTCGACCTGACCCACGGGCCGGTGGTGGACGTGAACACCGACCCCCACAACCCGGAAATCTCCTCGCGCAGCTACTCGCCGTTTCCCGAGGTGGTCGGCGACTGCGCCCTGCAGACCATGCTGGGCTTCCACGAGAACGGGCTGATCGCCACGGCCAAGCATTTCCCCGGACGCGGGGCATCCAATACCGACGCCCACTTCAGCGTGCCGGTGATCGACGAGTCGCGCGAGCGGATGGAGCAGATCCACCTCGCTCCCTACCGTCGGCTGATCGCCGAGGGGCTCCCGGCGATCATGCTGGCTCACAGCATTTACCCCGCGCTGGACCCAAGCGAGGAAATCTCCACCGTCTCGCGGGCGATCGTCACCGACCTGCTCCGCGAGCAGATGGGCTTCGAGGGCGTGGTGATGACCGACTCGTTCACGATGGCCGGTCTGGTGATGAAGTACGACGTCGCCGAGGGGGTCGTGCGGTCGATCGAGGCGGGGGTCGACCTGATCCTCCTCAAGGACGAGAACGCCCTGCGCGGCGAGGCGTTCGGGGCGATTCGCGACGCCGTCACGCAAGGCCGACTGAGCGAAGAGCGACTGCGGCAGTCGGTGCTGCGGACGCTGACCATGAAGGAACGCTTCGGCATGCTCGATGAGCCCTTCGCCATGACCGACGTGGATCGTATGCGGAAGGTGCACGCCGATCCCGAGCACCGCACCATCGCCGACACCGCCGCCCAGAAGGCCGTCGTCTGCCTGCGCCGCCAGGAGGGCGTCTTCCCGTTCGCCGAGGGCAAGAAGGTGCTGGTGGTCGAAGAGCCCTTCGGCTTCATGGCCGAGCAGAACAACGAACTGGCCTACTGCGGTTCGCTGTACCATGCCCTGCTGGAACGGGGGATCGACGCCCACTTCACCGACTACACCACCCCCGACCTCGACGCGGCGTGGGACGACATCGAACGCTTGGCCGCCCTGGTGGACGCCCTGGTGGTCACCTGCCATGTCCGCCGCGGGCGCCAGGGACCCCAGGACAATACCGCCCGGTTCCAGTCGCTTGGCAAGCCGGTGGTTTTCGTGGGCAACAACCCTTACCCCAGGCTGGTCCCGGAAAACATGCAGAACGTCCTGGTCACCTTCAACACCACCGCCCGGACCATGCGGATGGTGGCCGACGTGCTCACCGGCCGGCGCCAGGCGGGCGAGCTTGCCTTCGACCCCACCCGGGTATACTGACCGCGGCGGTAACCCCACGGTTCACAACATCTTGAGTTGCACGCGGCGGCGTCGGTCGGTAGGCTGGCGTCGCCGTTCTGCTTTTGGGGTACGAAGAATCCGTCCGCCCGGTGCGTCTGTACCTGTGACTTGTCCTCGTGACAGAAAAAGGAAACATCCATGCAGATCCGTTGCCCGAACTGTGGTGCGAAGCTTGAAGCCAATGATTCCCTCGTCGGCAAACGCGTCCGGTGCACCAAGTGCGAACACGTCCTGACCGTTCCGGGCGAGGCCGGAACGGCCGAGACGGCCAACGATCAGTCGGCGCCCGATACCCACGACCAGGATCTTCTCAGCGCGGCCGCCGAGGCGAAGGCCGGCAAGAAGAAGGCGGCCGGTGTGGGTGCGATGACGCTTGGCGCCGGCGACGCGGGAGCGGGCTTTGCCGGCATTTTCACGGCGCTGACGCTTCCGAAGCTGCTGTTGATGGTCGGGCTGGCGCTGGTGCTTCTGTCGCGCGGGTGCGACTCGATGGCGGCCAGGAACGTCAACCGGGCCCGGGCGGCGCTGGCATCGGCGAGGCAGGACTTCGAGTCCGAGTGGGAAGCCAAGCTCCAGGAAGCCCGCGAGGACGGCGGCGACCTCCGCGAAATCCAGCAGCAGCGCAACGAGGCACGCCAGAAGGCCGAGCAGGACTGGCGCGACCTGCAGAACGCCGTCAGCAGTGCGGCCACCTCGACGCTGTGGTGGGGCTTCTGGTTCGAGTGCATCTTCGTGCTCGGCACGCTGGTGTTCGTGGTGGGGTTGCTGGGCACGGCGTTTACCGGGACCACGCCCGAGCGAATCTTCTGCATGGTGCTGACCGTGATCCTGACCTTCAGCGTCTACATCGGTGGAATCGCGTGGCTGGCGTCGGCCATGCAGACGGCCGGCGGAATCGGCAAGAGCCTGGGAATGTGATGCAGGCAGCGGGACCCCGTTCTTCTGCGCACCGCTCGGCCGGGCGGGTAGATGGTGGTATGACGACCCGGTTTTTCTGCGATGGAAGGGGGATTGATGCACAAAGCACTAACTTCGCTCGCACCGCGACGAAGGGGATACCTGAATCGCACCGGGCTGTTGATCGCCGTATCCGCGGTGCTGGCGTGCGGCGGCTGCAGCCCGAAGTGGCAGGCATTTGAAGAAATCGAACTGGGTCGGCCCCTTGCTGCCGACGGGCGCATGATGACCCGCGCCCGGCAGGTGGAAGGCGGGCGGATCTGGGACGACGTGTTCATCTGGCAGTTTCCGTTCATCGTGGCTAACGAGGCCGTGGTGGTGGCGCTGGATGCGGACGGCCGAGCCGTCGGCAAGGCGTATATCGGCACGGCGCTGGGCAACTGGGCGGTTGCACAGTCGGCGAAGATGCGCATGGTTGCCGAAGTGCTGCATCGCCCGAAGACAGACCCGGAGGAGTCGGAAACGTGGGCGGCCGGGTACGTGGACCATCACGAGTCCGTGGTCGATCTCAGTCAAGATGCCAACGGAGCGCACATGCCGGGCCCCACCCCGGCGCAGACCTGCCTGACATTCGTAGGCTTTGCCGCGTTTCCAGGGTGGATTCACCAAGACTGCGTTTTCGAGGTCATCGCCGAAATGCCCCGCCCGGGCGTGGGGGAAACCATCTGGCTGACCAATGGACTTGGCGGGTCGGCAACCATCCGACGGGTGAGGGAAGACGGTCTGCGGATCGAGCGGGATCACCTGTTGGTCACAGACGAGCTACTGCTCACTTCGACGGCGTACGCCCTGGGTGTGATTCTTCTCGACAACCCCGCGGCGTGGGAGGTTCGCCTCATGCATCGCCCGCCTTCGGGACAGCGGTGGATGTCTCCCGGCGGGCCTCGGCGGGTCCGCTTCCCGCGGCCTTTTCGGGAAGGCAAACAACGATAGATGCTCAGGAAGGTAGCAAATGCCCAGCCACAACACAGAATCGCAGGCATGCCTGCGAGCCGGCCGCCTGAAGCGTCCAATAGCGCCCTGGCTGGTCGCGACGGCCCTGCTATTGTGCGGGGGGTGCAGCCCAAAGTGGCAGGCATTTGAGCAGATCGAACCGGGCAAACCGTTGCCGCCCGACTGCCTGCTGAAGATCCACGGGCAACCGTCGGAGTACACCCAGGAGTACACAGATGCCCGGGCAAGAGAGTGGCAGATCACCGAAGTGCACTGGCGATCCGACCTGCATTTGCCCAGCCTGGACGAAGACCGCAAAGGTCCGAAGATTGCCGAGGAATGGACGGCCGCCGCGGTAGACCCCAACGGACGGGTCGTCGCCAAGGCGTACAACGCATTCTCTGTAATTGGATGGCCTTTGATCGGCGTAATGAAGCAGCGGTATGTCATGGATCTTGCTGCGATTCCGTGCCCCAGGGATCCGAATGACCCCAACGGAAGCTGGGTCGATCCGTACCGGCTGGCGTTTGAGGCGGCTCCCGGGCTCACGAACCCGCTCGAGATCGGGGCGATCCTTCTGGGGGTGATTCCGCAGGAAGCGGCCTTGCCCGCGTTGGCCGCACTGCCTGAGCCCGAGGGAGACGATTGGGAGATTTACTTCACCCTCGGCACGGGAGGGACTATCGTCGTCGAGCCGCGGGAGAATGGAATCCTGCGGGTTTCCAACCATACTTTGTTTGTCGGTGATCCGCTTGGGGCAACGGTGTTGCTGCGTTTCCTGACGATGTTCATGAGACGCCCTCCGGAGCAGCATACCCTCCCGCTCATGCGTCGCCCGCCTTCGGGGCAGCGGTGGATGCCTCCCGGCGGGCCACGGCGGGTCCGCTTCCCGCGGCCTTTTCGGGAAGTGAGGCAGCGGTAGTTCTTCCCCGTGGCCAGGGCAAACGCATTCTCAGGGCGAGAGGGTAAGCAGGTGGAGCATGTAGTCCACGCTCCAGCCGGCGATCTTTCGTTTTCGGCGGATGCTTGTCTTCTTGGTCTTGTCG
>JBKHHV010000326.1:0-3673 GCA_046539005.1 Phycisphaerae bacterium
ACCTTCACCACCGCCCCGGGCAGGAACGGTACCACACCACCGGCAAACGCCACCGTCGCCGAACCGGTCAGGCAAACAAGCCACGCCCAACCGCCGGCGAAAATGACGGCCGTGCCGAGCGCCATCGCCAGGAGCGTCCGGGCAACGCTGCGGTCCCAGCCGCGACGGGCGAGCGTGCCCACCAGCCACACCGCCGGAACAAACGCCACCAGGTACCCGCCGGTGGGACCGGCCATGTAGGCCGCGCCCAGGGCGCCCTGGGCGAATACCGGCAGACCGATGAGCCCCTCGGCAAGGTAGGCGACCACCGCCGCCGTTCCGCGGGCCGGACCCAGCAACATGCCCAGAACCAGCACCCCGAAGGTCTGCATGGTTACCGGCACCAGCGGGGCAAACGGCAGACGGAAGGCGATCTGGGCACAGAGCGCCATCAACAGCGAGCCGGCCAGAACGGCCGCCACGTCGTAGGCAATCGCCCGGGTTCGGTCGCTCGGGCGGGCAAGGTCGGCAACAGTCGCGTATGTCATGCGGAGGTCTCCTTCTCTTCCATTGAGGTCGGCCGCGCGCGGAACCGGCGGTCGATTCGCCGGAATACAGTAGGGATTCGCCCCTCGTTCGTCAAGTCCCCCGCCGACGTTTCAGCCCGGGAACCCCACCCCGGCGGACGAGGCGGTCATAGTCGCCAGGTAAAGCGGACAAACAATACGTCGCATGGATACTCCCGCAGATGGTCTTTGGGCGTCTGCTATGGGTTCATTACTATGGAACCATGTGCAGTTTGGGCCAAACACGATTGCTGCCCCGCCGCGGGCGTCTTCGAAGCGCAGCGACGGCGGTGCTGCTGACGGCGGCGTTGCTCTGCACCGGGGCCCGCGCCGGCGACAAACCCCCGCCCGGCTGCCTGACCGCCAAAGACGCCAACGCCATCGAGGCGGCACTGGATGCGTTCTTCGCCGCCGATGCCGCCGAACGGGTCGGCGTCTACCGCAAGCGTCTTGCCGAACTGCCCGCCGGGCTGACGCTGGAGGATCTCCAGCGCATCGCCGAGGCCAAGGCTCCCCGGGGACGCAAACACCGCCACGGCGTAACCCGCGTGAAGTTGCCCTGGCTCAAGGACAACCCCCGCGGGTGGGTGAATGTCGCCCTCCCCGAAGACTACACGCCTGCCCGGGCCTGGCCGGTGGCGGTGTGCCTGCACGGCAGCGGCTCCGACGGCGACAACGTCGTTCCGTTCTACTCCCCGCAGCTCAACCGGGCCGGGTTCATCACCCTCTACCCCACGACGACCTCCAAGAAACACCTGTGGAGCACCGGGGTGGAGATGGCCAACGTCTACCGCATCCTCTCCTGGGCGGGCACACGCTGGCGAATCGACTTCCGCCGCGTGGTCTGCACCGGCGGGTCGATGGGAGGCATGGGCACCTGGTCGCACCTGCTGGCCCGCCCGCAACTGTGGAGCGCCGGGGCCTCGGTCGCCGGGCACCCCGCCGCCATGAAGGGCGACCTCCTGGAAAACCTGCGGCCGGTGCCGTTCTACATCCTGCACGGCGAGAAAGACACCGACGGAGCGTCGCTGGCGCCGGTCGAGCACGTGCGGGCCGCGATGGCGGCGCTGAAACGCCGCGGGATCGAGCCGGTCTACGTGGAGGCCCCGGGCGCCGGGCACACCCCGCCCATGAAATACTGGCGGGAGATGAACCGCTGGATCGCCCGTCAGCCCCCGCAGGAACACTCGCCGCGATCGCTCCTGCTGCCCGGACCCGATGGCCGAGCGCTGTGGCAGGTGCAGCTCGACCCGCTGGGGCTCGACGGCCTGACCGACCCGGACCTGGAACGCATCCGCCAAGGCAAGACGCAGGAAGCCCGCGCGAATCTCACCTGCCGCATACGCAAAGGCGACGCCGACGCGACGGTCTTCCTGCTCCGCGCCGTCTCGGTGGTGCCCGGACTGCTGGATGACTACCCCTGGGACCTGCAGCCCAACCGGTTTTCCGAAGACGACGGCTGGACCACAGCGGACGAGTCGGCCGCGATGAAGGACTTGCGGACCGCGCTGAATCGAAGCGGGGGCAAGGGCCCCACGCCGGGGCTCTTCGACGCGGCCGTTTGGGTGATGATCGGCAAGCTCCACGCCCGCCGCTACGCAGCCACCGTGGACGCCAAGGGGCTGGCGTGGGTGAAGCACTACAACGCCGCGGTGGCGGCGGTGCGGGCAAGCCTGCGCAGCAGCCCGGGCTACGTCCCCGCCGGCCGACTTGCCACAGCCCTGAAGAAGCGCCGCCCCAAGCTTCCGCGGCGCCGGCGATAGAGGAGACCCCCGCAACGGGCGGGCTGCGCTTTTGTGCCTCGCGCGATGCTGCCGGGCGTGGAGTGCGTCTACGGGTATGGAGGCCGGAGCGTATATGATATCATCGGGCTTGGCCGGTGCGGAAACCGGCCGACCCTATGAAGAGAACCTGGAACCAAAAGGGATCCGATCATGAAACGTACGATGCTGTGGACTTTCGCGATGCTTACCGCCGCCGGGTTGCTTTGCACGCTGCCGGCGATGGCACAGGACGCCACCGGCAAGGCCGACCCCTCGGCGAAGGTGGACCTGAAGGTGGGCGGGCTGTCGATTGCCAAGGCTCGCGAGGGCGACAAGTTCAACCGCTCGATGGCGGCCGGTCTGCCGGTGGGCACCGGCGTGTACATGGTAGCCCGGTCCGAAGACCACTTCTTCATCGAGATGGACAAGGAGAACTCGAAGTTGGCGGCCTTCAAGGACGACAAGGACACCGTGCTCGCCAAGCCCGGGAACGCCACCGGTTTCGGCGAGGACAACTGGATGCCCTTCAGCCCCGACATCTCCGACGACGGGCATGATGTCTACCTCTCCATCCGCAGCAAGAAGACCCCGGCCGACGACGCCTCGGCGATCGACCTCAAAGCCACCCTCGCCCTGGTCGCCGGCAAGAACCCCAAGACCGACAAAGTCAAGGTTACCCTCAAGGCCGGTGAGAAGGTCACGCTGGCCGGCGTCGAAGTGACCCTCCAGAAGGTGGGCGAGGCCAAGTGGGGCCGAAGCAAGGTCGAGGTGACCTTCAACAGTACCGAGTCGTTCGCGAAGATCCGGGAGCTGAAGTTCCTCGGTTCCGGCGGCAACGAGATCAAGTCCCGCCGCACGGGCAGTTCGCGCATCGGGGCCTTCGGCAAGGCGACCTACACCCAGAGCTACGGGTTGAGCGAGGACGTGCTGGGACAGGCCGTCACGATCCAGGTCGACTACTTCGAGTCCCTCGAGACCGTGCCGGTGAAGATCGACAGAAAGATCACCCTGGGGCTGTAGCGGACGGCCTACCGTTACCGTCGCGCGGCAGCTTCGCGGAGTCTTCGCGCCCCCACAACAGGGCCCCAACAGCGGCGGGGTACCTTTGCGGGCGCAGTCAAACGGAGGACCCGACGCCTGCATGAATCGAGGGGGGAGACAAACGTTCCAGACCTTCCCTGGATCGGCCTGAGTCCCGGTGGTTGCCCCTCTCTCCCGGAGGGGCAACTCCTTTGCGCCAGGACTACTTGCGGCCGGTCTCCTCGGCGACGTCCGGTTCCTTGAGAACCCTCAACTCCGGCACGTACATACCCGGATGCGGCCCAGCGGCGGCAATGAACTCCTCGAGCATGTCGTGGGCGGCGG
>JBKHHV010000072.1:0-14348 GCA_046539005.1 Phycisphaerae bacterium
CTGTTTACGCAGCATGACGATACCTTCACGGGCAAGAAGTACGCCGACTTGGCGTACAAGACCATCGAGGGCATCTGGAAGGACAAGCTGCCCCGCACCCCCACCCGCGGCAGCGGGCTCGCCCGGGCGATGCAGTCCCTCGGTGTGGGCATTGCCTACGACTGGTGTTACCCGATGTGGTCCCAGCAGCAGCGGTCCTTCGTGGAGGACAAGATCGACGAAGCCCTCAACGCCTGGCCGCGATTCGGACACGCCAACCTCGGGCACCAGCGTGCCAGCAACTGGGCGGCCGTCTGCCGGGGCGGCGAGATGGTGCTGCTGCTCGCGGCCGGCGGAGACAAGAACCGCACCGACCGTTACAAGAAGGTCAAACGCGAACTGGAGCGGCACATCCAAAGCGCGTTCGGAAGCCTCGGCGTTACCCAGGAAGGCATCGGTTATACCGAGTATCCCGGCGGGTTCCTGATGCCGGCCGCGTATGCCTGCGCCAGCGTCGGCGATGGCGACCTGCTGGAGAAACTCCGCAAGATCGAGTCGTGGAGGCTGGCGATGTACGCCGAGAACTTCCAGCCGCACGACCGCAAGGTGTTGCAGACCGGCGTGGGACATTCCAGCAATTACGACGAGGGCTGGGTGAGCCTTCTGTGGAACCTCGTACCCGAGAAGCACCAGCCGTACTATGCATGGTTCTACGACCGTCACATGGGCGTCAAGGCCCCGGCAAGCTCCGACCTGGAACGCTTCGACTCCGACCGGGCGGGAACCGTATGGGCGGTGCTGTACTATCCCACCGACGTGACCCCCAAAGACCCCACCGGCGTGTATCCCTGTGGGGCGGCCGACGATCGCGGACACTACTTCTTCCGCTCCCGATGGCAGGATGAGAACGACATCCTCACCAGCATCATGGCCGACACCGTCCACCACAGCCACGCCTGGGATCAGCCCGAACAGCTCGCCCTGAACCTCATGGGCTACAATACCCGCTTCATCGGCGGGCCCGGCAAGAAGCGGGAAGACAAGCTCTACTCCACGCTGCTGGTCGATGGAAAATACAACATCAGGCATTCGGTTCGCCTGACCGGCAAGAAGGTGCACTTCGAGGCCGACAAGACCGCCGGCTACGCCATCGTCGACGGCGGCAGCCTGTACAAGGAACTCGGCGTGGACGAGGCAAAACGTCATCTGCTGGTGGACTTTTCCAAGGACGGGTCGACCGCGCTGCTGGCGACGTTGGACCGCATCCGCAGCGAGAAGGAGCACACCTACACCTGGCAGGCGAACCTGGGCGATGATGAGGGTGCCGATGACGTCAAGCTGAGTCCCGGCACCGAGGCCGGCCGACCGACCTTCCTGATGAAGGGCCGAAACGACGGGTACGTGAAGGGCTGGGTGGTGTTCCCCGCCGACGCGAAGCTCTCGGCCGACGGCGATCCGCTGCAGATCGAGGTAACCGGCGGCACGCAGAACATCTGGGTGGTGATGCTGGTAGGCAAGGGCACCCCGCCCAAGGCGAGCATTGTCGGCAAGGGTCCCGATGCCGTCCTGACCGTGGGTGGCAAGAGCGTGTCGTACAACAAGAAGACCGACCGCCTGGAAACCAAGTAGTTCCCAGGCGACAGCGGGCCGGGCGGCGGTTCTGCCGGGCCGTCGCCCGTTTCGCGCGCGGGGGTCGTATTTCGCTTGACTTACCGGGCGGGGGAAGGATACTGTGACCAGTCCCTTCAGGGGCGACCGCGGTTGTCCGATACACGGGTAGACGCCCCGGGAAGGGGAGTCAGCCGGAGAGGTGGCAGAGTGGCTGAATGCACCGGTTTGCTAAACCGGCGTACGACAATAAAGTCGTACCGCGGGTTCGAATCCCGCCCTCTCCGTTTCCAAAGGCTTCGACTTCATGTCGGAGCCTTTGGCAATTCATCTCGGGATGAGAACCCGCCGGAATGCGAGCGCAGCGAGCAGACCGCCCGCGGGTCTCGACGCCGCAGGCGCCCGCAAGCCCTGAGCTTGCGAAGGGCGACGCGGAATCCCGCCCTCTCCGTTGAAAATGGGTCCGGCACTCGCCGGGCCCTTTTTGAATCGTTGTGTCCTGCGTGGCTGGAAGGGGAGGGCGGGGGTCTCCGCCTCGAAGAGGCGGCGCGAACCGCTGGCGTTGCCCGGACCTAGGTCTTCACCGAGTCTACGGTCACCAGCGAGATCGGCCCGAAGATCATCACCGGCAGCCAGGCCGCCAGCACCGGGGACATGTTCATGTAGCGGCAGGCGTACACGAACCCCACGAACGCCGCCAGGATCCCGATACACAATCCCACCGAGGTCTTGATGTTCCGCTCGCGGGAGAGAATGAACGGCAGCGCCAGCAGCGGCATCATGAAGTTCACCACCGGCTCGGAAAAGCGGATCTGCCGGGCCAGGCGAACCTGCCGCAGGTTGGGCATCCGCCGGGATTTCAGCAGGTCGCCCAGTTCGCGGGCCGAAAGCAACTCCATCCAGCGGCTGTCTTGGCGGAGGATCAGGTCCTCCGGCGACAGGTCCGAGGGGACCAGCCCGTATCCGCGTCGCAGTTGCCAGCTTGCCTGCCGCACTTCGCCGCCCACGGGCTGATACGACGCCGTCTCGGCGAAGACGATGGCGATCCGCTCGCCGTTGGGGTCCACGAAGTCGAACCGCGGGCGAACCAGCACCGCCGGGGCGTCGGCCGTGGCGGGTTCCAGGCGCTGGGCCGATACCCGCATGTCGTAGGCGGCGTCCACCGCCGCGGCCCCTTCCGAGAAACTCTCGGCGAGCTTCTCCGGCGGGAGGTCGGTGTAGATCCGCCGCCCGGTCTGGCGATTGAGCCATCCCTCGGTTGCCACCAGCGACGGCCGTTTGATGAGCCAGCCGCGTTTGTGATTGACGTCCCACTTGGCCTTCTCGCCGGAGACGACCAGTTGGAGCGTGTTGCGGCGGTCGCGGACCAGGGCAGTGGGGTTCTCCATTTCCTGCGGTTCGGGCCAGAACGAGCGCGAGTACCACACCGTTCGGTTTTCGTCGGGCACGAGGCGCACCTGGAACCGCTGGGAACTGGCTTCGACCAGGTCGTCGATGCTCCTGGCGAGATAGGGGGCGATACGGGGGATCAGGTACTCGCGGTCCACGACGACCAGCCCGCTGAGCAGCGCCGAGCAGGCGAGAATCGGCACCACCACGCGGTAGAGGCTCACGCCCGAGGCGAGGATCGCCGTCAGCTCGTTGGTGTGGTTCATGCGGGCCAGCGTAAAGGCCGCCGCAGCCACCAGAATCAGCCCGCCCAGTTCCACGAAGTAGACCAGCGAATGGGCGCTGTAATAGCGGATGATGTGCACCAGCACCTGTTCCAGGGGGCGGCCGCCTTCGGCGAACTCGTCCATGTTGACGAACAGGTCCACCACCACGCGCATCGACATCAGCACCAGGAACCACAGCAGTGCCGCCAGCAGGAAGCTGCGGACAACGTAGCGGTCGAGCGTCCTCATGCGGCCGCCTCCGGCAGGGGCCGTGCCCAGGTTGTGTTCAGTCGCGTCAGCATTATTGTCTCATGTGTCGCACGTACAGCACCACGTCGGCAACCGCCAGCAGCACCACCCCGCCCCAGATCGCCAGGCCCCCCAGTCCCTGGGGCACGTCGGGATTGGTCATCAATTGCTGGCCCATGATGATCATGATGAGCATCGTCCCACCGGGAATCGCCGCCAGCGCGAACGCGGAAATCAACTGCCCTCCCTTGAACATCAGTCCCAGGGCGGCGCCCATGGCGACCATCAGGAAGCAGCTCACGCCGTAGGCGGCGCGGCCGTGCAGTTCGGCCTCGATCTCGGCGATGATCTTGTTCAACGCCACCTCGGTCAGGTAGGTCACCGCCTTGAGGATGTCCTTCTGCCGGGTGTACCTCTGGGGGTTGTTGTAGATATCCTGGAGGCTGATGTCCCCTACCTCTTCGATGATGGGCTCGGGGATTCTCAGCTTGCCCACGCGCCAGTCGTCGCGGCGTTGGACGTGGTCTTCGGCGCGGCCGAGGAAGCGGACCACCACGTTCCCGCTGAGACGCAGGCTCAGGAAGGAGGCATCGGACATGACCGACCAGTTGGCGGTGACGGTGCCCGAATCGGCGGTGATGCGCTGCCGCAGCATGCCCCCGCGATGGACCTCCACCTCCACCGGGCGGGGGTTGCCCTGGGCGTCCACGCCCGCAAGCAGTTTCGCCTCGTTGTAGCCCACCACCTCGGCGGCGGGGGCCCGTACCTTGTACGCCTCGCCGCTGCCTGTCAATTCGTAGGGTTTGCCGGCGGAGATGGTCTCGGTCACGTCGGTGACGGCGTTGTTGTGCAGGATGTGCTGGCGGACGTCCTTGAGCCCGGTGGTGATCCGCGGGTGCTCGGAGGGGTCGGCGCGCATCGCCAGGAGTCTCTTCCAACTGTAGCTGGAGACCTCCTCGGTGGCCTCGCTGGCGAAGGGCGGAAGCGGGGGCGACTCGAACCGAACCTCGCCGAGTTGGATGACGTTGTCGGCGGCCGTGGACGTCTCTACCGAGTCTTTGAGCAGGACGGCGACGTAGGTGCGGGCTCCGTACTTGCGGAACTGCACCTCGGCACTGGAGGCGACCAGGAGGCGGGCGTCTCCGGTGGGTTTCATGTCGGCCCCGACCACGCCGTAGAGCATGCCGCGCTTCTCGTCGACCGACTCGGCGTGAAGCAGCCATTTGCTGTGCTTGAAGTGCCCCTCGCTCTTGATCTTATGGAACAGGATGCGTCGGATGTTCTGCTCGGCCGCCGCGGCGCCCATCTGGGCCAGGAGGGGGGCGACAATGCTGCTCAGCAGCAGCGTCAGGACGGTGACCGCCAGCCCCAGCCCCAGTGCGGGCTTCAGCAGGCTCAGGGTGCCGATCCCACTTGCCCGGCAGGCGAGCAGTTCGTTGTCCTGGCTGAATCGGCCGTATACGAACGTGGCCGCCAGCAACGCCGCGATGGGGAGGGTCAGCGAGATGAGCCCGGGCAGGGTGTAGACGAAAAGGCGCAGTACCTGGTCGCCGGCGAGTCCCTGTTTGCGCAGGGGCTCGAAGATGACGAACACCATCATCACGAGGGTGAAGGCGATCAGCGCCTGGAGCATCACCTTGATGAGGTCACGCCCGATATATCCGTGCAGGGTGCGAATCAATGGGTCAGTCGTCTCCCGGGTCCGGCGAGTCCGTGCCGGACGCTATCGCCGCCGCCTCCCCGCCGAAGCGGCCGGCAGCGGGCGTCCCGATGTCCGTATGCAGCAGCCCCGGGGGCCGGCTGCAAGGCCGACATTGTAGGCAACACCCGCCCCGCCGGGCAACCACCAATGTAAACCGTCGCTAGTCGATCAAAAATCGGGAAGGGGCGATCCGATGTGATAGAAAGAAGCAGAAGCTTCTTGATGCCCCGAACCGAAAAGATACCTAAGCCATGCTAGATTCAGCTTTTTCCTTCATCGCGATCCTGAACCCCTTCGCCCTGTGCCTGTACGTGGGCGGAATCATCGACGACGTGAACTTCCGCAACTTCACCGTCGTGCTGCTGCGGGCGTGCGCCATTTCCCTGGGGGCGTTCATTGCCTCGGCCCTGGGCGGAGAATTCTTCCTGACCCAGATGCTCAACATTCGCCCCGAGGCGATGCGGACTTTCGGCGGGATCATCTTCCTGATCGCCGGGTACAACTACGTGATGAAGGGTTACCGGGCGGCCGAGATGCTGCGCGGCTCGCTGGAGGAACTGCCCAGCGCGATCGCGCTTCCGTTCATGATCGGCGCCGGCAGCATCACCCAGGCGATCCTGGTGGGCAAGCAGCACACCATGCTGACCACGACGCTGATCCTGACGGCCGGGGTGGTCTTCAGCTTCCTGGTGATTATCGGCTTCGCGATCCTCCGCGAGCACATGAAGGCCTCGCGGGAGGCGGTTTTCGAGCGGTACGTGAACATCCTCGCCCGGCTGAACGGACTGGTGATCGGGGCGATCTCGGTGCAGATGATCGTCAACGGCGTGCACGAGTTGTGGCTGGAAGGCCCGACAACCCTCCCGGCAGGGTAGAGCCCTGGGCCGGTTCACTCTTTCGCAGGCCGCGTTGTCGGGGCGTTGGCGTCGGCATACAGGCGCATGGTGCGGATCTGCTGCTCGCTGAGCGCGTTGGGATCCATCCGGTAAGCTTTGCGGTACCAGCGGGCGCTTTCCCGCGTCGGGCGGGAGGGGTCGTCGCCGAGGACCAGGTAGGTCTTGAGCAAGTCCTGGCGGACCTGTCGGCGCATCTCCCCCTCGGTGCGGGGCAGCAGTTCGGCAAACCCCTCGGCGGCCTGCTCGTATTTCTGCGCGTTGTACAGGTCGACGATGCGGTTGTACTCGTCCACCTGCCCGCGTCGGGAGAACTGGTGGTGGGCGAAAACGCCCAGCCCCACCAAGGCCAGCCCCAGAACGACAATCTTCACCAGCGTGATCGGCTTGGTCTTCATGGGTAACTCCTTGTCCGCATTTTCGCCGCGACCCCGACTTTGTCAACACATCGGCCGACGTCTGGAAAGCGCCTGCCCGTTATGGTCCAATGGGGGCGTCAAGGCTTGCACGTACCCAGGAGAAGCCGACATGGCCCCATCCCCCCAATCGAAGCGGAAATCCACGCCCCTGGCGCTGTCGCCGTCGCGGGTTCATCTGTCGGTCCTCAAGCAGACGCCCCAGAAACTCCACTACGACGGCGGCGAACTGGGCCCCTGGCGGCGAAAACTGCGCCGCAAGCTGCGGGAACTCATTCGGCCGCCGGTGTACGACGGTGCCCTGAAGGTTCGAACGCTCTGGAAGCGCGACCACCCGCTGGGAACGATCGAGAAGATCGCCTTCCGCGCCGAGCCGCATGCCGACGTGGTCGCCTACTGGTGCGTGCCGGCCGACGCGCAGCCACCGTACCTCACCTTCATCTGCCTGCAGGGGCACTCGACCGGGATGCACAACTCCATCGCCGTCCTGCAGGAGGACGAGACGAAGCCGAAGAAGGTCGCCGGCGATCGCGATTTCGCCATCGGCTGTATGAAGCGGGGCATCGCCGCTCTGTGCATCGAGCAGCGTTCGTTCGGTGAGCGCGGCGAGAAGGACCTGGCGATGGTCAGCGAGTACAACACCTGTCACGACGCGGCCGTCCATGCGCTCATGCTGGGGCGGACGCTGCTGGGGGAGCGCATCCTGGACGTGGACCGGGGCATCGACTACCTCGCCCAGCGCGGCGACGTGGACATGAAACGCCTCGGCTGCATGGGCAACTCCGGCGGCGGCACGACGACGATGTACGCGGCCGCCCTGTTGGACCGCATCCAGGCGATCATCCCTTCCTGCTGCGTGGCGAAGTACGCCGACTCGATCATGAGTATCTACCACTGCGGGTGCAACTGCGTGCCGGGCATCGTGCAGTATGCCGACATGGACGACGTGATCGGCCTGTTCGCCCCCAAGCCGTGCGTGATCGTCTCGGGCAAGGACGACGAGATATTCCCGGTCCGCTCGGCCAGGCGAAGCGCCGCCGACCTGAAGCGCATCTACAAGACCTTCGGCGGTGAACAGAACTTCCGCCACGTTATCGGCCCCGAGGGACACCGCTTCTATGCCGACCTCGCCTGGGATGCGATGCTGCCCATGCTGGAGAAGCAGTGAATCGACACCCAGAAGCGAAGCATCGGTGGTAAGCACGGTTACCGGATGGCTTGCGAACTCTTCACGATTCGGTGCGTCGAAAACGGGGTGGAATACGTTAAAATGACCAGGAACAAAAAGGGTCCTGACAAGGGGTTGATCATGTTTTCCTTGCATCGATTTCTGCCGCTGGCAGCCGTGTTGCTTTTGCTGGCGACCGTGCCGGCACAGGCCGACGACGATTTCGACCGCGGTGTCCAGGAGATCGTCGCCGATGCCGAGGACGACACGCAGCGGGCGCGCAAGCTGCTGGATGCCGCGCGGTTCCTGGACACCAAGAAAGCCTACCAGGTCCGCCTGCTGGAACGGGCGGTGGAATACGGCATGGACAGGCCCGTCCGGTCCGAGCGGGTGCTGCGCGACGTGCTGGGACTGCTGGACAAGCTCGCGCCCGGCCGTGCCGACGAATGGGCCGCCATCCGCGTCAAGCTGCTGCGGTCGGCCTACAACAAGGGCAACCGCGGCAAGCAGATGCGCCTGTCGGATCAACTGGTAAAGATGCTGGTCGAGCAGGGCCGGCTGTGCCTGCGCGTCGGGAAATTCAAGGAGGCCCGGGAGGCCTACCACGACGCCTGGGCCATCGGCAACAGTCATGCCCATCGCCAGACCGACAACCTGATGGCACTGCGTCTGCGGGCGCTGTACATGGACAAGGCCGCCACGCGCCTGGAGGGGATCACCGCGCTTCTGGAACGGTCGCCGGAGAACGATTCGGTACGCCAGAAGGTCATCGAGACGCTGGTGATCGACTTCAACAATCCCCGCAAGGCCAGCGAATATGTCAATGCCTCCACGCCGCCGGAGTACCGTACCTACCTGCCGATGGCGCGCAAGGACCCCTCGAAACTGGACAAGAACGCCTGTTTCGAACTGGGGCGATGGTACAAGTCGTTGGCCGAGTCGGCCGAGGAGCCGGTGCGCATCCGCATGGTGAAGCGGTCGCTGCAGTATTTCCAGCGGTTCGAGAAACTCCACGCAAAGAAGGACCTGGCGATGCTGAAGGTCGCCCAGGCGATGAAGGAACTGGAAGGGGCGATCGAGGAGTTGGACATTCCGGCGATCAAGTCCGACGGCTGGGTGAACATGCTGGGCTGGGTGGACATCTCAGACAATACCGTCAACGGCAAGTGGCGGTGGGGCATGAAGGGGCTGTATACCTCCGGGGCCCTGCAGCGGGGAATCATCTGCTGCCCGGTGAAGCCCAGCGGAAGCTACCGGGTGGAGGTCAAGTTCTCCCGTACCGCCGGGGCGAGCACGGTGGGGCTGGTTATTCCCGTCGGGGAACACCATGGGATGATCCACCTGTGCCACAAGAACCAGGCCTCCGGGCTGGAGTGCATCGGCGAATTCGGAGGCGGGCTCTACAGCAACCCGACCCTGACGAAGGAAGTAAAAATCGTCAACCGGCGGGACTACACGCTGATAGCCGAGGTGAAGATAGACGGGACCACCGCCCACATCACGGCCGCCCTGAACGGCAAGCAGTTTCTCGACTGGAAAGGGGCCCCGTCGGAACTGCGCCTGCACAGTAACTGGGCCCAGGCCACCAAGGGCATGCCCGCCCTGTGCGTGGAGCAGTCCGGCGCGACCTTCTACGGCGGGTACATCAAGGCCATCAACGGGAAGATCGAAGTGCAGGAGTAGGCCCCCGGGTTCAGGGACATCGCTGAGCGCCAAGGCGACCCGGTGGCATCCTGACGGAATCCCGAAGGCGGCTGAGATTGACGCAGGGAGTTTCGGGTTGGTGGCTCGCCGGGTGCCGCGTTCTTCGGGGTGCCATGTTTCTACGCGAAGCGGAGAAACATGCTGCCTCGCTGAGGTAAACTCGTGCCGCCCCTCCGGGGCTCGTGTTTTGGGGGCGCCCTTTTCCGGGGGCTTACGCCGCCCGGCCATTTTCCACCGCCCTTTCAGGGCGGGACAAGGGCTGCCGTTGCCTGGTGCCACGGGCGTCTCCGACTCCCGTGCTGTTTCAATGTCGATGGGGTGCTTCGGTAGGGCGGCGCAGCTTTGCTGCCCTCCGCTGTATCCGGGGACGCCAGAAGGACAACGCCCCTGAGGCGGAGGAAACGGGGTTTGCCGGCCGTCGCAACTCGAAGAAGAAACCGTTCGTCATCCTTCCTTTCGTGCGTCGTCCACAGCCCGAGGCCCGCAGGGCCGGCAGAAGATAACCACCCAGAACGGTTCGTCATCCTGCCTTCCGTGCGTCGTCCACAGCCCGAGGCCCGCAGGGCCGGCTGAGGTTAGCCGCACAGAACGGTTCGTCATCCTGCCTTTCGTGCGTCGTCCACAGCCCGAGGCCCGCAGGGCCGGCAGAGGATAGCCGGGGGTGGAGCGAAGCGGAACCCCCGGGAAAACGGCGGCCATTTCTGCACGTCGCGCCGACGCCACGGGCCGTCGGCGGGGGAAGCGACAATGGATGGGCGAGTGTGATTTCCTGCCGCCGTCCGATGTTCGTAATGGACCCCGCCGGGGCGCTGGAGGCGCCTCGCCTGAGCACCGCGCCATTTCTTCGCTATCGAGCCAACAGCGCTGAACGCCAAGGCAACCCGGTGGCGTTTGAGCAAATCTGGAACAGGGAGTGAATTGGCGCGGCAATATGGGGTTGGGGTCCCATATCGTCGGTGCCATGTTTCTACGCCTGGTGGGTGCCATGTTTCTACGCGAAGCGGAGAAACATGCTGCCTCGCTGAGGTAAACTCGTGCCGCCCGGGGCTCGCGATTTCGTAGCGCTATGTTCCGGGGGCTTACGTCCCCGACAATCTGCCACCGCCCTTTCAGGGCGGGACAAAAGCCGCTATCGCCTGCTTCGCAGGCACTTCGGTCACGGCGGGGGAAGGGTTCAGTTCTTGGTGTCGTCTCGGCCGTTCAGGAAACCGGAGAGAAACGCGTGCACGCATCCGCCCAGCGTTCGCCCGCGGTAGCCGCCTTCCTGGCAGATGGTCGTCGGAACTCCCAACTTCGCAAGCCGTTTGCCGATCTCCGGGTAGACGCGCTGGTCGAGGGCGAACCCGCCAATCGGGTCGTCCTTGTGCGTGTCAAAGCCGGCGGAGATCACCAGGAAGTCCGGGCCGAATGACCGAATCGCCCGGGCGGCCTTGTCCACGGCACGGAGGTACTCTTCGGCCGTGGCGCCCAGCGGCAGGGGGAAGTTGCGGTTGGTGCCCTCCCCGTCGTCGATGCCGCGCTCGTTGGTGTAGCCCCAGAAGTAGGGGTATTCCACGGACGGGTCTGCGTGGATCGAGGCGGTGAACACTCGCGGGTCGCTCTGGAAGAACTCCTGCGTGCCGTTGCCGTGGTGGAAGTCGATGTCGAGCGTCGCCACGGTTCCCTTCCCGGCCAGCAGGTCGGCGGCGAGCACGCAGTTGTTGAAGTAGCAGTACCCCCCGAAGACACGCGGTCCGGCGTGGTGCCCGGAGGGACGACACATCGCGTACACCTCGCGATCCTTGCCGTCGGCGACCAGCTTTGCCGCAGTCAGGGCCGTCTCGGCCGAGTGCTTCGCCGCGTCGTAGGTCCGCATCTTGATGGGCGTGACCGCGTCGGTGCACCACAGCCCGCCCCACAGCGGGTCGGACTTCTTCCTCGGCAGGTTCGCCCCCTCGCCGGGGAACAGGTCGGGGTAGATCTCCACGGCCGGGTCGGTCAGCGAGCGGGAGGTGTTCTTGATCCAGTCGGCGTAGGGGTGCAGTTGGTGGATCCGCTTCTGGGGGAACCGTCGGGGGGCGATGAATTCGAACCGCGGGTCTTTCTCCAGGTGCCTGCGGATCACATCGACCCGCGACGGCACGTCGCGCGTGCGGTAGGTCTCTCCGCCGAGGTGGAAGACCCACCGCGGATCGTGTGCGAGCGACGCCTGGTTCTCAACGACTAACATGGATGTTCCTCCCGTGACGGAGCAGTTCGAGAATGTCCTCGGCCGGTGCCGGCGGGGCGTAGCGCCCCTCGCGTCCCTGCATGCCGCCGGCGCAGAAGATCGCATTGAGGACGGCCTCTTCGGTCGTTTCGATGACGGCCTCGTAGAAACGGCTGACGTACGCGTCGGCGATGAATCGCAGATTGATGAAGCGGTCGGGCTTGGGGGGCGTTCGCGGCATGCGGTTGCTGGTGGAGAAGCCCAGGATAATCTCTCCGCTGCTGTGGGCCGCGTGGGAACCGACGCGTCCCAGTCCCAATGCCGCACGCTTGCAGAGGCGGTTGATCTGGCTGGAGAGCATCGGCAGGTCGGTGGCGATGACCACGATGATCGAGCCGTAGGTGTGGGTTCGCCGGTCGTGGCTGCAGCGCCGGTCCAGTTCGCGTCCGACGATGCTCCCGTCGATGGTCAGGTTTTGCAGGTTGCCGAAGTTGCTCAGCACCAGGACCCCGAGCGTGTAGCGGTGATCGCCGAGTGCGACGGTGCGGGAACTGGTGCCGATTCCGCCGGAGAAGTCGAAGGTCATCATGCCGGTGCCGGCGCCCACGCAGCCCTGCTCCACGGGCCCGCCGCGGGCGACCTCGATGGCGCGCAGGGCATCGCCGGCCGAGTTTACCCCCGCCCGGATGTCGTTGAGGTAGGAATCGTCGGTCTCGCCGACTACCGGGAGCACCACGTCCATGTTGATGCCCATGTGCGGGTGTCGCTCGGAGATGTACGAGACGACCCCGCTGTGTACTCGCCCGACCGACAGGGAATTGGTCAGCAGGATCGGGGTCTCCAGCCAGCCCCACTCGGTCAACTGGGCCAGCCCGGACACCTCCCCCCCGCCGTTGAGTATGAACGAGCCACCCACCAGTCGGCGGGTGAAGATGTCGCCCGAGGCCGGCACGATCGCCGTGACCCCGGTCGCCACGTTGGTGGTCCCGGTCGCCCCGGGCACTTTCACGTCGTTCTGCACCTTGGTCACATGCCCGACCTTCACGCCTGCCACGTCGGTGATGGCGTTGAGCACGCCCGGCTCGAACCGCCCGATCGGCACGCCCAGTTCCCGGATCGTCGGGCGGGGGTGGGGCTTCTCGCCCACCACCGGAGGTCGACGCGGGGCGCGAACCGACAGGTTATACCGCCGCGCCGCCGAGCGAATGATCAGTCGCAACACGTCCTTGAAGACCAGCTTGCGGGTAGCGGCCGCGGTCATCAGCGAGGCCTTGGGGTGCAGCGACGGCAGGGGGTTCAGTTCGATGAAATACGGTGTCCCGTCCTCGTGGAGCCGGATGTCCACGCGGCCGAAGTCGGGACAGTCCATGATGGAGAAGACCCGCCGGGCCATGTCGAGGACGGCCTTGCGCCGGCGTCTTTCCAGTTCCGGTGGGCATACCACGCCCACCGCGGCCGCGCTCTCGCCGCCCTGTTTCATGTCGTAGTCGTAGATGTTGTACTTGCCGCCGATCGCATCGAGATCGAAAGTGTGCTCGACGATCTCCAGGATCTTGCCCGGGTAGCTCTCCAGCAGCGGTACGCTGAGTTCACGCCCGGCGATGAACTCTTCCACCACCACTCCGGCCGGGTACTTGTTGACCAGCGACTGGACCTTGCAGCGGCACTGCTCGGGGGTCTCGACCACCGAATCCTGCGAGATGCCCTTGCTGGAGCCCTCGGAGTTGGGCTTGAGCATGAGCGGGTAGCGCAGCCCGTCGGGCAATTTCTGGTTCTCGCGGGTCAGCAGGACACCGCGGGGGACGGGAATGTCGTGGGAAGCGGCGACCGTCTTGGCGAGGTGCTTGTCGAGGTTCATGTGCAGCAGGGCGGCATTGCCCCCGGTAAAGGGCAGCCGCAGTTGCTCGTAGAGCCCGGGGTAAAACGCCTCGCGGCTGGAGCCGACCGTCCCCTCGGCGACGTTGAAGATCAGGTCCGGGTCGCTGTTGTAGAGGCTGTCGACCACGTCGTCCAGCGGCCCGGAGACCTCCAGGGCCGTCACCTGGTGCTTGAGTTCGCGGAGCGTGCTTACGATTCGGTCGACGTCCTCCTGCTGGAGGAGTTCGGCCTCTTCTTCGGTCAGCTCGGTCCGCAGGTTGTAGGCGACAGTGATCCGCAAAGGCGGTCCTTCCTGAAAGGGGCGTGCTTGCCCGGGGCGGCGAGGGCGTGGCCCGGAACCTTCATGTAAGTGTAGGCTGCCCCTGAGGCCAGAGGCCGAAACTGTGCGATCGGGTGTTGGCTGGATCCCGAAATGCGCCATTCCGATCATCGACAGTGTCCTTTTCGTTCGATTTGGGGCTGCGGGAGGCGTTTTGGGTCATGGAGGCGTCACCGCATCGGTACGCGAAACGTTCAACAAACAGGGCGGTGCGCCCGCGACGGGCGGGTCTCGCGTGGGCACAGCCGTGCCGGATTCGTTTACCCGATGATCGTGAAAGGGAATACCCGTATGAGTACGAGTGCAGTGATCAGAACGACGTTGTTCCTTCTCCTGGCGACCTCCGCGGCAGTGGCGGAAGGCGAGTATGAAAGCCGGTTCATCGGCTATCGCGGCAACGGGCGTGGCATCTACCCGCCGGACTGCAACCCGGTGACCGAATGGCGGGAATGGGACTGGAAGAAGGGAAAGTACGAGGACGACCGCGGCCGAGAGAGAACGGGGATGATCCCCGACAAGCGGAACCCGAAGAATATCGTCTGGAAGGTTCCGCAGTTGATGTACTGCAACGGCGGGATGATCCTCGTCG
>JBKHHV010000327.1:0-3653 GCA_046539005.1 Phycisphaerae bacterium
GCTGGGAAAACGCGGCCGGGATGTTGATGCCCTGCAGGAAGCCTCCGACCGGTTCACCCTGGCTATGGTCCACTCCCCGGAGTTCTACTCGCAGGCGGCGGAGGCCGGCGTAGACCTCTACCTCTGCGGGCACACCCACGCCGGGCAGGTCTGCCTGCCGGGCGGCCGCGCGGTCATTACCCACCTGCACCGCGGCAAACGGTACCTGCAAGGGCTCTGGAAATACCGTGGCATGACCGGCTTCACCAACAGCGGCGCCGGCTGCAGCGGCCTGCCGGTGCGGTTCTTCACGCGTCCGGAGATCGCCGTGCTGACCCTGCGGACGGTCGGTTCCTGAGGCGTTCGGTTCCGTCGATGTAACCGCCGCCGTTTTCGCTTGCCCTGCCACGAACGGACGTGGAAACTCGGAGCATGAGCTACCTTCGCACTATCCAGACGCACTTCGACCGGCTGGTCATGGTCGGGGCCGCCACCTTCGGAAAGACGCCCAACGGCATGTGGCCGTCCAAGCTCGACTGCGGGACCGGCCAATACCCCGCCACCGAGCCGGACACGCCCGCGCGGACCTATCGCAATATCGACGCCCCCGGAGGCTCGAGCCTCTACTGGGACCTGCCCTCGCTGGTCGCCGCCCACAACGTCTCCCGCAGCGTGGGACGCCTGCAATGGGCCCTGGCGGCCGACGCCTGCGTCCGGGCGTTTCTCGACCGCTGTATCAGTCGAAGCGGGCTGTGGCTGTGGGGAAACCACTACTACTGGAGCGCCGAACACGACTGCGTCATGCAGTTCCACGGCCGCGAGGAACCCGAGCCGATCGACCCCGACCAGACCGACGGCGAACTGTTCGAGATGCGACCGGTCCGGGTGCCTTGGGAACTGCTCTGGCGACACGACGAGAAGGCGGTGGAGCGGTGCATCCGCGCCATGGGCGAACGACACGTGTTCGATGCCGACCGTGGCGGCTTCAACCGCCACGCCGACGGCAAGCGCGACCACGCTTTCCTGGAGTCGGGCGGGATTCTCGTCGAGTCGCTGGCGTGGCTGTACGCCCAGCTCGCCCCGGCGCGAACCGACGAATCGCTGGCGGAACTGGCGGTGCGCATCGGGCGTTTCAGCTTCCAGCATCGCGGCCAGCAGAGCGGGCTGGTCGAGAACAACCCCACCTCCCAGCGGTGGGACAAGCACGTGTGCACCAGCGAGGTCGGCCTGTGGGGCGGATGCCTGCTGCACGCGGCGACGCTGACGGGCCGGCGCGAACTGGAAGAGATGGCCGCCGAGGCCGTGGAGGCGTACCTGAGGCATGCCTTCGACTCCGAAACCGAGCAGTATTGGGGGATGGTGCGCGTGGTCGACGGGCTGCCCCAGCGCGAACGGACCACCGAGTACCAGCCCGGCGAATACGCCGATCCCTGGAACGGCACGTTCCCGACGCACGATTACCCGCTGTCGCTGGCCGAGACCTGCCTGGAACTGTATCGCCGGACGGGCAAGGCGAGCTTCGGGCTGGCGGTGCAGCGGTGGGTCCGCGTGCTCGCCTCGCGACCCCCATCGAGCGCGATCGACCCGGTCTACGCCGAGAGCTACGGACGGGCGATCCACTTCCTGCTGGGTGCGGCGGAGGTGCTGGAGAACGATCAGCCGCAACGGATGGCCGAGGAACTCGCCAGACAGGCCGTGGCGAAGCTGGTGCATCGCGGGCTCTTCCGCGGGAGCGACCGCAAGGACCACTACGCAGCCGTCGATGGCGTGGGCTACCTGCTGCTGGCACTGCTGCGCCTGGAGACCGGCCGCAACGTGACTTACCTCGGCATGCGATTCTGAACGACCGCCTCGACGATGCGTTCGTACGCGGCCGCCATTTCGCCCCGATCGTGATGCGTGCGGACGAAGTCGCGGGCATTGGGGGCCCGGCGGGCGGCTTCCTGCGGGTCGGCCTTCACGCAAAGCAGCGTTTCGGCCAGCGCGTCGGCGTCCTTGGGCGGGAACAGCCAGCCCGTCTCCGGCGTCACCAGTTCCCGGGCGGCCGGGCCGTCGGCAGCCACCACCGGTCGACCTGTCAGCATCGCCTCTGCGATCGCCAACCCGAACGACTCCACCGCCGAGGTGTGCACGTAGACGTCGCAATCCGCCAGCACATCGCGCACGCCCTCGGGCGGGAGGCCGCCGGTGAACGTAACAGCCTCGGCCAAACCGAGTTTCCGGGCGCAGTCCTCCAGCATCGGGCGAGCCGGGCCGTCGCCGACAAGGGTGACCCGGGTCGGCATGCCCTTCTCCTGCAGCACGCCGCAGGCCTCCAGCAGCGTCCTCTGGCCCTTGGCGGGGACCAGTGCGCCCACCATCGCCAGGCGATACGGCGGGGACAACTCCGACGGCGCCGAGGCGGCCTGCGTCCAGAATGCTGCATCGAGCCCGTTGGGAATGTGCGTAACCGAGGGCGGGCGACGGAAACGGCCGGTGAGCCCGCACAGCCATTCGCGCTGGCGAAGGCTTACGGCGATCACCGCAGAGCACATGCCCATCGCCATGCGGGCGACGGCACGCCAGAATACCGTGTCCAGCAATTCCACGGCCGAATGAGCAACGAGGATGCGCGGGACGCCCAGCGTGAGCCATCGCGTCGGCGGCATGACCGGGAACGTCCGCACCCCGTGAAACAGCACGGCTGTGGGGTTCAGCGAGCGGATCGCCCTGGCGGTGCGCCAGCAGCCCGGCACGTCCAGCGGCCCGCGTTTGCGGACGTATCGCCACCGGCAGCCCATCTGCCGCAGGCGCCGCGCGTGGGACGGGTTCGGCTCGCAGCGGCCATAAAGCACGAAGGCGTGGCGGGTTGGGCTGTTCGACCCGGCGGCGATGTCCATGGCAACGGCGGTGGCCCCGCTGATGCCCGCGTAGCAGAGATGTACGATCGGCCCGTCCATGGGGGCAATGTACCCCATCGCCGCGCAAAGAAGAAGCCCGGAGACCTCTCCCCGGGCTTCGGTGCTTTCAGTTGGGTCGCCTCGGTCAGGCGCTTTCCTTCTTCTTCTCTTCGTCGCCCTTTCTGGCGCTGAACAGCGTGGTCTCCACGTCTCCGCGGACCAGTTCGCCGGTGATCTCGTAGGTCGCCCCGTCCTCCTTGTGGTCGGGCAGGTCGTACATGAGCTCCAGCATCACGCTCTCGACCACGGCCCGCAGGGCACGCGCGCCAACATCGCGGGAGAGCGCCTTGCGGGCGATCTCCACCAGCCCATCCTCCGCGAACTCCAGGTGCGTCTCCTCCAGTTCGAAGAAGCGCTTGTACTGCCGGCAGATGGCGTTCCTTGGCTCGGTGAGGATGCGAATCATCGCCTCCTCGTCGAGTGCGTCCAGCGCCGTCACCACCGGCAGGCGCCCGATGAGTTCGGGAATCATGCCGAATTCGACCAGATCGTGCGGCTCGACCTGCTGCAGGACGTTGCCGATGTCCTCGCCGTTCTCGCGCGACTTGTCCTCGCTGCCGAAGCCGATCATCTGTCGGCCGAGTCGCTTGCGGATGATGTCGTCCAGCCCGGTGAAGGTTCCGCCGCAGATGAACAGGATGTGCGTCGTGTCCATCTGGATGTACTGCTGTTCGGGGTGCTTTCGCCCGCCCTGGGGGGGAATGTTCGCCACGGTGCCTTCGAGCATCTTCAGCA
>JBKHHV010000073.1:0-14282 GCA_046539005.1 Phycisphaerae bacterium
ACGAGAATCAGCCCCAGCGAGTTCGGCAACCATTCGCTCAGTTCGTCGGCGGTGGTGGCGACGGGCGTGAGGTCGCCGGCCAGGCGATCCGGTCCCAGCACCGCGACCATGATGAACGTGCCCACCACGTATACCAGCGTCGCGGTCCCCAGCGAGAGGATCATCCCCAGCGGCAGGTTCCGCTCCGGACGGCGGACCTCCTCGCTGATGCTGGCGATCTGGGGAAGACCGACGTACGAGATGAACACCAGGCCGATGGTGCCCACCAAGCCGCCCAGCCCTTCCCGCGAATGCAGGAACGGCGTGTACCTGTCTTTCAAGGCCCCGGCCGGTAGTCGCCCAGCGACGTGCCACAGTCCTTCGGCGGCGAAAAACGCCATCACGCCCAGAATCGCCAACACCAGCAGCGACTGCAGGCGGGTGGATTCCTTGGCGCCGAAGATGTTGATCGCCACGAACAGGATGGTCAGCCCGCAGGCGATCACCTTGATAAGCCACGTGGTGCCCAGCGTTCCAGGAGAGAAAAACTGCCCCAGTCCCGGCGCCACGGCCAGGTAAGCCCCCATGCCGACCAGTGCGAAGGCGGACTTCGTGATCAGCGCCAACCATGTGCCGATCCCCGTCACCGCACCGACGGCCGGTCCGAGACTGCGGTCCATGAAATAGTATGCCCCACCCGCCCGAGGCAACGCCGTCGCCAACTCGGCCATGCAGAGCATCGAGGGCACGATCAGCAGCCCCGCCAGCAGATACGCCAGCACCGCCGAGGGCCCGGCGTACATGACCGCCAACCCGGGCAGCAGGAAGAACCCGGAGCTGAACATGGCACCGGTGGCAATGCAGTACACGTCCCACAAACCAAGCTCTTTCTTAAGCTTGAGAGAACCCGGGCTGCCTTGGTCTGTTGTGGTGGTTTCCTGTACCATCTCTTACAGAAGTATACTCGTACTCTCGGCGCAGGGTCGGCCGACGCCGGTTACCGGCGTTCGCCAATGCCTTGGCAGCCTCGTCCAACTCGTCGACGATCTCTGTCCCGAGTGGCTTTCCGTGCCTACAATGATACGCAGACGTCACCAATCCACGTCGTCACGAAAGGGAGATACCATGAACGCACCTACTTTCACCCTGGTTTTCGCCGTGTCGCTACTTGCATTCACGGCCGGTTGTTCGACAGACCTCTCCAACGACAGCAGCGCGACCGTACGTCTGCAAGCCATCGCGGCCGGAAGAGACTTCCTGCTCGCACGCCAGCAGGACGACGGATCGTGGGAAACCGCCCCGGAAGATTTCCCCGGCGGCTCGACCGCCATGGCGGTCTGGGCCCTGCTGGAGTCGGGCAGTTCGCCGGACGACCCTGCCCTTCAGAAGGCTTTGGCGTATCTGCGCGACGTGACGTCGGACAAGACCTACACCGTGGCGGTCCGTGCCAACGCCTACCAGGCCGCCACGGCCAAGGGGGCGAGTGCTTTCCGCCAACCGCTGGAGAAGGAGGTCCGCCGTCTGGTCGGCGGGAGCGTGAAGGGCGCCTACACCTACGTGGTCGAACCGAAGGTGGAGGACATCTCCGACCAGTCCAACAGCCACTACGCCGCGATGGGTGTGGAAGCCGGCCTGCAGACCGGGCAGGACGTGCCCGCGGAGTTCTGGAAACAGGTGATGCGGTACTGGGTCCGCACACAGAACCCCGACGGCGGCTGGCCTTACAGCCAGCAGGGAACTCCCAGCACCCCCACCATGACTGCCGCGGCCGTAGCGACGCTGGGCCTCTGCCACAAGCAACTCGGTGGGGAAAATCCACAGGCGCAGTCGGCGATAGACCGCGGCATCCGCTGGCTGGCACCGCGGTTCGAGGAGTCGCTGACCAACTCGTCGGTGGCATACTACTACTTGCTGACGTTGGACCGCATGGAACTCCTGACGGGGCACAGAAGAATCAACGGCTGCGGAGGCAGAAGTCCGACGGCGGCTGGGAAGGCAGTTGGGGACGCGACGTCTCCACCGCCTACTCGGTGCTGGTGCTGGCGCGGCAGAAATAGCGCCCGCCCTGCGGCCGATCTGCGCGAAACATACCGCCCCGGGCAGAAACGCATGCGGCATCCGGGGGTTACATGTGCAACAGGCGCCGACACCCGAAAGGGGGTCCGGGCGCCATACACAAGCACATGAAAGGATGCCGAATGTCCCGTATCGCCGCGCGCCTTGCTGTCGTAACCGTTGTGGCCATTGTAATCTGCTGCATTGCCCTGCCGATGGCGGCCCAGCAGGAATCGGCCGGGACCCAACCCGAAACCGCCAACCTCACCGGCAAGCCGTTCCAGCAGCACAAGGTCTCGGCCGACACGTTCCAGGCGAAGATCATGCTGGTCGGGCTGCTGCCCCGGTCCAAAGACCCGGCGAATTTCGAGGTGTCGCTGTTGCGGGCGGCCGGCGAGTGGCGAAGCCTCACCGGCAAGGCCTACAAATACAACACATCCAGCCACGCCGTGAAAAACACCGGGCTCAAGGTAACCGACGACGGTGTAAGCGGGACCGTTCACATCACCATCCATCCCGACGCATGGGTACCGGCCGACCGCAAAAAGCGCGAGATCGACGTCGAGTTCTCGGCCACGTTCTCCGACCAGGCCGACAAGGAAGGCAACCGCTCCGTCAGCGGCAGCTACGAGGCGGTCATCCAGCACCCCGACGGCGGCAAGAAGGACGTCAAGGGCAAGATCGTGGGTACGGTGGCTCCCTTCCGCCTGCCGGGCACCTGGAACCAGGGCGATGCCGAAGGCAAGGGCGTGGCGTTCTCCTTCGACATGGGCACCAAAAGGGTCAACTGGAACCACATGCGTTGTGCGGTGCAGGAGCTGTCCAGCGTGTCCGATCTCCGCAATTACGGCGGCCTGCGTTGCACCATCACTACCGACCACCCGCGCGACGACGTCCACGTGACGCTGTGGATGCGCGAAAAGGACGGAAGCTGGTATTACCTCAGGTCGGCGGTTCCGCTGGTGGACAAGACCAACTCCGCGGAGGTGGAGTTCGCTGACTTCTCCGAGGCCGAGTGGGTCGCCCCGGGCAGCCACATCGATGAAGACTACGTGATGGATCTCTCGCAGATTTCACACGTGGCGATCGGCGTGGTGAACCCGCTGGGCGTGGGGAAGGTGAACTTCACGCTGCAGAAGTTGGAGTTGGTCCCCTCGACGGGTAAGGACCTCGTCCCGGCCGAGGCCGCCTGCACCGGCAGAATGCTGAGCATCAACGATCATAACGTGGTGCCCGCCCCGCTGTTCGGCGGCTTTGCCGGGAACATGCCCCAGGAGTACCGCCCGGGCTGCCAGCGGAACCTCTACGCCCGCAGCTACCCCCGCAACCCGTGGCAGGACTGGTACAAGTTCCACACCAGATGCTTTACCGACTGGAAGCCGCTGATGAAGGCCTTCGCCGGGGACGTGGAGAAGCACGCCACGCTGGTCAAGTACCTGCACTCGCGCGTGAACGGCGGGAAGTTCCTCACCCGATTCGAGAAGTTCAGCCTCGAGAAACATCGCAAGAGCCGCGACGGCAAGAACTCCCCGCGCGACCTGCGGGCTTTCCTGTCCACCCTGCTGAAGATCGAAGACCTCTACAACGCCGAAGCATGGGCCGCTTACGACATCCCGCAGGAATTGGTCAAACACGTCACCCGCGACGACCGCGATGACGTGGAGGTATACAAGTACAACCGGCGGCTGATCGAGGCGACCTTCCCGGAAATCATCAAGCCGCGTCCCAAGCACGGACCGACCGAGATGTTCTACATCGAGTGTTTCGGCGAGCGGAAGGAGCCGGCCTGGCTGGTCCGCGTGCCCAACACGTGGCGGCGGTCGTTCAAGCACTGGGCCAGGAACCTCGCCGAAAACAGCCGCGACTTCCAGAAGTATGGCGAGGTAGTGCTGGAGTTCTGGAACGAGCCATATCTCCACTGGGGCAGCAAGGACAAGGTCAACCTCCACAACCACTACTTCCGCGAGGATCTCGCCAAGGAGGGCGGGCCGGTGAAGATCAAGCTGAGGCCCGGCTTCAACGACAGCGACATCACCGACTGGTCGGGCTTCGTCAAGGCGACCCGCGCCGAAACGCCGGTGGCAAAGCTGCTGAACAAGGCACTTGCCCGCGCAAAACACTGGGACCGCTATGATCCCAACAGCGGCGAACCCAGCCGTCACCTGCAGGGACAGGTCACCAAGCAACTCAACGGGCTGCTGGACTCCACCGAACTGCCCGCCCTGGACCGGTGGGACAACACCGACCTGCCGCCCAAAGCCCGCGATCTACTGAAGAAGGCCCGCGCCGACAAAGTCTCCAAGTACCAGCGCATGGTGCTCAACCGCACCCTTCTGCACGCGGCGATGCCCAAGGCCCTCACCCCCAACCCGGCTCTGGAGGACGGCCCCGTCGTGCCGCACCTGGTCTGGAAGCCCGACGACAAGGGCAAGCTGGAGGTGGTGGACGAGACGGCATTTACGTACTGGTCGGGCAAGGGCAACGGCTGGATTTACGACACGATGTACCGCGTGATAGCCTCGGAGGTCAAAAAACACAACCCGCAGATCACCACCATCGCCGGGTGGGGCTTCCGCTGGAACGAGGACCACTGGGCAGCGTGGGACCTGCTGTACAAGAACACCATCGATCGGAATATCGAGTACATCGACGGCATCCACGAGCATCATTACCAGGGCGACGTGACAGCCATGCCGGGCACCTACGAGGTGCTCACCGCCTACGGCGTGACCAAGCACGACAAGTGGCTCTACAGCTACAACACCGAGACCAATGACCTGCTGGACGCCCCCTCGCGAGGGAATATCAGTTCGTCGGCCGAGGCACGCCGGGCCACCGAATACCGCCGCATGTCCTACAACCTGCGGGACATCCTCTATTGCGTATACCGCACGCCGGACAAGGCCCGCGGACGAACGATGATCCACCCCACCTCCACGCAGAAGGCGCTGCACGTGGGCTACGGGCTCATGCGGAACCTCCGCGGGCGACTGGTGGAGTGCGAAACATCCGACCCGCAGGTGTGGACCGTCGCGAGCATCGACGGCACCGACCCCAACGCCATGCCGCCGGACTTCGACGGGCAGCGGCTGGTGTTCGTGGTCTTCAACGACCATCGCCACGACCACCCTGTCCGCATTACCGTCAAGGCACCGAAGGGGACGAAGTTCCGCGACGGCCGAGCCGAATTGACGCACGTGGACAAGAGCGACTACCAGATCAGCCGCCCCGGCGAGGACGTGAAGGCGGCCGGGAAGAAGGAACTGAGCTTCGAAGTCACTATCCAGGGACGCGGAGCGTGGAAGATCGAGTTGCCCCTGGAAGGCAAGGTAACTGCCAAGGATGAGGTACAGCAGAAGCAGTTCTTCTCGCCGGATATTCTGCAGACGGTGAAGCGCGACGAACCGTTTAGGACGACCGTGGCGGTCGACGGAAAGTGGTTGAACGACGCCAAGCGTGCGTGGCTGAAACTGGTGGTGGAACATGTGGCCCCCGGCGAGGCGACGGTGAAGGTCGGCGAGGCCACCCTCGATCTGCCCAAGGCCTATACCGCTGACAACGTCAATCGCATCCTGCTGCTGCCGGTGCCGCTGAAGGTACTAAGCGAAAAGACGCCGGTGGAGTTCGTGGTGAACGAAGGCAACCACGCCGGGTACCGCGTGGACATGACCAGCCTGGTGGTAGAGAAGGCGGAGTAGCGGCCCAGTTCGCGCACGACCTCGGCGACGGTGTAGGCCTCGTCCCGGTGGCGGTGGATAATCCGGATCGCCTCGGCGACGGCGGCGTCTTCGATGGCGAGGATGTCGGTCGAACGTCGAGTGACCACGCACCGCGGCGGAATGAGAATCAGCCCCCAAGGCCGCGGCGCACCGTACGATTGAGCTCCATGTCGGGGGGCACAATCACGGTTACATGCGTGGGTTTCTTCATGTTACGATCGTACGCAGTCATGGCGCATACGCAACAGACTCTCTGCTGGAATTGCGCATGCCCCGCGGATCGGCTGCACTGGCGGTCGCGACGGGGAAACACGCGTATGAACTGCCCTTGCGCCCGGCCGTTTTCGGATGCAATGGTCATTGCCAGACGCCGTGTCGGGGGCGAAGGGGCGCAAAAACAACCGCGGGCCCGCAACGAGGAATTCGCCACGGGCCCGGGTATCGATTGTGTCCCTGCGTCAGCAGGCACGTTACCTGCCTAACGCAGGCCACCTATATCATATTGTGTCACGGACCACCTCCTTCCTGAATGCTGCGTCCTGCCCGGCCGTCGCCCTTTGGGCCGCCGGACTCCCATTCCCCCGAACGTCTCCGGGGGCACGCATGCGCCGGCCGAGGCCGACACAGCAGCGGGCCGAAGGTGTCACCGTCCCGCTGCCGTACTGATTCTACTGAAATCGGAGCAGGCGATACAACCGTTCGGGCGATTTTTCGCATTTTTTTGATACCGCCGATTTTTCCGGCGGGTCAGGCGTCAGCTTTCACCTCGATCAGCTTGCCGCCCCCGGCCTCGGCGATGCCCTTGAGTTGCTGGACAGTCTTCTTGTCGTCGTGGGCATTCAGGAAGACCGTGTTCACAATCACCTGCTTCTTGGGGTCCATCTTTCCCATCATTTTGACGAGGTCCTCCAGCCTGTCGATGAGCCTTCCGTTGGTGACCACAAAGATGACCTGCCGGCGTTTGCCGGAGCCGGCCATGTGGCGGTACGCCTCCTTCAGGGCAGGCAGCAGCTCGGTCGCGCCGCCCCGGACCTTTTCCAGCAATTCTACAGCTTCGACCTTGTTCTTGTCGACGGCCTTCACAAGCCGTCTGGCCGGTGCCTGGATGCAGGAGCCCTCGTCCAAAAGTATCAGGTGGAATCGCTGCTTGGGCCCGAGTCTGGCGATCGAGATGAGGGTCTCGCGGGCGGCGCGGTCAAGCCAACCGTCCTGGGCCATCGACCCGTTCTTGTCGATCAGGAAGATCACATCATCGGCCGACTGCTTCTCGCCGAAGAACTGGACCACAGCGCCCTTAGCCCCCGCTGCCGGGCGACCACCGTGGAACTTCGCCTTGTCTACTTTCGACCGGACCAGTTCGACCCGGGAGATGTCCATATCCAGAACCAGGGCCTCACGGGCTGCCTGCTTGGCCGGCCGGATGGTGGCTTTCTTCTGGTCGGCGGGCCTGGTGGCAGGTTTGGCGGCGGGTTGCCAGTCGGTGATTTGGGAGTTCGAATCGTCCGCGGCGTTGGCGAACCGCTCGGCCGGCAGCAGCTTCACGGATGCCCGGCGGAGCTGGGCGATGGCTTCCACGTGCCGCCCGGCCGCCTGGAGCAGGGACTTGGCGGACGTGCCGGTCGCCTTCAGCCGCAGCACCACCGGCTGCGGTGCCCGGTCGGGTGTCCTCACCACACGATGCAGTTCGATACTGAGTTTTCCGTCGGCTTTGGGTTTTCCCGGCGACGGAAAGATCAGCCTCAACGGCGGGGTCTGCCTGTCGGCCAGGTCGGCCAACCATTTCTTCCGGGCCTTGCTCCAGCGGGCCAGGAGGACCACCTGCTCAAGCTGAGAGAGTTTGGCGAAGTTGTCAGGATCGGCCTTGCGGGGGTGCCGGGGGAATTCCTTGAGCGCCCGGGCGAGGAACTTCTCGCAATCGGCCGACTCCACCTCGACCCGGGTCTCCGCGGAACGTGCAGGGCCGATCTCATCGGGAAGAAGCTGAGGGCCTCCTTCGTAGGGCATCATGGGGGCATCATTGGGATCGACGGGACCGACTTTGATGTTCCCTTGCCCCTCAGGTCCGTCGCCACAGACCGAAGCAACGGCCGCAGCGACCAGCAGTAACGTGGCGGCGATCTTCTTCCTCATGTCTGTATCTCCTTGCGCTTCGCCCAACGGTGGATCCGTACCAGCCTGCTCGTCGGCCGAGAAGGAATGGATCGGTTCTCTACTCGGGGGCAACCTTCCTGCTTTTGCCGCCCAGGCGGACAAGGCAGAATCGCCCCTTCCGCTGTGCCGTGAGTTTCTTCATCTGCTTGTCATTCTCCTGGGAGAGGAATTCCCCTGCCACCATGACCACGCCCGGTCCTCGATCTTCTCGATCTTCTTCTCGTTGGCGGCGTTCCAGTTCTCGATGGCCTTGTCGCGCTGGTCGCGGATCTGCTGCATCTTCTTGACCTGCTCGTCGGAGAGCGACAGCTCGGCCTTGAGCCCGTCCAGGTCTTCGGCGAAGGAGGTCAGCGTGCGGGTGTCGATGGTCGGGGCCTTAGGGCTCTTGCTCGCACGGTGCAGGGGCCTGCGGAAGTCTCCGTCTGCGGCAGTCAGGGCTGAGACTGAACAGAGAACTGCCACAGAAATCAGGGCAGGGGAGAACTTTTTCATCGCGATTCTCACAGGGGCCAGGCTCCAGGTTCCGCCCGGCCCCGGGGCGCCGGATCCTGCTTGGGGGGGCGGCCGGGCACGTCGCGCAGGACCTGCCCCCTCAGTGGGAATACCTCGGTATTCCACCGGATATTGTACCGATGGACTGAGAATGGCGGCAATCCCCGCCCACGAGGCGGTGAAGAAAATGTGCTTCCCCCCCGGGTACGTTCACACGGCCAGGCCGCGCGTAGAAAGAGCAGGTCAGGAAGGTTATGCCTGCCGGACCTGCTCGATCGAACACCCCCACGGGGACTCGAACCCCGGTCTCCAGGATGAGAACCTGATATCCTAGGCCGCTAGACGATGGGGGCGTGTGGTTCCATCTGCTGCGTTGTTCTTCTGACCTAGCCCGCACAGGCGGCGGGTTTCCTGAAGAGCCCAGAATGGTAGTGTCCGCAGGGGAACCGGTCAAGGCAAAACCGCCCCCCCTGCGAAAAATGCGATTTGGCCGCCCGGGAGCGATCCGCCCGGCCCGGCCGCCGGCGCAGGGCATTGTGGCGTCGCAAAAGCAACGCCCGCTGGTGGAGGCGGGCGTTGGCGGCGCCGTGGCGCCGGTCGAAACAGGAATGTTCTCTGCGGCGGAGCAGGAAAGTCAGCTTACGCGGATTTCTTTCTGCCGCTGCTGGAGTTGACCCTTGAGGCGGGAGAGAATCGCCGAGTGCATCTGGCTGACGCGCGACTCGGAAAGATCCAGCGTCTCGCCGATCTCCTTCATGGTCATCTGCTCGAAGTAATAGAGTATGATAATCAGCCGCTCGGCCCGGTTGAGCCCGCGGGTGATGAGGTCCTTGACGTCCTTTCGCTGGGCGGTCCGCAGGGGGTCGTCGCTGCGCTTGTCTTCCAGCACGTCGATCTCGCAGATGTCGCGGTTGGAGTCGGTCTCGAACCACTTGCGAGACAGGGAGACCATGCCGGTCGCCTGGGCATCGCGGTGGACCTTGCGGAACTCCTTCATCGACAGCTTCATCTGGCGGGCGAGTTCCTTCTCGTCGGGCTTGCGTCCCAGTTGGGCTTCCAGGGAGTGCAGGGCGTCATTAAGCTTGTGGGCCCGGGCCCGGACCAGTCGCGGCACCCAGTCCATGGATCGCAGCTCGTCCAGGATCGCCCCGCGGATACGCGGAGCGCAGTAGGTTTCGAACTTCACGCCGCGCTCGGGGTCGAACGCCTTGACGGCGTCCATGAGCCCGAAGATCCCCGCCGAGATCAGGTCGTCCACGTCCACTTCACCGGGCAGTTTGGTATGCAGCCTCTCGGCAGTGTACTTGACGATGGGCAGATAGTTCTCGAGGATGCAGTTGCGCGCGTTCTCGTCGCCGTGCTCCTTGAGACGCTCCCACCATCCGTCGACGACTTCCTGCGGGGCCTTGGTGTGTTTGGTTCGAATACTCATGCCTTTGGCACTCCTTTTGCTCGACACGAGGTCGGCTCGTCGGGTGAGCCCTCGTTGCCCGGTTTCTGCTGGGGCCGATGGGAAGCGACGGCAGCGGAGAGATACGACTCCGGACGTGTCCGCGTTTCGCCTTCGACCAGGTCGGCCAGTGACGCCCGAAGTCATTCGGGGTCGAGTGCACCCTCCTCGGCGGACAGGCGTCTCGACAGTGTTATTAACTCGCCTTTGGCTCGATCCTTTAGTGATTCCTGCCGTTTTTCTGTCCGGCCGTTCTGCGGGCGGGCATGTCGGCCACTCCATTGGCCAAGCTCCCCGCAGGAACCGCCCTGGGGCAGGTTCGCGCAAGTCTCCTTATGAAAACCAGTTCACCACTCGCCGGAAGAAGCTCTCCTTCCGGCCCACCAGTGCCCCGCCGGCCCACAGCTTGGTTGCCAGGGCGGCCAGGCACTTGCTGGAGGGGCAACGCGGGTAGGACAGCACCACCGGCTCGCGGCGACGGACCGCCTCGCGAAGCTTGGGGTCCTCGAGAATGTAGCCCGCGTCGTACACTGTGGTGTTGAGAAACTGTCTGGCAACGCCCGAAACCCGCTGGTGGGTCATCCGGGCTTCCTGTCGGCCGCTGACCATGTTGACCAGCAGGCTCATGTGTCCGTCGTATCCACCGTGGGAGAGCACTTTCGCCACCGCGTAGGCGTCGGTCATGGCGGTGGGCTCCGGGCTGGTGACGATCATCACATTGTCGGCCGATGCGGCGAAGTTCACCACGTTGGGGCTGATCCCCGCCCCGGTGTCGACCAGGATGATGTCGTTGTCCTGCTCGAGTTTGAGCAGTTCGCGCTCCAGGCGGGTCCGCTGCAGGTCGGACATCTCGGCCGCCCGTGCAAGCCCGCTTGCCCCGGGCACCAATTGCACCCCGTTGGGCAGGTGGATGAGGATCTCTTCCAGTGTCTTCCGCCCGGCCATCACGTGCGAAAGGTTGCCCCGCACGGTGAGGTCCAGCAGCACATCCAGGTTGGCCATGCCCAGGTCGGCGTCCACGACGGCCACGCGGTTGCCCGCGGCCGCCAGCAGGATCGCCAGGTTCAGCGCCACGTTGCTCTTGCCGACCCCGCCCTTGCCTGAAGTGATGGCGATGGTCCGGCACTGGGTGGCCTCTCTCATCAACTCTCTCAGCCTGTTTCGGCTGTCTGCTGACACGTCGGCACCTCCGCCCCGATGGGGCGCTATCGATCGAGCCGACCGAGAGAGAATCGAAGTGTCGCAGTCCGCCAGGATTTCCGCGAGCGTTTCAGCACCCCTGCGGATATGGCACCGGGGGGCGATCCTGGCCGGCTCGGCCGGCAACGCAGGCTGCGGAGTGTAACCGGCAAACGTGGCTTCGTCCAGTGCGCAGGCGGATTTACACCCAATTGCATGGGGAAAGGCGCCCCCCGCCGGTTCATGGAAGGTTGCCCCCTGTCGCGGGCGTGCCGGGTCGGTCGACCGGGGCCGGGGTGGGCGCTGCTGCCTGTCGGTGAGAAGACTCGCCATATCGTGGCCCTCCTTGGCCACTTCATGCGTTCTCGCACACTGCGGGGCTCGCGGGGAGCCCGGGACATGTCCGCCCCTCGGCGGTCAGTTCTCGTCGGTTCGCGGGGCGTCCTGCCCGGCGAAATGCTCGCGGATCTCTGCCAGCGATCGGTTGGACGCCTTCAGTTCCGCGATTTCGTCCAGCCGCTGAAACACCGACTGGTCGTAGAGGCGATGGCCGCCCGGAGTCCAGTGACATTCCTGGATGAGCCCCATCGTCGTGTAGTTGTGAATGGTCTGGCGGCTGAGCCCGCTGTAGCTGACGACCTCGCCAATGCGATAGAGTTTCGGAGGCCAGTGCCTGCTGAGCCGAGCCGAGTCGGCCGTGGTGCCGGAAGCGTCCCTGCCTCCGCCGAACCCGCCTTCCCCACGCCCCGCGGGACGCCGGTGAGATGCGCTGATTGTGCCGGCCTGCTCGGTCATCGTGTACTCGACTTCCCTCTATCTTCGTTCCGCCTGCCTCGACGACTTCTGCTTCTCGCGCAACTCTGCGAGCGTCTGTCGTCCAGCTTTGCGGCGATCCGCTGGTTCAACTCTACAGCCGTCCGACGCTCAACTTCCCGGCTGTCTGGCTATCCGAGCCGCCGGGCCGTCTGGCTGTCCGAGCCGCCTGACCTGAAGTGTATGCGCCGCCCACGGGCCCAGAAGTATTTTTACGTTTTGCACAATGTACAATGCACATGCTTTTGCCGGTTGTCAAAAGAAAATCACCGGTCTCCCAGGAAAAATATGGGGGAATACACCCACGGCCGGCCAGCTACTTGCGGAAGAGACGTCAACGGTTCGCCTGTTGCGTGACTCGCCCGTTCCATCGGTCCGTGTTACCAGCCAGGATATCCGCCTGAAGCCATTCAGCCGGGAGCATTCACGTCGCCCTGTCACAAGACCAAACGCGTCGATCCGTCCTCCCAGGCAGGAATCGCAACCATACCTGCAACTCACATTCTGCCGGTGCTCGAACTCCTGCCGTCCCGGGCAATCGGTTCTGTTAACCTGTCGTCCCGCCCTTCCGCGGCCGCCCGGTGTGCCGTATAATCGCCGCCATGCGATCGCACCGTCTCATCCTGCCGACACTCCTGCTGCCTGCGCTGCTTCTGGGCTGCCGCGACGAGCCGAAGCCCCGGCCGTCCGCTCAACCACCCGGGCGGCAAAGCTCAGCCGATGCCAACCAGGCGGCCGCCGCTGCCCTGCCCGAGCAAAGCATCGACCTTTCGAGCGACCTGCAGCCGACACCCGCGCCGTCGGTCGACCCGACCCCGCCGGAATGGATGCTGGACACCACCGCCTGGGACGCTGCCGCGCAGACGGACGTCCCCTCGCCGCAGGAAATCGACCCTAACGCCGAGACCGACCCCGTGCTGCTGCTGGCGGCCGGTCGCCATGCACTCGCCGGCGGTCAGAGACCCCGGGCGATCCGCTGCTTCCGGCGGGCGACCGACCTTGCCCCCGACGCCACCGAGGCCCGTCGCGGGCTGGGGCTGGCGTACGCGGCGGCCGGGCAATACGGCCGGGCTTTGAAGGTCTACCACGCCATCCTCACCGCCTCGCCCGACGACCAGACCGCCCGCTACAACTTCGCCGTCGCCTGCTCGCGGCTGGGGCGTCGGGCCCTGGCCGAGAAGGCCTACCGCGAGCTTCTGCAGGCCGAGCCGGGACACCTGCGGGCCCGCTACAACCTCGCCTGCCTGCTCCAGAAAGGCGGCGAGTTGACCGAAGCCCTCAAGCACTGGCATCTCGTGGCGTCGACCGACGAGGAATCGCCCCGGCCCCACACCGCCATGGGCGAGGTCTACCTGGACCTGGGCCGGTACGACAAGGCGATGTTCGCATTCGCCGAAGCCGCCCAGCGATCTCCCGACGACGCGATGGCCTGGCTGGCGTTCTCGGACGCCGCCAAACTGGCCGGGAGCTTCGGGCGGGCAATGGCCGGGGCCGAACGGGCCGTGCGGGTCGACCCCAACGCCCCGCTGCCCCTGGCGCGGCTGGGCAAGCTGCAGGTGCTGGTCGGGCGAAGCGTGAAGGACGACAAACTCACCGCCGCGGGCGTGCGGAACATCCGCAGAAGCCTGCGGATCGACCCCTCGCAGAAGGACCTGCGGGACTGGCTGACCTCGCTGGACGAGACGGACTGAGCCGGAGCCCTTGCGGGCGGAGTATCGGAAATTGGCCCGCAGGTCACTGGAGTGTCTTGTCCGCGTCGCCGGTGGCGGGTACCTTCTGGTATTCAGGAAAGGAAGGCAGACCATGGCGCTGGATCTCAAGAAATCCGCCTCCTCGTTGCAGGTTTCGGACGGGGCATGGGGCACTGAACTGCAGAAGAAGGGTCTCTCGGCCGGCGGAGCGCCGGAGCTGATGAACGTGCAGAACCCCTCCTCGGTCGAGGTCGTCGCCCGCAGCTACGTCGACGCCGGGGCCGACGTGATCATTACCAACACCTTCGGCGGCAATCGCTTCGTGCTGGACGGGCACGGCGCCGGCGACCGCGCCGCCGAACTCTGCGAAGCCGGGGCCGCCATCAGCAAGAAGGCCGCCGGGGACGACGCCCTGGTATTCGGCTCGATCGGACCCACCGGCAAAATCGTGATGATGGAGGAAGTCTCGCCCCAGCGGCTTACCGCGGCGTTCACCGAGGCCGCCGAGGCGCTGCAATGGGGCGGCGTGGACGCGATCGTGCTGGAGACTTTCAACGAACTGGACGAGGCGCGCATCGCCCTGCAGGCCTGTAAGACCGCCGTCGATCTGCCGGTGATCGTGAGCATGACCTTCTCCTCGGGCCCGGACAAGACCGCCACCATGATGGGCAACAAGCCCGCCGACCTGGCGAAGATGGCCAATCGCGAGGGCGCCGCGGCTGTGGGGGCCAATTGCGGCTGCGGGCCGGACAA
>JBKHHV010000328.1:0-3642 GCA_046539005.1 Phycisphaerae bacterium
GAATGCGCAGAGACATTTTCCATCCTGTAAAGCGAGCGAGAGGGGCAACCGGTGGCCCGATGGGGCTGCCCTGCCCGTGGGGCAACCGGCGCCTTCGCAATCGCGTATTAATGGAAACTTTGGATTATAGCGTCCCGGAACCGGCAAAACACGCCGAAACGGACGCCCATAAAGATAGCGCCTTCCGTTTGCTCCGACTGCTTCCTACCATATCGCCATGAGCAATGCAGACCACAAAACCGATCGGCCGAACCTTGTCTTCGTGTTTGCCGACCAGTGGCGGGCCCAGGCGCTGGGATACGCCGGCGATCCGAACGTCCACACGCCCAATCTCGACCGCTTCGCCTGCGAGAACCTGCAGTTCACCCGTGCCACCAGCGGATGCCCGGTCTGCAGCCCGTGGCGGGCGACGCTGATGACCGGCGTCTACCCCCACCGGCACGGAATGACCGTCAACGACCAGTGTCTCGCCGAGATGTACGACGGGCCCTTCCTGGGCGAGTGCCTCCGCGAGGGCGGCTATCGCACCGCGTGGATCGGCAAATGGCACATCGACGGGCACGGCCGCAAGGAACCCATCCCGCCAAGCCGGCGGCTGGGCTTCGAGTTCTGGCGGGCCTACGAGTGCTCCCACAGCTACCAGCGGTCGTACTACTACGACGAGGACGACGACCTCCACCAGTGGGAAGGCTACGACGCATTCGCGCAGACCGACCAGGCCGGCGAATACCTGCGGCGCCGGTCGGCCGACGGGGAACCGTTTGCCCTGTTTCTCTCGTGGGGTCCCCCGCATTTTCCCATCGACAACGCCCCCGAGAAGTACAAGCAGATGTACGACCCGGCCGCGATCGAACTGCGACCCAACGTGCCCGAAGACCTCGCCGAAAACGCCCGGCAATGGGCGGCCGGCTACTACGCACACTGCACCGCCCTTGACGACGCCTTCGCAAACCTGCTGGAGAGCATCGAATCGGCCGGGCTGGCCGAGGATACCATCGTGGTCTTCACCTCCGACCACGGGGACATGCTCGGCTCGCACCGCTGCGGGCTGATCAAGCAGGTTCCCCAGGACGAGTCGGTCCTGGTGCCGATGCTCATGCGGATGCCCGGCGCTGCCAACGGTGCACGGACCATCGAGCAAGTTGTGGAGTACACCGACCTGATGCCCACGCTGCTGGGGCTCTGCGGGCTGGCGGTTCCCTCCGCGGTGCAGGGGCGGGACCTCTCTGCCCCGCTGCGCGACGGCGGCGACCTGCCCGACGCCGAGGCATTGCTGGCCTGCTACCTGCCCTTCCACCAGTGGAAAGACGGCTACGACTACCGCGGCCTGCGGACCGAGCGGTACACTTATGTCCGCGGGCACCAGCAGCCCACACTGCTGTGGGACAACCAGGAGGATCCCTGCCAGCTCCGCAACCTCGTGAAGGAGCGCCCCGAATTGGTCGCCGAACTGGACCAGCGCCTCCAGCAGAAGCTCGCGGCCGCCGACGACGGCTTCCCGCCCGGAGAGGAGTACGTCCGGCGCTTCGGGTACGCCCTCAACGACGCCGGAGACATCGCCTATTCCTGACGCGGCGAACCGGGGCATTTGGTAATTCGCACCGGTGTGCCTCCTATAATCATTCAGGCCCGGGTGCCGGTTTGTCCCACCGGGCCGAAAGGAGGCCAGAATGGCCAAGTACTCCAAGACCCGCGTCCTCAACGGGGTGGACCTGCAGACCCTCCGCGAAACCGTCGAGGCCGTCCGGGACGAACCCGAACTGGGCAACTCGAAGTTCCGCGTCTCCAACCGCTGGCTGGAGGGCAACCACAACCGCTCCACCGTCGGGCGCTTCTACACCGGTCGCCAGGAACACGAGCACAAGCAGCCCTATACCTTCGAGGCCGACGAGCCGCCCGTGCTGGCCGGGGCCGACAGTGCCCCCAACCCCGTCGAGCATCTGCTCAATGCCCTCGCCGCGTGCATGACCACCAGCATGGTCGCCCACGCGGCCGTCCGGGGTATCGAGATCGAGGAACTGGAATCGACCGTCGAGGGCGACATCGACCTCCAGGGCTTCCTGGGGCTCGACCCCGACTGCCCCAAGGGCTATCGCAACATCCGCGTGAGCTTCCGCGTGAAGACCGCCGAGGAGAACCTGCCCAAACTCCAGGAACTGGCCGAGTACTCCCCGGTGTTCAACACCATCACCCACGGTGCGAATATCGAGGTCGACGTCCGGGGCAAGTAGACCCCGTCAGGGTCGACAGTTCTCGAAGATGATGTTGTCGGCGAAACGCCGGGCCCGGGCTTCCTGCCGTCCGTCGCGGATGGTCCACGCCAGCACTGGCAGCCCTCTTCGCCGCTTGCGTTCCACAGCCCCGGCCGGCAGCGAACCCTCGTGGTAGGCGAGGAACGCCGGGCGCGACAGCCCATCCAGCAGCAGCCTCGCCAGCAGGGCACGCTTCCATTGCGGCAGGCGCACTTCCAGTTCTTCCCCCAGCCGATCGAAGTCGCACGCCAGTTGCCCACGGGGCACCTCGGGCAGGTGCTTGCGGAACCACCGCAGGGAAAACGGATTGAACGACACCACCGCCCACTCGCCCTCGTAGTCGCCCAGAGCGGCCGCCACAGCCCGCTCCAGCGACCGGTCGCCGCGGAAGGGGTTCTTCAGTTCGATGAGGATCGGCACGCGCCCCTCGATGGTCGCCAGCGCCTCGCCCAGCAGGGGGATGTGCTGGTCGCTGCCGGTCAGCCGCAGGGGCCGAAGGTCCTCGGCGGTGCAGGTGTCGATGCGTCGCCCGTCGCCGGCCATGCGGGCAAGAGTGTGGTCGTGGAAGACGACGACGTTCCCGTCGGCGAGGATTCGTACGTCCAGTTCGATGGGGTACCCCGCGGCGACCGCTGCCTCCAGCGCAGCAAGCGAATTCTCGGGAATGCCGGCATCCGCCTCGTGCAGCCCCCGGTGGGCGATGGGGCGTTCCACGATCCAGCGGGGCAGGTCGGGGTGCGGCCAGATTTTTGCCATGGAGACCCACAGCCCCGCGACCGTGGCCGTCACCGCCAGCAACCCGATGCCAGAAATCCACCACAACATCCGTCGGCGCCTTCCCTTGGGTCGTTTGGTCCCTGTCATCCTGCCGGACATTGTAGAGACGCTGTCCCCGACGGGCGCTTGATTTCGGCGGCATTTCCCCGCAGACTGGACCCGCAAGCCGCGTCCAACATGGGGGTTCGACACAGAAGCGGGAGAAGCACCGATTACCGAGAGGCGACACAAATCGCAGAACGTTCCTGAGGGGGCAGTGGACATCGTCCGGAGCGTCCTTGCGCGAGCCTTGGCGGCCGGGGCCAGCGACGTGCACTTCGAGCCCACCGCGCGAACCATGGAGGTCCGCTTCCGCCTGGACGGCATATTGCAGACCGTCGAGACGCTCCCGCAGACAGTCGCCGAAAGCGTGGTCTCGCGGCTGAAGGTGCTCGCCGGCGTACTCACCTACCGTAACGACCTGCCCCAGGAAGGGCGGATCGAACTGGCCGACCTCCCCGCCGAGCAGGGGCCCCAGCGCATCCGGGAGCTTCGACTGGCGACCTTCCCCACGCTGCACGGGCAACGGGCGGTCGTGCGGGTGTTCGCCTCCGATTCCCGCCTGCGGACGCTG
>JBKHHV010000074.1:0-14267 GCA_046539005.1 Phycisphaerae bacterium
AAGGCCGACCTCAGCAGGCCGACGGGGCAGGCGAACGGGCGCGGGCGCCGCCCGGGGGACAGGCTGCGTCCCCCCCTCGACGGGCCGGGGAGTCCGGGCAGTAACTTCCTCCGGCACCGCCGGGATACGGGGGGGCGGTTCATGTGCGGGAAGGCGCTGCGGCGGGGCGGGTTCGGGGCGTTCGACCTGCTCGGTTGGGGCAGGAGACGGCATCATGATCACCAGCGTGGTGGCGCGGCCTTTACGGGCGCGCAGTTCGGGCGGGTCGGCCGGCAGCGGCGTTCGACCGGACCCCTCGCCCGGTCCGGTTACCGTTGCGGCGGCCAACAGCCCCGCGTGGACGACGGCCGAGATCAGCCAGCCGCCCACCGTCGCTGTCCGCGTCTGCCCGAACATGTTTTCTGCCTGCGCCTGCTGTTTTGGAAGAGACGGGCGAGTCGGCCCGGATGCCCGGCCGAAGCGCCCGCCCCGTCGATCTGCCTCAGAAGTTCACTTCCACGCCGAGTTTCATGTTGATGCCCGGCTGGTTCACGCCCGATCCGTGAATGCGGTAGTCCCGATTGGTCAGGTTTTCTACGCCCGCCCAGACGTTGACGTTCTTGTTGACCTTCCAGCCGCCGCGGAGGTCGATAACCGTGTAGCTCGGCGTGCCGTCGGGCGGGATGCGCTGGGTGTCGCCGCGGTCCCGGCTGTTCAGTTCGTCGGCCCGGCAGGCCGCGGTGACCAGCGCCTCGGCCCACAGGTGCCCCTCGGGGTGGTCCCAGCGGAGGCCCAGATGCCCGGTGGTGGGCATGAGTCGGCTGAGCGGTTCGCGACGCTTCACCGGGGCACTGGTGGGGTAGGTGTCCACCTCGCCGTACATCCACGCCACGTCGCCGAAGACGGTGAACTGCGGGTGGAAGCGGTAGCTGGCCTTGAGTTCCACGCCGTGCACGTACCCGTCGCCGGCGTTCTGCTTGGTGACCTGTCGCTCGCCGACCGCGTTGACCGTACCGGTGGGCGTGCGGACGATCCTGTCGTCGATGGTCATGTAGAAGTAGGCGGCCTGGGCCTTGACGTCGTCGAAGTCGCCCTTGATGCCGGCCTCGTAGTTGATGTACCGCTCGGGGTCGAGCCCGGGGGCGACGATCTCGAACTCGTTGGTGCGGGCCGAGTCGTTGCGGGTCAGGTCCGAGAGGTTCGGGGCCCGGAAGCCCTGGGAGACGCCGCCGAACAGGCACACCCGCTCCTCGGGGTCTACGAACCACCGCAGCCGTGCGCTGCCCACGAAGGCATCCCACTCGTCGCGGACGGAGATCTGCCCGCTCCCGTCGGGGTCTTTGACCGTGTCGGCCGAGGCGCGGGCGAAGGTGTACCGCCCGCCGAGTATCAGATCCAGCCGTTCGGCGAGGGGGATCTCGTTCTGCACGTAGATGCCCAGCAGGTCGTAGGTGGCGTCGTCGCCGACGGGGCCCTGGATGTCGGCCCCGGCGAACGAACCGTCGGCCGCGTAGCTCCGCTTGAAGGAGCTGACCCAGTCGCGGTACCACTCGACGCCGTAGGTCCACTTGCCGATGGGCGAGGGAGAGACGAACTGGGCCGCCAGCCCCAGGGTGTGGACGTCGAAGCCCTGGATGTCGCGGCGGAAGTCGTTGCGGATGCGGAACTGCTGCTCGCCCATGTACTGCCAACTTCCGGTGAGGGTCATCTCGTCCAGGAAGCCGCCGATGTTCTTCTTGTGGTATCGCAGGTAGCTCAGCGTGTGGTCCTGGTCGAAGCTGCGCTGCCGCTCGTCACCGACCGTGGTGCCCTCCCACGAGAACCCGTGCAGGGTCTTGTGCGTGCGCCAGACGTCGTTCTGGGTCAGGTCGTAGAAGGCGAACGTCAGCAGCGTGTCCTCGTCGAAGCGGTAGAGAACCTTGATGTCGCCGGTGTACTCGCAGTAGCCCGTCTCGTCCATGGGCCCGACGAACCGGCCGCCGTCCACGTCGCCGTAGCGCTTGATCGTGCCGCCGACCAGAATGCCCAAACGCCGGTCCCAACTCCCGCCGGCCTCGAATCGGCCGACGTGGCTGCGCTCGGCGGTGGCGAACCGGTAGAGCAGGCGCCCCCCTCCCTGGAAGCCCTCGCCGTAGTCGGTCCATCGCCGGGTCACGGCGTTGACCGCGCCGCCGATGGCGTCACTGCCGTACAGCACCGACGCCGGACCCTTGACCACCTCCAGCCGATCGATCGCGTACGGGTCGACCGTGTTCCAGTACTGGTTGGGGCCCGGGCGGAAGATGGAGTTGTTGATGCGGACGCCATCCACCAGCAGCAATGTGCGGAAACTGGTGAACCCGCGAATGTACGGCGACCCGTGCCCGTGGGCGGTCTTCTGGACCATGACGCCGGGGACCTCGTCCAGCGCCTCGGGCACGGTGCGGGCCAGCCGCTTCTGGGAGAAGTCGGCCAACTCGACGCGCTCGGCCATATACGGCGATTCGAGAAGTTCCTCCTCCCCGCGCGAGGCCGTTACCACTACCGCACGCAGCCAGTTTCGCTTGGGCATGGTCTCCTGCCCCGTCGAGCCCGGGGCGTTGCCGTCCTGGGCAAGAGACGAGCCGAACGAGCAGAAAACCACCCCAAGGGTCACCACCCCCGCAAAGAACCGGGTGGCGATCAGACAATGGCAGGCCGAACGTCTGAAACTCATGTAAAACTCCACCTTTTTTGCAAGCCTTCCGTGGGGCCCGCCTCCGACAGGCAGGCTCGGGCAGTCCATGTGCAACCATGATGCCAGAAGAGATTTCCAGAGCGACCGGAAAGCAACCCCGCAAGAGCCGAAGCGATGGAGGCGAGACTAACCCACTTTGAAATCGTTACTTGCGGATACCTGCTGGCGGGCCTCGCCCGCCGGGCAGGGTCGGCGGGCCTGCCGGAGAACCCTCAGAGGCTGAGATATCGACAGTGCTCGCACAATGCGCGGGCAATGGATGCACACACTGTGTGCAAGGCGAGGGGCGGATTACTGATCGCCTGGGGAGTTTTCGTCCCGCCAGGTGGCCTTCTCGGGCTGATGGTGGTCTTCGAGATGGGCGGTGGGGCTTTCCAGAAGTCCCTGGCGATGCTGGCGTCGCAGGAAGGCCCGCCGCAGCGATCGCCATGGCTTGGTGAGCCTGCGGTGCAGAAGGTGTAACCCGCTCCTTCTCCTGGAGATGGCCTCTTCCTCCGGCGTCAGTTCCTGCGGGGCCAGGCGTCGCTTGTGTTTGTAGAGATGGTAGATGTCGCGATCGATGACGTAGTCCACCACGCGGTCGGCGAGTTGTCGCCACGGCCAGGGGAGCCTCTCGCGACGGCGGACCGAGAGTTGGAAGTCAACCAGGTACGGCTCGCCGGCCGATCCGACCAGAATATTCGACCGTTTGTTGGCATCGCAATAGCCCACTCCGCGGGCGTGCACGGCGTCGAACAGTTCGCGCAGCCGATCGAAGAATCCCTGCGGAGGCGAGTCGAGGTGGTCCAGCGGGACGGCGTCGAGGTACTCAATCGCGTAACCGGTGTGCCCCACGCGCCCGATCCAGGCCGGGGTACCTTCCACCCCCGACAGCCTCCGGTAGATGTTCTCCTCGCGCCGGCGGTTCCACATGCCCAGCCCGTCGGTGGGCAGGCCCAGGAAGTCCTGCTCGCGGCCGTACTTGACGACGATGCGTGGGTACTCGGCCGGCTCGGCGGTGCGATAGAGGCAGGTGGCGGCGAAGAAGTCGTGCTTGAAGACCTTCACGAGCCGATAGCTGTGCCCGGCGAGGATGATCTGCCCCGGCGGCGTGCTCCGCAGGGCGAACAGGCGGGTGTTGCGGCGGGTTGTGCGGGGACGCAGGCTCATGGGCGGTTGGGCAGGGCCGATGCGATGTCGGCGGCGAACGCCTCGGCCGCGGCGGCGACGGCGTCTTTCCACGGACGGGCGGCGTATTCCTCGCGGCTATGCGGGTACAGCACCGACCGCGAGGCGTTGACGATCGCGCCGGTTCCATCGGGCTTGAACGAGGCGGCGCAGTCGGCGGCCGACGCCCCTTGGGCGCCGTAACCGGGCACCAGGAATATCTGCTGCGGCATCAGGTTGCGCAACTGGCGGGCTTCGTCGGGGTAGGTGGCGCCCACCACCGCTCCTGCGAGGCTCAACCCGCAGTCGCCCAGGCGACCTTCGACCGCCCCGAGTTGGGCAACCTGCCGGGCAACGTGCTGGTAAAGCTTATCTCCATTTGCATTTGCGAAGTCTTGAATCACCGCTCCGCCGGGGTTGGAGGTCCGCACCAGGGCAAAGAGGCCCCGCCCGGTCTGCCGGGCGACGGTGGCAAAGGGCTCGATTCCGTCGGCCCCGAGGTAGGTGTTGACCGTCACGGCGTCGGCTGCCGAAGGCCCGGTGAGGTGGGCCTTGGCATAGGCGGCCGCGGTGGAGCCGATGTCGCCCCGCTTCACATCGCCGATGACCAGCAGCCCGGCATCCCTGGCCCGGCGGACCACGTCGAAGTACAACTCCATCCCGGCGGCGCCGAAGACCTCGAAGTACGCCACCTGCGGCTTGACGGCCGGGACGATGGGGGCGACTACGTCGATCACGGCGTGGCAGAAGGTCGTAATGGCCTGCAATCGGGCGCGGGGGTCGCCGGGGTCGATGCCGCTGCAAAGCTCCTGGGGCAGGCGGTCGAAATCGGGGTCGATGCCCACACACACGGGGCTTCCCTTGTGGGCGATGGCCTCCAGCAGGCGGTCGGCAAAATGCTCGCTCATCAAATGTGCTCCTTGTCGTGTCTGGAGCGGTTATACCTGCTGGACCGTCCGAGGGAAAGGGGCCGCAATCTGGTGATAAGGTTGTGCGATTCAAAGGGGCTGATCAGCTTGCCAGCCTCGGGCGGTTCTGCTAAGATACTCTAGGAGACGTATACATGGCAGAAGCAGACGTAATCAAACAATCCGCCGAGTCCCTCCGCGCCCGGATCATTGCTATCCGGGACTCTCTTTGACGTCCCTGGCAAACAGAAGCAGATGGGAGTACTCGAGGAGCGGATGTCGGCGCCGGATTTCTGGAACGACCAGGAGACCGCGCAGAAGGTCGTAGCGGAGATGAAGACGCTCAAGGCCGTCGTTGCGCCGACCATCGAACTGGAGAAGCGCATCGAGGATCTGGAGGTGCTGCTGGAACTGGCGGTGGAAGCCGACAGCCAGGAGGACCTCGAGGACGCCGAGAAGGAGGGGGTCGTCCTGGAGCGCAAGCTGGACCGCCTGGAGCTTCGGACACTGCTTTCGGGGCGTCACGACTCGGGCCCGTGCTATTTTTCGATCCACGCCGGGGCCGGCGGGACCGAAAGCTGCGACTGGGCGGAGATGCTGTCCCGCATGTACCTGCGTTACTTCGAGCGCAGCGATTACAAGGTCGAGGAGATCGACCGGACTGACGGCGAGGAGGCGGGCGTCCGCAGCGTGACCTACCACGTGACCGGACCGTATGCCTACGGCTACCTCAGTTGCGAGCGCGGCGTGCATCGGCTGGTGCGGGTGAGCCCTTTCGACGCCCAGAACCGTCGGCACACCAGCTTCGCCTCGGTGGACGTGCTGCCGGAACTGGCCGACGTGGACATCGACATCGACTGGGACAAGGAGGTCCGCGAGGACACCTACCGTGCCAGCGGCGCCGGCGGACAGCACGTGAACAAGACATCCTCGGCCGTTCGGCTGACGCACCAGCCGACCGGGATCGTCGTGCAGTGCCAGAACGAGCGGTCGCAGCACAAGAACCGCGCCGAGGCCCGCAAGATGCTCACCGCCAAGCTGTACCAGCGGGAGCAGGCCAAGCGGGACGCCGAGCTGGCGAAGATGTACGGCGACAAGGGCGAGATCGCCTTTGGCAATCAGATTCGCTCCTATGTGCTCTACCCCTACCAGTTGGTACGGGACGAACGCACGGAGCTCAAGAGCCCCCACACCGACAAGGTGCTGGACGGCGACATCCAGGAGTACATCGACGCCCAGCTCCGCGCCCGGGCGGCGGTGAAGTCCTGACCGCGAAGGCCATCCTAACGCCCAGGGGCGAGAAGGGTCTTACTAAGCGAGACGTGTGCCGGCAAGGTGACATGGCTAACTGCAATCATCCATCCATCGATCCTGGTGCCGCTTTGCAGGCAGCCGTTACCGCGCCGCCTCCGGGAGAGGCAAGAAGGAAATCGAACGATGAGAAAACTCACCGCAGCATTCATCGTCGCCGGGCTGATCCTGGCGACCGGGCTCCGTCCGCTCCATGCGGCCGGTTTCTCCGACCAGGCCGTCGGGGAGGCGATCAAGAAGGGCGTCGAGTACCTCTGGAGCCAGCAGGGTAAGGACGGGACCTGGAGCAAGTACGGCAAGGGTCCGGGAGACAAGAACTACCACCCCTACGGACCGACCGCCTTGGCAACCCTGGCGCTGCTTTCGGCCGGCGAGAGCCCCCAGGGCGCCAACATGAGGAAGGCCCTGGATGCGCTGTCCAAGGCCGTCCAGACCGAAACCGGTACCTACACGCTGGGGCTGATGGGCAACGTGTTCATGCTCGCCAACCGCCAGACCCAGGGCAAGTACCGCCAGCAACTGCGGACGGTGATGAACCGGCTGGTCAAGTCGACCAAGAACGGCTCCTTCGGCTACCGCAGCGAGGGCAAGGGCGATTCCAGCGGCGACCACTCCAACAGCCAGTACGGGTTGCTGGGCGTGTGGGGCGCGAGGCTGGGCTTCGAGGAAGTGCCCAAGAAGTTCTGGTCGGTGGTCATGCGCCACTGGTTGAGCACCCAGTCGGCCGACGGCGGATGGGCCTACAAGTGGGAGGGGAGCAAGGACGGAGTCGCCAACCCCTCCGGCGCGCAGAGCACCCACACCATGACGGCCGCGGGAGTCGCGAGCCTGTTCGTCTGCTTCGACAACCTCTTCGCCGACGCGTTCATCAAGTGCGAAACCTCCAGCCATTTCAGCGCCATCCAGCGCGGGCTGGACTGGTTCGACCGCAATTTCGCCACCTCCGACGGGAAGATCGACCTGGCGGGGCGCAAGGGCTATTACCTCTACGGCGTGGAGCGCGTGGGACTCGCCAGCGGATACAAGTACTTCGGCGAGGCCGACTGGTACAAGCTCGGGGCCGAGCACCTGCTCAAGGAACAGGGCCGCAAAGGCAGTTGGGGCGGCGGCAAGGGCGGCGAGGTCGAAACCAGCTTCTGCCTGCTGTTCCTCATCCGCGGGCGTCACCCGGTACTCATGAACAAGTTGGAGTACGACTCGGACTGGAACAACCGCCCCCGCGACTGCGCGGGGCTGACCCGCTGGGTCACCACCACCTTCGAGAAGGAAGTCGCCTGGCAAATCATCAACCTCAAGGTGCCGGTCAGCGAGTGGCACGATGCGCCGCTGCTCTACATCTCCGGCGCCAAGGACCCCGGCTTCCTCAATAGCGATACCGCCATCGCCAAGCTGCGCGATTACGTCCTGCAGGGCGGGACAATCTTCAGTTGCACCGAGTGCGGCGGCGAGGAGTTCGCCGACGGGATCCGCAAGGCTTACGCCAAGATGTTTCCGAAGCTGGAGCTGACGCCTATCGGGCCCGACCACGTGCTCTACTCCTCGGACCTGCAGTTCAAGCTCGGGGGGAACCCCAAGCTGTTTGTCATGAGCAACGGCGTTCGCCCTTTCGTGATCCACACCGACCAGGATCTGCCCCTGCAGTGGCAGATGAACCGGACCTCCTCGCGAGGCCGCGCCTTCGAGGCGGCCGCCAACATCGCCGCTTACGTCACCGACAAATGGCAGATGCGCCGTCGCGGCGTCACCCATTGGCCCGACGACCCGAAGGTTACCCCCATAGCGACGATCGCCGTAGACCGCCTCAAGCACAGCGGCAACTACGACCCCGAGCCCCGAGCCTACGAGCGGCTGCGACGCCTGTTCCTGAAAGAAACCCACCTGCAGTTGAGGATCGGCGAACCCGTCGACCCCACCAAGGTCGGCGAGTCGGGCGCGAAAATCGCCCTGATGACCGGCACCGGACAGATGAAGCTCTCGTCCGACGAGAAGGCCGCCATCGAGAAGTTCGTCCGGGGCGGCGGCACGCTGGTGGTCGATGCCGCCGGCGGCAACGAAGCCTTCGAGGACTCGGCCAACAAGCAATTGCGGGAACTGTTCGACGATGCCTTCAGCACCATCCCCGCCAGTTCGCCGCTGTACAACCCCAAGAACGTCGAGGCCGGGAATTTCCGCTGGCGCCGACGGTCGCGGATCCGCTTCGGGCCCAACGCCGGACCACGCCTGCGGGCGATAACCATCGACGGACGCATGGCCGTGTTCTTCTCGCGGGAAGACATCACCGCCGGGCTGGTGGGCTACCAGAGCTTCGACATCGACGGGTACGCCCCGGGCACGAACGATGACCCCGGCTCGGCCTACCGCGTGATGCGCAATATCCTGCTGCATGCTTCGCCCAGGGACGCGGCGAAGATTCCCGCGGAAGCCAAGACCACTCGCGGCCGATAATCTGTGAACATCCGGAGCCTGGGGCGGTCGCCACGCCGCCCCCGGTTCCGTCATACCCCGCCATGGACGGCACAGGTCCGGGCCCGCTATCGCCCGGAGCAGAATCGATCCGTGCAATCAGACGTCCGCAGTACTCTGCCCCGAGGGTAACCATGAACCGCATACCACTCTGTCTGCTGACCGCCTCGCTGCTGGTCGCCTGCGTTTTGCCGGCGTCGGCCGCCCCCAAAACGATGGACTTCTCCGACCGGAAGGTCACCGAGGCCATTGAGAGAGCCAAGAAGATCATCCTCTCGGCCCAGGACAAGGACGGCACCTGGGGCGGGAAGGGCAACTACCCCTACGGGGTGACTTCGCTGGCGACCGTCGCCCTGCTGTCGGCGGGCGAGAGCCCCCAGAGCGCTCCCCTCAAGAAGGCGTTGGAGTTCCTCTCCAAGGGCTGCGTGGATCCCATCAGCATCGACAAGAAAGACATCAAGAACAGCAAGGGCCCCAAGGGCGGCAGTGTGAAGACCTACTCGCTGGGTCTGATGGGCAACTGCTTCCACCTCGCCAACGAGAAGACCAACGGCGCCTACCGCCGGCAGCTTCGGTGGGTGACCACGCGGCTGGTGAAGTCGACCAAGAACGGCTCCTACGGCTATACCAGCCTCGGCAGCGAGGAATCCTCCGGCGACAACTCCAACAGCCAGTACGGCCTGCTGGGTGTGTGGGGCGGTGCCCTGGGCAAGGAAGAGGTCCCCCGCAAGTACTGGTGGACCATCATGCAGCACTGGCTCGAAGCCCAGAACGGGGACGGGGGCTGGGGCTACAAGAACCACGAGAACAGCCGCAATACCATGGTCGCCGCCGGCGTGGCGAGCCTGTTCGTCTGCTTCGACAACCTCTTCGCCGACGCGTTCGTCAAGTGCGAGACATCCAGCCATTTCAGCGCCATCCAGCGCGGACTGGACTGGTTCGACCGCAACTTCGCCGACTCGCAGGGTCGCATCGACATCGGCGGCCGCGGGGGCTACTACCTCTACGGCGTGGAGCGTGTGGGACTTGCCAGCGGGTACAAGTATTTCGGCGAGGCCGACTGGTACAAGCTCGGCGTCCAGTGGGTGCTGCCGAAGGTGCTGGAGGGACGCCACAACGGCAACGAACACGTCATCAACATGTCGTTTTACCTGCTGTTCCTCGCCCGCGGGCGGCACCCGGTGTTCTTCAACAAGCTGGAGTTCGAAGGCGACTGGAACAACCGCCCGCGCGACCTGGCGGCCGTCACCCGCAAGCTCAGCGAAGACCTGGAGTTCACCCCCGCCTGGCAGATCATCAACCTCAAGGTGCCCGTCAGCGAGTGGCATGACGCGCCGATTCTGTACATCTCCGGCGCCGATGCCCCGAAATTCTCCGACGAGGACATCGCCAAGATCCGCCGATACGTCCTGCAGGGCGGGACGATTCTCTCGGTGACCGAGTGCCCCGCTTCCGGGGGCAAGGCCTTTGCCGACGGCATCCGCAAGGCCTACACCCGCATGTTCCCCAAGCGCGAACTCACCCCCCTGGGGCCCGACCACCCGCTCTACTCCCGCAGCGTCCAGAACGAACTGAAGGGCCAGCCCGCGTTCCACATGATCTCCAACGGCGTTCGGCCGTTCGTCATCCACACCGACGAAGACCTCTCGCTGCATTGGCAGCTTAAGCGGTACTCTTCGCGGGCTAAAGCCTTCGAGGCCGCCCAGAACATCGTCTTCTACGTGACCGACAAGGCCGACCCCCGCCGCGTACGACACCGCGGCGTGAGCCACTGGCCCGACGAACCGACCGGCACGGCCGTCGCAACCGTCAAGGTCGCCCGCCTCAAGCACAGCGGCAACTACAACCCCGAACCGCTGGCGTACGAACGCCTGTCGCGATTGTTCGCCAAGCAGACCGGCATCAAGCTCGAGGTCGGCGAGCCGGTCAGCCCCCTCAAGCTAGGGGAATCGGGGGCGAAGATCGCCCTGATGACCGGCACCGGGCACGCCAAGCTCACCGAAGACGAACAGCAGGCCCTCAAGAAGTTCGTGGAGGGCGGCGGCACCGTGGTGATCGACGCGGCCGGGGGAAACGACACCTTCAGCGACGACATGCGCAAGATGCTGCGGACGCTGTTCAACGATGTGCCGCTCAAGCTGGGGGGCCGATCCCCGGTGTACAACGTCCAGGGCGTACCGCAGGGCAAGGTGCGCTATCGTCTCGCCAGCGAGAAACGCTACCAGCTCCAGCCCTACCAGTCGGGGCCGCCCGTACTCAAGGCGATCCTGGTGCAGGGTCGGCCGGCGGTGATCGTCTCCGACGAGGACATCACCGGCGGGCTGGTGGGCTACCTGGGCTACGGCATCCGCGGATATGACCCCGGCAACGGCGTGGACAACGGCACGGCCTACCGGCTGATGCGGGATATCATCCTTCACGCGTCCCCGGAGGCCCACAGGAAGATGCTCGCCGCCCAGAAGACCGCCGACAAAGACACCCGCGGCAAACGCAAGTAGGCCCGGACCTGAACGAAACCGCAGTAGAATGAGTATGAAATAACAGCCGACGATCCATCGGCCGGGCTTTTCCCGGTGGCATATATCCATTCATTCGCTCGGATGGTCGGCTGAGGCAGACGGAAGGGTCTCCCCACGGGGAGGCGGACGTAGTAACAGGACGCCGCTGATGAGGGCGGCCGTCCGGACGGGAGTTGCAGTATGCGTATTCGTACGTGGCTTTTCACAGCATTGGTCGTCGGTCTGACGGTTTCCGCGGCGGCGGGCGACCGCAAAGACGCCCGGCAGGACGACGCCTACTTATACGGCGAACGGGTGGACAAGGCGATCAAGAAGGCCCAGGACTACCTGCTCAGCAAGCAGGAGAAGGACGGAAGCTGGGGTCCCTTCAAGGCGTGGGGGCACAAGTACCCTGTGGGTCCGACCGCGATGGTCACCTACGCGCTGCTGGAGAGCGGCATCAGCCCGCAGGACGACCGCCTGGAGCGAGCGCTGTATTGGCTGGTCAAACAGGACACCGACATGACCTATGAGGTCGCGTTCCGCGCCAGTGCGCTCCGCGCGGCCATGAAAGGCACCCAGGGCAAGTACCGCAAGTACCTGCGGCGCGACATGTGGCGACTGGTGCGGGGTTCCATCGGCGGAGCCTACGCCTACCACGCCCCGCCCGAGCCCGGCCGCCTGCGCAAACGTCGCAAGGACAACAAGGCCGCCTGGGATCACTCCAACAGCCAATACGGCCTGCTGGGGGTGTGGGCGGCCCGCCGCGCCAACGAAGAGGTCCCCCGCGCGTACTGGCAGAAGGTCATGAACCACTGGCTCCGCACCCAGAAGAAGGTCGGGCAAGAAGCGGGCGGCTGGGGCTACCGCCCCGACCACAACTGGAAGGCCTCCCCGGCGATGACCGCGGCCGGTCTGGCGAGCCTGTTCGTCTGCTACGACAATCTCTACACCAGCCGCTTCGTCCGCTGCGGGGCGTCGACCGAATTCCTCCCCATCGAGCGCGGCCTGAAGTACTTCCAGGAGCGCTTCAAGAAGGTCGACGGGAGCAAGTTTTACTACCACGTCTACGGCGTGGAGCGCGTGGGACTCGCCTGCGGGTACAAGTACTTCGGCAAGACCGACTGGTACAAGTGGGGCCTGGAGGAGCTGCTGGACAAGCGAGAGAACGACGGGCACTGGAAATCCAGGGGCAATCACTCCGGCAACGACCTGACGGCGACGGCGTACGCCCTGCTGTTCCTGATCCGCGGGCGAAACGGCGTCCTCTTTAACAAGCTGGAGTTCGACGGCGACTGGAACAACCGCCCGCGCGACGCGGCCAGCGTGACCCGCTGGCTCTCCGACCGCACGGAGAAGACCGTCGCCTGGCAGATCGTGAACCTGCGCGTGCCGGTTCGCGAGTGGCACGACGCGCCGATCCTCTACCTCTCCGGCTCCCGCGAGCCGAAGTTCTCCGACGAGGACATCGACAAGCTCCGCCGCTTCGTGCTGGAAGGCGGGACCATCCTGAGCATCACCGAATGCGAGGGGAAGGCCTTCGCCGAGGGGATGCGGAAGGCGTACGCCCGCATGTTCCCCCGCTACGAACTGACCCCCATGGGGCCCGAACACGTCATCTACAGCATCTACCGCGACCTGAAGGGCAGCCCCAAGATGTACCAGATCACCAACGGCGTCCGCCCGTACGTGATCCACACCGACGAGGACCTGCCCCGCGACTGGCAACTGCAGCGGACCGCCAGCCGCGGCAGGAGCTTTGAGGCGGCCGCCAACATCTACATGTACGTCACCGACCTCGGCCAACTCCGCAACCGCGGCGTGTGCCACTGGCCCCGCGAACCCAAGAGCTATCCGGACCGGAAGGTCACGCTGGCGAAGTTACAGCACAGCGGAAACTACGACCCCGAACCGCTGGCGTTTGAGCGCCTGCGGTGGATTCTCGGCAAGAACGGTGTGGCCGACCTTCGCATCACCGAACCAATGGCGATTACCGAACTGCCAGGCTCGGGAACCGACGTAGCGTCCCTCTCCGGCGTGGGAAGCCTGAAACTCTCCGACGACGAGGTGACTGCGCTGAAGAAGTTCGTCGCCGGCGGCGGGACGCTGTTCGTCAACTCGGTGGGCGGACAAGATGCCTTCGCCGACTCGGCGAAGAAGGCCCTCCGCACCGCCTGGCCGAACGCGCCGCTGCTGCGGATTCTGTCCTCCAGCGAATTGTACAATCTGGACGAATACAGGATATCCGGCGTCGACTATCGACCCTATCGAAGAGGCGGTTCACGCCGCAACCGCACCGACAACAAGCCGCGACTCAAGGGCATGGTCTTCGACGGACGCCTGGGCGTGATCTTCTCCGAAGAGGACATCGTGGAAGGGCTGCTGGGCATCCCGGCCTTCGAGACCGATGGCTACACGCCCGACAGCGCCTTGGAACTCATGCGGAACATCGTGCTCTACGCCGGCTGACAGAAGAGCACATAACCCCCCTCGCAGAAGACGATTTGGCACCGGAGCCCGGGAGACGTTTCCCGGGCTCTTGTGCATTCGGGAAAGTGTCGGTCGTCGGCAGTGCCGACAGAGACCCGTACGCGCGGGCAGCGCGGCGCTATGCCGAATCGCGGCGGCGGTCCAGCACGGCCAGCACCACCAGGGCAACCGCCGCCAGCGAGCCGGCCGCCAGGGACACATACTGCAGCGAGCGCCGCATTGCCGGGCTCGGGGAGTAGCCCGACAGCGCAAACAGCACCAATGCCCCGATCGCCACGGCCGCGGTGAGGCGGGCGGGCCCGCGGCGACGCCCCTGCCTGGCGAATATCCGCCGCAGCGACCCCTGCGCGACCAGCACCTCCAGCGTCAGCACCGCAAGCTGCAGTTCGTAGATCCCCGCCGAGAAGTACCATGTTTGCTGGCGCCACATCGTCGCCACCAGCAACGCCCCGGGCAGCCACACGCCACACAGCAACGTTCGGCCACGCCCGGCGAACAGCAGCGCCCCGCACAGCACGGCCGCGGCGGGGATGCGAAGATCGCCCACCAGGTTCTGCGGCAACGGGGCCCGGCCGTTGTCGATCAGCCATGCGCATCCGCCGGCAGCCGACAGCGCCCCCGAAGCGGCCAGGGCGACCACCAGCAGCATCCGCTCCCCGGGCAGCGATGCGCCGGGAAGGCTCAGGCGGTTCTCGGCCAGCAGGAGCACCAGCAGCGACACCGCGAAACAACCGCCCACGAAGAGCATCCGCGTCA
>JBKHHV010000329.1:0-3638 GCA_046539005.1 Phycisphaerae bacterium
GGCCGTGGCGGCGCTGGTGGACCGCATGTTCGAGCTCATGTTCGCCCGGCAGGGGGTCGGGCTGGCCGCCCCGCAGGTGGGGGTCACCGCGCGGCTGTTCATCGGCAGCCCGAGCTTCAGCGAAGACGACCGCCACGTGTACATCAATCCCGAGTTGGTCTCCGTGGACGGCTGGCAGGAAGGGGAGGAAGGCTGCCTGAGCTTCCCGGACATTCACTGCAGGATCAGCCGCTACAAGGAAGCTACCATCCGCGCCCACGGGCTGGACGGGGACCTCTTCGAGGAGACCGGCGTGGACCTCACCGCCCGCCTCTTCCAGCACGAAGGCGACCACCTCGAGGGGCGCCTGCTGGTGGACCGGATGGGCAAACTGGCGAAGATGGCCGCCCGCCGCCAGCTCCGCGAACTGGAAGCCCAGTTTACCTAGGGAGCGTTCCGCTCGGCCTTGCGGATTGACCTCCCCCCCTCGTCGCTCCGCGCCCCCTTCTGTCTGTGCCGGCAAAACCGGTTTGACACCTTCGCCCCTGCCGGTACGATGTGCAGTTCGTATCGCTCCCCGAACGCGTCACGGGCATCGGCCCGTGAGCGGAGTTTCGCGCCGCCCCCGGCCGCGCGACCCCGGAAAGGCAACCGTACGATGAATATCTCGCTGAATTGGCTGACCGACTACCTCGACGTGGCAATGCCCGCAAAGGAACTGGGTGACCTGTTCACCCGTATCGGGCTCAACTGCGAAGGCATCGAAGAGTCGGACAACGACATTGTCTTCGACCTGGAGGTTACCTCCAACCGGCCCGACTGGCTGGGGCACCTGGGCGTGGCCCGCGAACTCGCGACCGCCCTGGGCGTCGAGTTCCGCCCCCCGCAGATCCCTCAACTGCCCTGCAGCGGCGACGTGACCGACCTGACGGCCGTGGAGGTCCGCGAGCCCGGCCTGTGCCCCCGCTACACCGCCCGGGTCATCCGCAACGTGAAGGTGGGCCCCTCGCCGGCGTGGCTGGTCGAACGCCTCGAGGCCGTCGGGCTGCGAAGCATCAACAACGTCGTGGACGTCACCAACTTCGTGCTGCTGGAGTACTCCCAGCCGCTGCACAGTTTCGACTACGACCGGCTCGCCGAGAACCGCATCGTCGTCCGCCGGGCCGCCGAGGGCGAGACCATGAAGTCCATCGACGAGACGACCTGCAAGCTGGACCCGTCGATGCTGGTGATCGCCGATGCGAAGAAGCCCGTCGCCATCGCCGGGGTGATGGGCGGGCTGGACACCGAGGTCGGCGACCAGACCACCAACATCCTGTTGGAGTCGGCCGAGTTTGACCCCCTGACCACGAGGCATACCTCGCGGGCGCTGGGGATCATGAGCGAGAGCAACTACCGCTTCGAACGCGGGGTCGACCCGGTCGCCATCGACGAGGCCTCCCGCCGCGCCTGTGAGTTGATCCTCGACCTGGCGGGGGGCGAACTGGCGGCCGGCATGGTCGATGTGTGGGCCCAGCCCTACCAGCCGCCGGTGGTTACGCTGCGTCCCGCGCGGTGCGATGCCCTGCTGGGCATCTCCACGCCGCCCCGGAAGCAGGTGGAGATCCTCGCCGGGCTCGGGCTCGATCCCTCCCTGTCCGGCGATGCCATCGAGTGCACCATTCCCCCTCATCGGCGCGACCTGCGCCGCGAGGCCGACCTGATCGAAGAGATCGCCCGCATGGTCGGGTACGACACGATCCCCGTCGGCGGGAAGGTGACCCACCACGTGGTCCCCGAAGGGCTTCCCCACCGCATCCGTCGCCGCCTGGCCGAGGTGCTGCTGGCGTCCGGCTTCGATGAGGCCCTCACCTTCACCTTCGTGGACGACGCCGAGGCGAAGCTCTTCGGCTACGACAGCACCGTCCGCGTCGATCCGCTGGTTCGCAAGACCAACAACGTGCTGCGTCCGACCATCCTGCCCAACTTGCTGCGGGCGGTGAAAGTCAACCAGGACGCCTCCACCGCCCAGGTCGACCTGTGGGAAGCGGCGTCGGTCTTCCCCGTCGGTCCGGAGGGACACCCTGCCGAGCGGAACGAGGTGGGGCTGGTAACCAGCCGCGAAATTCGCGACCTGCGGGGCGCCATCGAGGAGATGGTCGCGGCGATCTGCCCCCAGGCGGTGCTGACGGTCGAGGCGGCCGACGTGACGGGCCTGACCAGCGGGGCCTCTGCGGTGCTCAAGCTGGACGGCGAGCCGGTGGGGGCGATGGGACGCATCGATGCCAGGGTGCAGGACCATTACGGGCTTGAGAAACCCGTCGCCGCGGCGTGGTTGACCTTCGAAGCCCTGCAGGACAAGGTCAATCTTAACCGCGTGTATCATCCGGTGGGCAAGTTCCCGCCGGTGCAGCGGGACCTGTCGCTGGTGGTCGACGAGCAGGTGACCTGGCGGCAGATGGAAGAAGTGCTGGAGGATGTCGACCAGCACCTGCGGGAGGACTACGACTACGTCACGACCTTCCGCGGCAAGCCGATCGAGAAGGGCTCCAAGAGCGTCACACTCTCGCTGACCTACCGCTCGGACACCGGCACCCTCCGCAGCGAGGAAGTGGACCGGCAGGTCCAGGAAGTGGTGGAGGCGATGCAGAAGAAGCTCAACGCCACGCTTCGCGGCTGAGCGGCGGCGATTCGGCTGCCGCTGCTGGGCCCGCCGGAGAAGCGGATTGGACCGTGCCCAAGTTTTTCCGCGGGGCAACCGTCCGTCCGGCAAGCTGTTGCGCAGGTGACGATGACAGCGCTAAAGAGCCCGGCTTGGCATACCGATAGAGACGTTGTACAATGCACGTACATGAAGCCTCTGCAGTGTTCGATAGACGGTACCGATGTTAAAGAACCGATACCGACCCATCAGGGGTGGAAGTTAGGAAGACCACGGTCTTCCACGCCCACCCCACTTTGCACGAATGGGTTCTTACCTCCTACCGTCACGGCACAGCGTGGAGGCTTTTTTTTTGCGCCGATTTGACCGCCCGTTGGCCGAATAGGAAGGGCAGGGGCCCTCTGTTGCTCCCGCCTGGAGGCCATCCTCTTCAGGGGCCGGTCTTGGCGAGGAGCGGCGTTTTCCCTCAAGCCTTCGGTCCCCGATGGACGATCTCACTCCACATGGTGTGGCCACCCGTGCGCCCTGCCCCAGATATGGGGAACGGCCGGGGTAAGCCCCCGTTTGCAGGACCGGTCACGTACAAAAAACGAACAAAAAACAGATCGGCTGCTTGACGTTTGGCCGATGTTAGGCTAGGCTGTGTGGAGAACGAACAATAACCGAACACCAGACGCCGTATCCGCCAACGCTGGGTCAGGCCGCCCCGCAGGTCGGGACGGGCGCCGCCGCAGGCATCCCCGGGCACACGTGCCGGGTGGGGCTCGGGCAGGTGCCTTTGTCCGGGTCGCCGTGGGCTGCCGTGCGAAAGGCGGTACGACAATGACAACCGATATCCCGTTGGTGCAACTGGGCCCGGGAGGCGAGTACGCCCGGCCCTGGCCGGACGGAGCCCAACACCTCCCGCAGGCGCGGGCCTACCCGTCGGCCGAGCAGGCCGCCCATGCCCGTGGGCTTCAGCCCCCGCTGGTACACGCCGGCTGTGGGCCCATGCGGTGGGTCACGCCCGACAGCGGAG
>JBKHHV010000075.1:0-14242 GCA_046539005.1 Phycisphaerae bacterium
CACGGGTGGCGAACACCGGACACCGTCGGCCGAACTTCTCGTTGAAGCCGTGGGCGAGGCAGTCGCTGACGTCGTCGGCCTTCTCGGCCCGGACGAGCACGATCATGCATCCGCCGAAGCCGCCCCCGGTCATCCGCGCCCCGTAGACCCCCTGCTGGTCCATCGCCAGCTCGACCAGGTAGTCCAACTCCTCGCAACTGACTTCGTAATCGTCCCGCAGTGACTCGTGCGAACGCACCATCAGGGCGCCGAACTTCTCGTAGTCGCCGGCGGTGAGGGCGTCGGCCGCGTCCAGCGTGCGGCGGATTTCCCCGACCACGTGGCGGGCCCTCGCCCGCTCGGGCAGCCCGAGCCTTCCGTCGCCGGTCGCCGAGTCCACCATGCCGATGTCCGCCGATCGCAGGGACGGCACGCCCAGTTCACTGGCGGCCGCCTGGCATTGCTCGCGCCGCGCGGCGTATCCGCCGTCGCTGATCTCGTGCTTGACCTGCGTGTCGGCCACCAGCAGCACCACGTCGGAGTCGTTGAAGGGGATCTGCCTGGTGTCGCCGGTGAAGCAGTCCAGCAGCAGGGCGTGCCCCTGCTGTGCGAGAATGGCGATCGCCTGGTCCATGATCCCGCAGGGAGCGCCGGCGAATTCATGTTCGGCGGCCTGGCAGATTTCCGCCAGTTGCATGCCATCCACCTCGCCGAGGTCGTCGGAGGCGCTCATCAGCGCCAGGGCGGTGGCGACTTCCAGCGAGGCGGACGAACTCAGCCCCCCGCCCAGCGGCACGTCCGAGGAAAAGAGGATATCGGCCCCGTGGAGGGCGACGCCGTGCTCGAACAGCTTGGCGGCCACGCCCTTGGGGTAATTGGCCCATTTCGGTTCGCCGGGCTTGATCGGCTCGTTGACGGTCAGGTCGATTTCGGCGGGCTCGGGCTGCTGCTGCGAGCGACAATGCACGCGCATGTCGTCGCGCTGGGCCCACAGGGCAAGCGTCTGCCGCTCGATGGCGATGGGCAGCACGTACCCGTCGTTGTAGTCGGTGTGCTCGCCGATGAGGTTCACCCGTCCCGGCGCGCGGACCACCCCGGCCGGGGCTCGGCCGAAGTCCTGCTCGAACTGCTTCTTCAGTGTGTCAAGGTCGCTCATGGTGGGGTAAAGGTAGCTTCCCGGTGGGGCGGCTGTCAACGCATCGCCCGCCCGGCGGAGCCTTTGCTTCGGTAAGGGTTCGGTTTACAATGTCATGCGTTCGTGGGAGAACGGCATGGATTCACCTTTATTCTATCGGCTTGTCTTTTTGATGCTGCTTCTGGCGGCGCCGGCAGGTTGTCAGCGCGACCCGTCTATGCCTGCGGCAACGCGCGGCCCTGACTCCGCTGCGACCCCACAAGCACCCGAACCAAAGCTGCTGAAGCCCGCCACCCCCGCCGAAGTCAACGCGCTGGATGCCCTGGCGGCCGCGCTGGACGATGGCCGCGATCCTAACGAAGCCCGCAAGCCCGCTGCCGGCTCGCCGCTGGAGAGCGAAGGGCGGTTCACCCGGCTTCACGTCGCGGCGGCCGAGGGGTACGCTGCGGTCTGCGATCGCCTGATCGCCGCGGGGGCGGATGTCGATGCCCGTTCGGACCCGGACCGGCTCACCCCGCTGTACTACGCCACAGCCGCGGGGCATGCCCGGGCGGCGGAATTGTTGTTGCGCCGCGGGGCCGACCCCGACGCGGCCGGGGCGATGGGCGACACGCCCCTGCACGCCGCAGCCGGGGAGGGCCACCGGGCGATCGTCAGCCTGCTGCTCCAGGCCGGGGCCGATGTCAACGCCGTGGATGCCTACGGGGGCGGGCCGATTGCCGATGCGCTCTGGGGCGGCCGCCGCAAGACGGCGTTGCTGCTTCTGAAGCAGACCGGACTGGACGCCCTGAAGACGGTCCGCGCCCCGGCCGCTCTCGGCATGGACGTGTACTGCCACATACAGCAAGCAATCAAGGAGGACGAGGAGGCAATGGCGCTGGCGATGATCCGCCGCTGCCGGGACGTCAACGGCACCGCCGGCCCACACGGGAACACGCTGGTGCACTGGGCCGCCGGGCAGAAGAGGCTGCGGGTCCTGCGGGCGTTGGCTGCCCAAGGGGCCGACCTGGATCGCCGCAACGAGGAGGGCTTTGCGCCTCTGCACATGGTCGCCTTTCACGAGGACGGTACCGACGTTGCGCGTACGCTGCTGCAGCAGGGGGCAAAGGCTGACCCCAACACCCCCGGTGGCGTCCGCCCATTGCTGCTGGCGAGCAGATACCGGAAAACCGACATGGTGGAAGCGTTGCTGCAATACGGCGCCGACGTCAACCAGGCGAGTCGCAAAGGCAATACACCATTGCTGTTGGCGACGATGTTCGGCCGAACCGAGACCATGAAGATTCTCCTGGCGGCCGGTGCAAAAACCGACGTGCAGAGCCAGGAGGGGGACACGCCGATCCTCGAGGCCGTGGATGAAGGAGCGGACGTGCTGAATGTGCTGCTGCGGGCCGGGGCGAACGCCAACTTCGCCAACCGCCAGGGGGAGACAGCGCTTCACCATGCAGCCGGCGCCCGCGAGGTGGCCTCGGTCCGCCTGCTGATCGGCAACGGAGCGGACGTGAACGTTTCGGACTCCTCCGGTGCCGGGCCGCTTCATTGGGCAGCAGAGGCAGGGGTCGTCCAGGCGGCCGAGCTGCTCCTGGAGGCAGGGGCGAAGGTGAACGCCACGGACAACCAGGGTCGAACGCCGCTGCACCAGGCGGCCGAGTGGGGCCAGGCCGATATGGTCCAGCTTCTGCTGCGCCGCAAGGCCGACGTGAACGCCAAGTCGCGCAAAGGCAAGACGCCGCTGGACCTGGCGATCAATGAAGCCGTCGTCCGGGCATTGAGGAAGGCCGGGGCGAAGGGAAACCCGCCGGAAATACCTCTGGTTGATGAATCAACTGAGCAAAGCGGACCTCCCCGTGGAATGTTCTTCGGACATGGCGGTAATTATTTCTATGTGGCTTACGCGCCGTTCCTGCCGGCCGACCCAAACGAAGCCCAGTGGATCCGCGAGGAGTTGATTCGTGCCATTTCCCGGCTGCGTCCCGCCAATCTGTCCTGCCTGCTGGTGCCCGGCCAGGAGGACGCCAACAAGCCGACGCTTGTTCGTTCAGAACGTTCGGCGGTGAGGGAGATGGCGGCGAGAGTAAAGGGCATGAAACCTTCGGCCGACGCGCCGGAGTTTCTGCCGGTCTGGAAGAAGGCCGTCGAATTGCCAGGCACAGCCCCGAAACCTGGCGCAACGTATCTGTATGTGCTGACGGACGGGAAGTTCACCGATCGGACGAAGCTGCTCGACGCCTGGGAACAGTACGACCGTTCGGTACCCGACAAGCTCAAGACGTGCCGGATTCGGCCCAACCTGTTCCTCTATGGGCGGCGCAGCCCGGCGGTGTGGAAGATCCTCCGCGAGTTGGCCCACCGCGGCGGTGGCGTAACCGTCGACATGCAGGCGAGAATGGAGGAAGAGCTCCGCGATATGTGAGATCAACCGCGGAGCCGGGGTGTGCAATCCAGCATGTCAGCCTGCTGGAGCAATTTGCGAACATTGACCAGATACTTCCGATGCGTATGGTACTCGATCCATCGCTGGTACTGCAGACGACCCACCAGGATACCCGGATGAATCTCCAGTCTGTCTGAATACTGGTGGATGACCTCGGCCGAAATCCTGTCGGGATGCCGGTCTCTCAGTTCCAGGAGTGTTTCAGGTGGTATCAGCCAGTTCGCAGCCAGTTGATTGGCCTCTTCTTCCTCGCGGCTATCGACCTCGGGGGCCTCTTCATCCGAGAGCATGCCATCATCGATGAAATCCCGTCGGCCATGGTGTCCGCTGACCACGTGAGCTACCTCGTGGAGCAACGTGAACCAGAAGTGATCAATCCGTGGGTACCTCAGCGACAACCCGATTATGGGTTGACGGTTCTGCCACAGCGCAGCGCCATCAATCCGTGTGCCGGTCAGGTGAGGGACGAATACCAACCGTACTCCTCTTGCTGCAAGGAACTGCGGTGCTGCCAGTACACCCTCCGGCGTTCGAGAAAGGGCAACCAGGTCGCGAATGGTTGCACGAAGGCCGCAGGCAGTGTACGGTTCGCAGCGGATGCCGGCAGCAAGGTTCCTTACCCGGCACGCCCACGCAAGCTGCCCGGCTTGGGCTGCAGGATCAGAACACGATCGCCTGGCGGCAATCCGCATCTCGCGGGCCTTGTCCAACGACCGAACCCCCATGAAGTTCAGCACTTCTTTGCGGGTCTCCTGGATGTCCGCCTTGCGAGGCGTGGTAAGCCAGCCCTTCTTTCTCATCTCGGTCAGAGGAAGAAGAGAGTGGAGTTCCGCCCTTTGCTGCACTCCATTTTCACCGCTATCGCGCAAAGACAAGCGGTATGCCGCTTCTAACCCGAGCCATAGCTCGGGACTGGTATCCAACGCTTTGCCGATCTCGATGGCCGTTTCCGGCGTGATCTGCTTCTTGCCATTGACAATCTCGCTGATGGCCTGAGCGGGGCGCCCCAGGATGTCCGCAAACGTCTGCTGCGTCCAGCCTCGCGCTTCCAGTTCCTCCCGGAGGAAGTCGCCGGGGGCGAAAACCTCGGCGGGTTGAGTTTCAGGACACATGGGCTTCACCTGATCAGTGATAATCTTCCACGTTCACCAACACTACGGCATTCCCGTCGGCATCCTTTTCCAACTCAAGGATAAGCCGGTACTGCCGGTTGAGGCGCATTGAATACTGATGGGATCTTTGTCCCTTGAGCTTCTCGAAACGGTGAGCCTTGAGCGCTCGAAGATCCCGGAGGTCCGTAGCCTTGTCAATATACTGCACCCGCATTCGGAACTTGCGGACCACCTCTCTTGGCAGGCCGGCCGTATAGTCCTTCTGCGAGTACAGTCTGGAAAGCTTCCTGTTGGCGAATCTCCACTTCACGCCAACTTGGTACACTATAACCCATGTCACTTCAATCGTCAACCATGGGCTTCACCTTTAAGGTGAAGATGTGAAGGCAGCACTATACCAGGTCGCACGCGGCCGGGGGCATCCAGTGCTCGTCCTGGCCCTTCCATTTGACATTGCACCCGATGGGGTTGGTCACCTGCACCTCGGGGGTTTTGCCTTCCAGCAGGGCATCCAGCGCGTCGCGGAGTTCGTGGGTGGTCTCCTTGCCCGGCTGGCGGGGGTTGTCGTCCATTCGGCCGGTGTAGACGAGCTTGCGATCGGCGTCGAACACGTAGAAGTGGGGGGTCCGCAGGGCGCCGTACTCCCGGGCGACCTCCTGCGATTCATCCCGCAGGTAGTCCCAGGGCAGGTCTTCCTGCTTCTTGCGTTCGATCATCTTCTCGAAGGAGTCGTTGGGGTGGTTCTCGGTCTCGTTGGAGTTGATCGCCACCATCTCCACACCCCGGGGGTGATAGTCGGCGTAGAGCTGCTTCATCCTCTCCTCCGATCCGACGACGTACGGACAGTGATTGCAACTGAACACGACGATCAGCAGCTTCGCGTCGGCGTAGTCCGAGAGGGCGTGGTCCTTGCCGTCCGTTCCGGGCAGGGAGAAATCCGGGGCCGTTTGGCCGATCTCCAGCGTGAATGCCATGGGGTCTCCTTTCGCGTTTCTCGCGTTGGCAGCAAAGTAATCCGCTACCTCATCCTAGGCAGCCACGACGCCGCGGGCGAAATGGGCCCGGCCTGGCCGCTTCTCACCCCTTGCAGACATCCAGTGGCACGGTCACGCGAACGGAGGTCCCGTCGGCATCGGAGTCGATCTTCAGCCTCCCGCCGATCGACTCGGCCCGCTCGCGCATCGTGCCCAGCCCCAGGCTCGTGCCGCTGGCGGCCGAGGGGTCGAACCCGCCGCCGTAGTCGCCGATCTCCAGTACCAGTTCGCGGTCGGTGCATTCCAGCGACACGTCGATCGTCTCGGTACCGCTGTGGGTCACAGCGTTGCGGATGGCTTCCTGGGCGACGCGGAACAGGGCGATCTCCACCTCGTCCCCGAAACGGGTGGACCGGGCGTCGGAATCGAAGACCAGGTTCACGGTGACGGGCCCTTCAAAGCTGCGAACCAGTTGCCGCAGGGCGGCCGCCAGACCCATCTGCACCAGTCCGGGCGGGTAGAGGCCTCGGTAGATCGCCCGGGTTTCCTGAATGAGCTGGTTGACCTGCTCGACGGCGGTGTTCAGTTGATCGCGTTGCCGGCATTCCTGGCAGGAGGAGTGGAGGCGTTTGAGTTTCATCTGCAGCGCAAAGAGCATCTGGCTGACCGAGTCGTGCAGGTCGGCCGCCAGACGCCGCCGCTCGGTTTCCTGGGCGGTGATGAGTTGTTGCTGGGCGGAGTGCAGGGCGGCTTCGGCCTGGCGCCGGGTGGTGACATCGACGGCCACGAGCGTCGCCCCGATGACCTTCTCGCCTCGGCGTACGGGTCCGAGACGCATGGAGAACCATCCTGCGGATCGGCCGTCCAAAACGCCTTCCACTTCGCATTCGCTGATCTGCTCGTGGCGGATGGTCCGCTCCAGTGCTTCGCAGACCGTCCGGCGATGGCGGGTTGCGAAGTGTTCGCTGATGTGCGAGCCGATGGCGTTTTCGACCGGTTTGCCGCTGGGGCGACGGTTGATGTAGCGTATGGTCCCTTCGCGATCGATGAACCAGATAACGTTCGGGGCGGTTTCCACGATCGACCGCCACCGTTCTTTGCTTGCGGCCAGTTCGGCGGTGCGCTCGACGACCCGCTGCTCCAGTTCGTCCCGGGCCTGGCGCAGCTCTCGTTCGGCGATTTTCCGCTCGGTGATGTCGTATGCCGAGCCTACGATCGCCTCCAGTGTGCCTTCCTCATCGTAGAAGTAGGTGGACCAGTCGGCGAACCAGCGGTATTCCCCGTCGGGCCCCATGCGTCGGAACTCGGCGACTACGTTCTTCTGTCCCGGGAACTGGTCGGGCTTGTCGTCCATCCCGGCCTTGAGACGTTCCCGATCGTCGGGATGGAAGGTTGCCAGGTGCTCCTCCACCGACCATGACTGCAACTCCTGGACGGTCTGGCCGGTGGTTGCCCCGGCCGACTGGGAGAGATACTCGCATCGGCGGGTCTTCATGTTGAAGCGGAACAGGATCGCCTGGGAATGGTCCAGCACTTCCTGGAAGCGGGCTTCGGCTTCCCGGGCCGCCTGCTCGGCGAGTACGCGGTCGGTGATGTCCCGTGCGGCCCAGACCACGCGGTCGGCACCCATGTGGGCGAACCTCGCCACCGACGCCGTGAACCATCTCCGCTCGCCGGTATGCAGGTCGATGGCGTACTCGTGCTTTCGCGGCTGACCGGTCGCAAGCACGTCATCGACTACCTCCTGGGCCGGGCCGGCCACCCCGGGCGGAAGCACCTCATGAATGGTCCGCCCCAGCAGCTCATCGGCCGGCAGGGCGAGCAGTTGCGACTCGGAAGTGAACACGTCCACGTATCGGCCTGTGCAATCCAGCACGAACAGGACGTCCGGCGTGGAGGTAAGGATCGCCCGCAGGCGCTCCTCGCTGAGGCGCAGGCGGTTCTCGGCCTCGACGCGTTCGGTGATGTCCCGTACGGCGATCACGGCATGATGCCTGCCCTGGTAGAGGAACCGCATGATCGAGGCCTGCTGCGACCGACCAGATCGTACTCGAACGTCTCCGGCTTGTCGGTATGCAGCGCCCTCCGCAGCGCTTCCTCGCACTGTGCGACCAGGTCAAGGGGCACAACGTCCCGGAAGTTTCGGCCGATCAGCTCCTGGGCCGGTTCGACCAGAAGATGGGACTCGGAGGTGAAGATATCCACGTAGTTTCCTTCGGCATCGACAACGAAGACCAGGTCGGGCGTGGCGGTAAGGATTGCCCGGAGGCGCTGCTCACTGAGAAGCAGGCGGTTCTCGGCCTCGATCCGCTCGGTGATGTCCCGGATGGTCCCCACCAGGAACCGTCGGCCACTCTCGGGATCCTCGTAGACGTTCTTGGAGGTGGAGATGTGATATTTCCTGCCTTGCCAGGTGATCTGCTCTTCTTCCACGAGTCGCCCGGCCTGGAAGGCCCGCAGATCGTTCTGCCAGAAAACGTCGGCTTCCTCCGGGGGGAACAGGTCGTAGTCGGTCTTGCCGATCAGTTCCTCGCGCGGGTGGCCCATCAGTTCGCAGGACCGGCGGTTCAGCAGGACCCACCGATGCTGGTCGTCCTTGGCGAAGAAGGGGTCTTCCAGGGAATCCAGCGCCGCTTCGAGGAACTGCTGCGACGATCGCAGGGCTTCCTCGGCGCGTTTCCGCTCCTGCACCTCCTGCCGCAAAGTCTCGTTGACCTCCCGCAGGTCCCGGGTCTGCTCCTTGACGGTCTTCTCGAGTTGGGAGCGAACCTGCTGCAGCTCGGCCTCGCGTCGCTTCCGGTCGGTGATGTCGGTCATCACCCCGATGATCCCCCCTGGGGTTCCGTCCGTTTGCGAGAAGGTCGCCTTGGTGAACAGGATGTCGCGCAGTTCACCGGCGGCATTGCGGACCTTGGTATCGTATCGCTGGGTGCCGCCGGCCCGCAGCAGTTCGGCGTCCATCGTGGCGAAGACTTCCGCCTGCTCGGGATCCCAGAGCTGGTGGACCGTCTGTCCTGCGATGTCGTCGTGCGCCACGCCCAGAAAACCGGCAAAGGCCGCGTTGCATCCCAGGTATCGAAACGAGGCATCCTTGTAGAAGATCGGATCGGGAATGGTGTCCACCAGTGCTCCCAGTACGGCATCGCGGGCCTGCACCTGTCGCTGCGAGCGACGGAGCTCCGTGACGTCCTGGCTGAACACCACCACCCGGCGCACCTCCCCGGCCGAGTCGGTCACCGGGTGGATCACGTTCTCCATCTCCCGCCCGTCGCAGAGGTCGCAGAAGTGCACGGGCGTGCCCGTGCGAACCACCTGGTCGCACAGTTTGCCCCGGCGGTCGACCAGTTCCGGCGGCCCCAGTTCCTGTCCGTGTCGACCGGGCAGGCTGCCGCCGATCTGCGGCTCCCAGAAGTCCCTGGCCTTGCGGTTGGCGGCGAGGATGGTTCCCTGGTGGTCGAAGAGGATGATGTGCTCGGCCGCGGCGTCGATTACCGTCTGCAGAAGATTCTGGCAGTCCAGCGCCGATGCCGGCGTGAAGGGCGTGAGTTGCGGTCGGCTGTCCTGGTCCATCCGTTTTCCTGTTCCGGGCCCCGAATCGATCGCGGAATAACGAACAAAAGTGTACTGCAAAGGGCGGAAGTTGTCACCCGCCATTGAGAACGGACTCACCGGACAAACCGTCGCCGGAAGGCATTTTTTCCTTTTCACCCGGGCCCGGGCGGTGAGATAGTATTTCACTGGCAGTACACAAGCACCACCATATCGCCGCCCCGGGCGGCTGGGAGAGAAGCAATGGCCAAGACTTCCGACAACCTTCGCAAGCTCACCAAGCCCCGCAGGACCGCCAGGACCATGACCTTCGGCGTCTGTGCCACCAGCGATCCACGGATCGACGAGGAATCGCGCAGCCGTTGCGTGAACATCGTCGAGATGGTCGCCGGCGTCATCGCCAAGGGCGTCACCATGCCCGACGGCACGCCGGTGGAGGTGGTCTGGTCGGACGTGCTGATCGACGGGGAGAAGCAGGCCGACCTGGTCGCCCGGCAGTTCAAGGACGCCGGGGTCGACGCCATCGTCTGCGCCCCGGACACCTGGGCTTTCCCGCAGCTTACGCTCATCAGTTTGCTGTCGCAGATGTCCAGGGACATTCCGGTCAACATCACCTGCGGCAACAGCGGGCCCAAGCCCGGCGTGGTCTACGCCCACGCGGTCAACGGCGCCATCGCCCAGTACGGCAAGCTGGTGACGCTGAACGTGGGCACCTGGCCGGACACCGGGCAGAAGCCGAAAATGACCGACGCGACGGCCGAGGCGCTGATCGACTGGTGCTACGCGGCGCTGACCTACTCCGGGCTGAAGGGCCGGCGGGTGGTGGTCTTCGGGCACGATTCGATGGGCATGGAAACGGCCCTGGCTCACGTGATCCCCACGCGGAACACCTTCGGGTTGGAGATCGCGCGGCTGGACATGAAGCTGCTGGCCGACATGCTCAACAAGGGCGCCTACAAGGAGAAGGAACTCGCCGACCTCCGCGGCTGGGTGGACAAGCACGTGGGCAAACGCCTGGAGCTTCGCGGCGAGGAGGACTCCGAGAAGTTCAACAAGTCCCTGGCGATGTACCTGATTATCCGTGACCTGATGGACGACCTCAACGCCGTGGGCGGCGGGTTCATGAGCCAGTTGGAGTGGGGCTCCGACCGCCGGGGCATCCCGCTTCCGGTTGCCGACGCCATGGAGAGCCTGTTCAACTCCACCTTCGACCACACCGGCGACAAGGCCCCCATGCCCTATGCCACCGAGGCCGACTTGCAGGGGCTGCTGACCCAACTGTTCATGACCTGGCTTTCGGGCGGGAACCCGCCGCTGTTCATGGACTTCCGCAAAGTCTGGGAGCCGTGGGAGATCAAGCAGCTCGCCGAGAAGACCGGCGTGAAGGTACCCACAGACGCCCTGTGGGCCCGGCGCGGCTTCGTGGACGGAGACAACTCCGGGTCGGCGAGCTTCAACTGGGCAGGCAAGCCCGGCGACAAGCCCGCCAGCCTGATGAAACGTGTCTCCATGCCGCTGGCGGACGAATTCTACTTCCCCGGCGGGGGCAACAGCGTCACCTTCACCACCCCCGGCGGGATTGAGGGCATCGCCGCACGCCTGACCTACTCGGCCGTCAATGGGCTCTTCAGCTTCATCTGGGATGAGGCGAGCACCACCGAGATGCCCGAGCAGCTCGCCCAGGCGGTCGCCAACACCTCCACACCCACCTGGCCGCATACCTGGGTCGTGCCCAAGTACGCCACCATGGCCGAGTACAAGCAGTATGCCCCGGCCAACCACTTCCACATGACCTGGAATCTCAAGCCCGCGCGACTCCAGTACTGGATGGACATGACCAACGTGCTTTCGGTCGCCCCCTGGGTGGAGCGCCCCGCGCTGGTGCCCGGCACCGATCGGCCCCAGCCGCTGGCACACTTGATCAACGGCGGCGAGGTGAACGCCAAGATGCTGCTGGCGAAGTGAGCGATAAGCAATAAGCGATAAGCAATAAGCAATAAGCGATAAGCGACAGGCGGGAAGCACGCACGCCGTCGCGAACCAGCGAATCACGCGGACGACTTACACCGCAAGACCAGCCCCGGCCGGGTTCACACGGACCCGGTCGGGGCGGCGTTTGCGCCGGAATCGACACATCGCCGGCCCGGGAGGGTTCAACAAAGGTACCACAACCGCAGACCATGGAGTGACCATGCAACGAACTGCTATCGCAACACTCACGTTGCTCCTGGCCGGGACGATGCTCGCCGCCGAGGGGCTGCCCGACGATTACGAGGGCGAGTTGAAGATTCAGCACTGGGGCAAGATCGAGGCGTTTACCCCCTTGAAGGGAAGTCGGCCGGACTGGGCCGTCCACGACGACGACCGGCTTTACCGCATGTACTTCCTCCACGGCGAACGAGACGACCAGCAGGCCCAGCTCTGGGTGCCCGGTGGGGTCACAACGCTTCGGGGCGTGGTGGTCGACCTCGGTTGGCCTTACGTCGCCTGGCAGCCGTACCTGCAGGAATTCGCCCGCGCCAACCACTACGCCGTGCTCAGCGGCATGTGGCGGTACGCCCGCCTGCCGGACGTGGTCGCCGCCGCCCTGGAGCGGTTCGGCAAGCACATCGGCCATCCCGAACTCGCCAATGCCCCCTGGCTGACACGGGGGTTCTCCCGCATGGGGTTCCAGTCGGTCCGCTGCGCGCTGCAGAAGCCCCAGCGGGTCATCAGTTGCTACGTGGGTGGCTCGCCGGGGCCCACGCTGCCGATCTTCGGCGGCAAAAGCCGCAGCAAAGAGCAGGCCCGCCGGGCGATGGATATCTTTCGCACCACGCCGGTGATGTTCATCAACGGCTCCAATGACGCCTTCGTGGGCAGGAACAGCCGCACGAATACGCCCTACTTCGCCTGGGCCAACCGCAACTACCCGCGCCTGCGGGCGAAGGACGTGGCGGCCAGCTATGCCTGCGAGTGGGGGCCGGGGCATGGCTCGTTCAACAACGCTCCGATGCTGCTGGCGTTCTGGAAGAAGGCCATCGAGGCCCGCGTGCCCGAATCGGCCGACCCCGCCCGGGGGCCGGTGAAGCTCAAGCCGTTCGACCGCACACAGGGCTACCTCGTCGAGGTCGACTACTGGGGCGTGACCGATGAGGGCAAGGGCACGCTCGTGCCCGACCCCCTCGCCACCCGGCATCTCGGCGAGCCGGTGCCGTACGATGAATACGACGGCAAGGACAAACGCACCGTCTGGCTACCGGATCTCTACACGGCCGCCGTCTGGCGGGCATTCGTCGAACGTCCCCGCGGGGTGCACCTCGACGTGAGCTATGACGCCGACCGGCCCGACAAGCGGCTCGCGCTGGCGATCCGCAACGAGCGGGATCAGTCGGCCGACGAGATCCGCTACTACGACGGGAATATCCTGCTGGGCGAGGGCGAGACGCTGCGGACCGACAAGCTCAGCGATCCGCGCGGCGTGCATGCCGTTTACGCCGTCGTCCGCATCGGCGACACCGTCTACCGCACGCAGCCGGTGGCGATCTGCGGGGGACGCATTCTCGACCAGCGGGGCTCGCAGGTGACTGCCAAGCAGGCATCGCGACCCGAGCGTATCCTGATGCTCTCCGAAGGCCCCCGTCGCACGCTGGGGGACCTGGAAGCCCGCAGCGATGCCAACGCACCCAGCCGCTGGAAGAAGGTCTTCGAGGACGATTTCTCCGGCGGGAAACTCTCCGACGCATGGTACGAGTACTACAGCACCCACAAGCGCCTGGACAAGGACCGCCGCCTGCAGATGGAAATCGTCGACGGAACGCTGCAGGTCGGAGGCAATCTGCAGACGGTGGCGATGCTCAAGTACAATTGGCCGGACGACGTGGCCGTGGAGTACCGGGCACGCTCGCTGGCCGAGCGGCACGGTGACCTGTCGGTGGTGCTCAGCGGCAACCCCGGCGGCACGAAGTTCCCCTGGCGGGAGGGGATGATGTTCCAGTTCGGGGCCCACTACAACAAGGCCACCCAGTTCCTCATCAAGGAACAGCCCAAGGCGACCTGCGACGTCCTGATCCGGCCGAATACCTGGCACACCGTGCGGGTCGAGCGCCTGGGCGGCAAGTGCACCGCGATCATCGACGGCAAGGTCGCCTGCGAAATCCAGTTGACCCCCGAGCGGATGGACAGCTTTTTCGGCCAACGGATCGGGTTCTACGTGTTCGGTTCCACGGGGCAGTTCGACGACGTGAAGGTGTACGTCCGGGCGTTCAAAAACCCCGCCGACGTTGAGCCGGCCATGCCGTCGGAGAAGGAACGGCTGACACTGGCACGCGGGCTGGTGAAGCTGATGACCAGCCCATACCGGGAGCAGCGATACCAGGCGTGGCGGACGCTGCGGAAACAGTCGTTCGCGCTGCTGGAGGCCTTCCGGACCATGCTCGCGAAGGATAAAGTGAAGGACGATAGGATCCGCAACACGCTCAAGGGCATGGTCGACGCCGCCCGCCCGGACTGACCGTCACCGGCAACGAAGCGATAAATCGGGTAGGCCGGGATGGTTGCTCACCCCGGCCTCCCACACTACCGTACGTACGGTTCCGTATACGGCGGTTCAGCAGGTGCGCACAAGTCGTCGATGCTCCGCACGCTCACGAGGCCCGTGCGACGCAAGGCCGACGTGGGGACGGCTCGGTTCATGGCGCTGAACTCGGCGTTCGTCGGGCCGCAGCTTTGCCTGCAGCTTCCTTCCCACGACGCCTCGCGGCGGCAGCCTTGCTGTTCGGCTAAGGGTCCCTGTCATCAAGGTCCGTAGAGGACTTGCACCTCCGAGCCATCGCGCCATGCCCGGCGCACCAAACAGCCGGGGGCGTTATCCCCCGAAAAGAAAGCCCCCAAAACACGAGCCCCGGAGGGGCGGTCTCTACCACGACCGGGTTCGCCTTGGCGTTCAGCGCTGTTGGACTCGATGTAGAGAAGCCGGTAGGGCCCGCAACTTGTTGCGGGCGGAATCGGCTCTTCATAGGTGATACCCGGCGACACGAATCCGCCAACCCTCAACGCCCTCGCCAATTCCAGACCCGTT
>JBKHHV010000076.1:0-14211 GCA_046539005.1 Phycisphaerae bacterium
CCGGCAAGGTCGCCGACGAAGAGGACCTTTGCGAACGCGCCCGCATGGAGGCCGAAACGCTGGAGGCCACTCCCGACCTGCCCGATCGCGACGAATACGGCGGATGGACCGGCGGGCCGGGTTTCGAAGCCACCGGCTTCTTCCGCGTGCAACAGGAAGACGACGGACGCTGGTGGCTCATCGACCCGGCCGGCAACCCGTTCTGGTCGGTGGGCGTTACCTCCGTCCGTATCGACGCCAACGAGTTCACCGACGTCAGCGGCCGCGAGCACATCTACGCCGAACTGCCCCCCGTGGAAGAGCCCTTGGCCCGCAGTCCCGAAGCGGTGAATCTGCATCGGTCGGCCGACTCTCGCGACCTGGCTTCCTTCTACGCCTGGAACATTCTCCGCAAATATGGCAGTGAAGAGGCCTGGGCCGACCGCGTGCTCACCCGCCTGCCCAAGTGGGGGCTGAACACGATCGGCAGTTTCACGCACAACAAGCTGTTCATCGAGCAGACGCGCATCCCGCACTGTCGCATCGCCCGAACCCGCTGCCGCGAGGGCAGCCACGCCATGGCCGGCAAACGCTTCCCGGACGTGTTCGACCCGGCGTGGGAGCCGTGGCTGGACGGCGTCATCGCCGAACTCACCGCCCCCTGCCGCGAGAACCCTTGGCTGATCGGCTACTTCATCGACAATGAAGCCCCCTGGCGGAACCCGCGCCTGCTCAACGCCCCGGCCGGCGGGCCTCTGCGGACCCAGTGGCGGCAGTTCGTTCAGGACAGGCTCCACACCATCGAGGCGTTCAACGACGCCTTCGCCGCCGCTGCCTCCACCTGGGACGAGGTGGAGAACATCACTCACGACCGGGTGCCCGCCGACGGCAAAGCCCGCGAATTGATGAACGACTTCGAAGAACTTTTCGCCGAGCGGTACTTCGGCACCGTCGCCAAGCTCATCCGCAAGCACGACCCCAACCACCTGTATCTCGGGTGTCGCTTCGTCAAGATGCCCCCCTCCCGGCACATCCTGCGCGCGATGGGCCGACACGCCGACGTCTGCAGCGTCAACTGCTATACCTACCCGGTAGAGCGGGAACTGTTCGAGGAGTTCTACAACGTCGGCGGCCGTCCGATCCTGATCGGTGAGTTCCACTTCCCGCTGGACAGTCCCCGCCAGCTTCCGCCGCTGTATCCCTGCTACACCAACTCCCGGCGGCGCGAGATGGCGACCGGCTTTTTCCGCAGCTTTGCCGAGATGCCCTTCGCCCTGGGCTGTCATTGGTTCCAGCATACAGACCAGCCGTTGATGGGGAGGGCCTCCAACGGGGAGAACCAGCCGGTGGGACTTGTGGACATTACCGACACCCCGCACGAGGCGTTGCTGGAGGCCTTCCGGATCGCCGGCGAGAACGCGGCAGGATGGCACGCTGAGTCCGACTGATCGCTGCCGGCCGACCCACCGGCTCCGGTCAGGTACGGGGGGGCATGTTGCCGCAGCGCTTCTTGCACCCGTCGCCTGGCTTGCCTATCATTCCTCCCATGAAAACCGCACCTGACGCCACAACCCGCCGGCAGGTCCGCGAGCGTCTGGGCATCGCACCGGAGGACTTTGTGCTGCTCAGCCCCGCCCCCCAGACGCCACCGTTTTCGGAGGGGCATCGGATGGTCCTCTGGGCCGAGGGGCTGCTGACGCTGATCGCCGAGGGACGCCAGGTCTTCGCGCTGCTGCCGGTTGGCGGGTCGGCCGAACCGCGGGTGCGCTTCTTCGCGGAGAAAGCCACCGTCGACAACCGCCATGTCCTGCCCCGCAACGACCTCTCACTGCAGGAAGCCGCTGCAGCCGCGGACGTGGCCGTCTTCGCCGGTAACGAGCCTGCCGATCTGGCCGGGCTGCAGGCCGCACTGACGGCCGGGCTTCCGGTCGTCGCCAGCGATGCCGCCATCGAACAGGACCTTCCCTACGCACGGCGGTTCCCCGTGGGCGACCGCCGACACCTGGGATCGGTGTTGCTGGATTTGATGGACCGCCCCGAACTGCGGGCCCAACTGGCGTCCGAGGCCCGCAAGGCAGACAACCCCACCCGGAGCCTCGTATGGCCCCGCCGCTCCTGAGAGTCACCGACCTTTCGGTCCGCGCCGGCCAGACCACGCTGGTCGAGGGCTTCGGGGTGGACCTCTCGGCCGGTGAACTGGTGGGCGTCTGCGGCCCGTCCGGTTGCGGAAAGACAACGCTCCTGCGAGCCATCGCCGCACTGGACGACCCGGCCACAGGGCAGGTCCTCCTGCAAGACGAGACCCCCGAGCAGATCGGCTACCCGCGATTCCGTCGCAGCGTGACGTTCGTGCATCAGCAGCCGGTGCTCCTGGACGCCTCGGTCAAGGACGACCTCGCCCTCGCGTTTGAATACGAATCCGCCCGGGACCAGCAGTTCTGCGAAGACACCGCGCGCGACCTTCTGCGCGAGCTGCGCATCGAGGAGAGCCGATTCGGGCAAGACGCCCATTCGCTTTCGGTGGGCCAACAGCAGCGGGTCTGCCTGGTGCGGGCGCTGCTGACAGAGCCGAAGGTGCTGCTGCTGGACGAGCCGACCAGCGCGCTGGACGCCGCGGCGGCCGAGGCGGTGACGGGGATGCTGCGGCGTCTGGCCGACCAGCGCGGGCTCTCGGCACTGGTGGTCGCTCACGACGTCGCCCGCATCAAGAGCGTGCTGGACCGCGTGATCGACCTTCAGGAGTACATACCGCCGGGCACCACCTCGACCGACCGGAAGGACGAAGATGATCACTGAGATGCTCGCCGCCCGCGACGTGATCGACATCGGCCCCTGGGGCTTGGCGATTTCCGCGCTGCTGGTTCTCGTGTGCGGGGCCATCAGCGTGCTGCTGCGCCTCGGGCTGGAGAAGCGCCTGGCAATCGCCTCGCTGCGAACCGTCGTGCAGTTGTTCCTGGTGGGCTTCATCCTCCGCTACGTTTTCAACCTGGACACATGGTGGGCGGTGCTTGGGGTGATGTGCGTCATGATCGTCCTGGCCGCCCGGGCGGCGGTGCAACGGCCTTCCCGGACCTTCGCCGGGGCTGGGCTGACGGCGCTGCTTTCGCTGGTCGTCAGTGCCACGCTGGTCACCTTCACCGTCACCGCTGCGATCATCGGCGTGGTGCCGTGGTACAAGCCCCAGTACGTCATCCCGCTTCTGGGGATGATTCTCGGCAACGGGCTGACAGGGATCTCGCTGTGCCTGAACCAGTTGCTGGAAACTCTCGATCAGCGACGCAGCCAGGTGGAGATGCAACTGGCATGCGGGGCGACCCGCTGGGAGGCCGCCCGCGGGCCGCTGTCCGACGCGGTGCGTCGCGGTATGATCCCGATCATCAACTCGATGATGGTCGTCGGCACGGTCTCACTCCCCGGGATGATGACCGGGCAGATCCTCGCCGGTTCCGATCCGCTGGTGGCGGTGAAGTACCAGATCATGGTCATGTTCATGATTGCCGCGGGAACCGCCCTGGCGAGCATGGGCATGGCGCTGCTGGTCTACCGCCGCATGTTCAACACACGCCACCAATTGCGGTGGCAACTCATCCACCGCAAGAACAAGGACTGACCTGCGGAACTGGCCGCGGCAGTGTTGAACGCCGATGGCCGCGGGGGGTATAATCCGGGTTTTGCGGCAAGGACGCCGAAAGGAACCCTGCGCCCCGATGGAGCAACACCACACAACCCGTACGCCCCCCGCCCAGAAGGTGCGGTTCGCCGGGAAGGCGGCACGCGACCTGCTCGCCGGGCGACTGGACGAGGTCACCTTCCCCGAATCCCACGGCTGGGAGAAGGTCAAGGAAAACGCCTCCCGAACCGTCTACCGGGGCAGCATCGAGGGGCAGGACATCTATCTCAAGCAGTTCCGCAGCCGTACTGCTCTGCACCGCATCGGCCGATCGCTGGGCATCTCGGACGCGCTGGGCGAACTGCATTTCCTGCAGCACCTTACCCAAAGCGGCGTACCTACGCCCCCGCCCCTGGCGGCGTGCTGCGTGAACGGCACCGAGTGGCTCGCTACCGCAGCCGTCGCTCCGTGCACACCTGCCGACCAGTGGCACGCCCAGCAACTCGAGCAAGGGGAGCAAGGCCGACGCGCCATCCGCCGGGCCACCCGCCAGCTCGGGCAACTGGTTGGGCGCATGCACAAGGCCGGGGTCATCCACGAAGACCTGCACTGCGGTAATGTACTGGTCCGTACCGACACGAACCCGCCGACGATGGTCCTCACCGACCTGCACCGGGCCAGGCACCGACGCTGGCTCACCCGGCGCAGCCGTGCGAAGAACCTTGCCCAGTTGTTCCACGACCGGCAGAGCTTCACTTCGCGGACCGATCGGCTGCGGTTCCTCAAGGCCTACCTTCGAGCGGCCGAGGCGCGCGGATCGCTGCGCGGCTGGCAGTTGCTGGTGGAGTACTTTGCGGCGCGGCACACGCGCGGACAGCATGCCCAGCGCGACCGGCGGATCGTCGGCAACAACCGCTACTTCTCGCGCATCTCGCTGCCCGGTGGTTGGAAGGGGCACGTGGTTCTGGCGTCGAAACGGTGTCTCGCCGGCAGCCGGGCCGCGAAGGATACCTTCACGCCTGGGCAGTGGAAGGACCTGCTGGCAGACCCCGAGACGCTGTTTACCGGCGACGACGTGGAGAGCAGGAAGGACACCCCCAGCGGGCTGTTGGTGCGGCGGACGCTGACCATCGGCGACAGGCAATACGGGGTTTACATCAAGCGGCCGCGGCGCAAGCGGGCGTGGAAGATCCTTCCCGACTGTCTCCGTCCGGCCAGGGCGATCCGCGCCTTCCGCCAGGGACACCAACTGCTGACGCGGCGCATCCCGACCGCCCTGCCGCTTGCCGCCATCGAACGACGCGTGGGCCCGCTGCTGCTGGACAACATCCTGATCACCGAGGAGGTCGAGGGGCGATCGCTCCACGAGTTCCTCTCCACGCACCTGAGCAACCGCCCGGGCCGGCCGGTGCAGCTTGACTCGCACCAGAAGCGGATACTCGCCCGGGATACCCTCTGGCAACTCGGACGCTTGGTGCAGAAGTTGCACGACAGCAACTTCGCCCATCGCGACCTGAAGGCGACGAACATCCTCGTCCACTGGCGGAAGGGCAGCGTGCCCGAGTTGGTGCTGATCGATCTCGACGGGCTCAGGTCGTGGCGGCACGTTCCCATCCGCCGGCGGTGGCAGGGGATCATGCGGCTGAACGTGTCGCTGCTGAACTGCCCCACCGTCAACCACGCCGGGCGGCTGCGCATGCTGCTGGGCTACCTGCGTCGGCCGGGCAGCGGACGGATCAACTTCAAGCCTTGGTGGCGGATGCTGGAAGACTGGTCAGCGCAGAAACTTCGCAGGCAGATTCGCTCCCGCCGTCGCCGGCAGCGGGCCGCACGGAGGCCTTCGTCGTGAGCGGGCGTGTGCCGGCCGAGCCGAGACGGGTGCTGATCATCAAACCCAGCGCCCTGGGAGACGTGGTGACCGCCCTGCCGGTGCTGCGGGCGCTTCGCCGCGCGTTCCCCGACACCCGGATCGACTGGATCGTCCGGGACATCTACGCCCCCCTGCTCAGCGCCGAGGAGGACCTTGGCGAACTGCTCACCTACGACCGTGACCTGCTGGGGCGCTTCTGGAAGCCCGGCGAGGGCATGCGGCACGTCCGGGCACTCAAGAAGTGCCTTCGGGCAGCGGGCTACGACTGGGCGATCGATCTGCAGGGCCTCCTGCGAAGCGGGATGTTCGCCAAGTGGACCGGGGCACCCGTGCGTGCCGGCTTTGCCGATGCCCGCGAAGGGGCACCGCTGCTGTACACCCACCGCTTCCATATCCCCGTGGGCGAGCACCATACCGTCGAGCGGAACATCCTGCTTGCGCGGGAACTCGGGGTGGACGCCCGCCCCGAAGACCTGCGGCTCACTGTCCCCACGGCCGCGAGAAGGTCGGTGGACGACCTGTTTGCCGAGAACAACCTTCCTTCCCGCGGTTTCGTGGCCCTGGTGCCGCCCACCACGTGGTCAACCAAGCTCTACCCCCTGCGGCGTTGGCGGGCCGTCGCCGGTCAGCTTGCCGAAGATCGGCCCACTGTGGTCCTGGGAGGCCCAAACGACACAGCCCTGTGCGCCGCAATTGCGAAAGACATCCCCGGGGTGGTCGACCTGTCGGGGCGGACCGATCTGCCGCGTCTGACGGCTGTGCTGGCCGCGGCCGAAGTGGTGGTCTGCTGCGATTCGGCGAGCAAGTTCATCGCACAGGCGGTGGGCACCCCGCCGGTGGTGCTGATCGGTCCGACGATCGCGCGGCGCACCGGCCCATATGCCGATGCCGATCCGCCTGGAGAGGCGGTCATTGCCGACGTTCCCTGCCAGGGGTGCTTGAAAAAGCAATGCTCGCATGTAACCTGTATGGACTTGATTCCGCTCGGGCGGGTGGTGCAGGCCGTCCAGAGCGTTCTGCAATCGGCCGGGCGGGAGTGAAGCCCGCTCTTGTCATCGCGAGGAGCCACCGGAAATGCCGCATCGGGTTGTATGGAGAACGATCACCCACCTGGTGTGGATGCTGCTACGCAAGATCCGGCGGCTGATCATCTACCGCGTGCTGCACGTGGACGACACTCCCCATCGCATCGCCCTGAGCCTGGCGGTGGCGATCTTCGTGGCCTGGACGCCGACTATCGGACTGCAGATGATACTGACGGTGGCGATCTCGGCGTTGCTGGGGGCCAACAAGTTCGTCGGCGTGCCGTTCGTGTGGATATCCAACCCGTTTACGATGGTGCCGATCTACCTGCCCAACTACCTGCTTGGAAGCTGGCTTCTGGGCAGGCGGTACACCACGGCCGAGTTCTTCGAAGCGGTGCGGGATGCCTCGGCTTACCAGGGCGGCTGGTGGGACCGGGTGGCGACGTGGTGGCCTGCCATCTGGCCGGTGTTCCCGCCGCTGCTGCTGGGCAGCCTCATCGTTGCCGCGGTGCTGGGCACGCTGACCTACTTCCTGAGCAAATGGGGCATCGTGGTCTATCGCCGTAAGCGGGATGAGGTGATGGAGATCATCCACGAGCGCCGAGCGAAGAAGCGGGCGGGCCGCCTCGCCAGCCGGGGGCAGAAGAAGGCCGACCTGTAGGAGGAGACCGACGGGTCCGAACCGCACGGTGAGGCCGACTCGTCCCAAGAGACCGATGACGGCGAACACCCACATTCCAAGGGGCGTTGAACACCCTTCCGCTGCAGCGACAGAACTCCTGCTTACCCTCCTCTTAACGGGGCTTTTCACAGGCACAACAAGTTCCCTCGGCCCCTTGCGCGCCTGGCGGATTTTCTTCCCTCGCACGGGGGCCTGTACGTATAATAAGAGGTAGTTTTGAGGAGCTTTACCCCATGAGTATCGGTCAAAGGCAGGCACTGGCGTCGCTGCGGTTTTATCTGTTCGACCGCCCGCTCCACCCGGAGTTGTTCGACATCTACCACGACCACCAGATCGTCAAAAGCGGGTACGAGGCCGAGGTCTGGGTGACCGGCTGTACCCACGTGATCGGCTTTCATCGCGAGGACTGCTCGCTGGTGGAGGCGATGGCCGAGCCCGACAACCCGCTGCCCCAGCGTGGCTCGCTGCTGGAACTGCCCCTGCGGGGCGAGAAGAACCACGAACGCCAGCGCGGCGACGGCATCCACTACATGATGAACTTCCAGGTGGAGGTCATGAGCCCGCGGGTCTACTCCAAGACCCACCACGACCTCGCCCGCCTCGGGGCCAAACGCGGATTGTTCGTGCCCTTCCCCATGTGGATGACCCGCAGCGTCTCGCTGACGCCCTTCAGCTACGTGGACTACGAAGCCAAGCCCAACGAACTGCACGTGTTCGCCTTCCACGCCTTCCCCGAAGAACTGACCATCGTCAAAACCCAGTCGATCTTCGAACTGGCGTAACCCTCCCGTGCGGCCGGACGGAATGCCTGCTCGGGCCTCGGGCTATCCTTTCAGCGTGACCTGGGCTCTGGCACCGGTAAGGGTCTCTGCCGTCAGTGTCGCCGGCCCTCCGGCCTGGTTTTCCGGCTCGTTCATCATCAGGAAGTATCGCCCGCCGAATTGCCCGGCAAAGTGGTACATCACGGCGAAGTAATACTCGTAGGCGCTGGCGGCCGCCGCCCAGTCGATCTCTGCGTCGGGATACGGGTCGGCCTTGATCAGCGGCCGGGGGTAGTCCTTCGTGCCGTAGCCCAGGGCATACAGCGGCTCGACGCCGATCTCGCCCAGCTTGCGGGCGATTTCGTCCGGCACGCCAATCCAGGGCACCTCGCTGTCGAAGAGGTACTCATGCCACCGCACCTTCCCATCCGGATCGCCCAAGAGGGCTTTTCGCCAGAGGTCGAAATCTTCCCGGGAGCGGATGTGGGCGAAGTACTCCTGGGAGGTCAGCGGCTTTCGCAGGGGTCGATCGGGGTGGAATTCCCGCGCGGCCGTGGCGTTGGAGTGGGCCAGCCAGTCCCACAGGTTGGATCGGCCGGCATGCTGCTGGATTTCAACATTCACGCCGAAGTGTCGCGGCAGTCGGCCGAGTACGTCGGAATGGATTACGATGCGTGTGCAATTCTTCATGGTTCCTCAAAGTTGGGAGGCGTGAGGAGATTGTAGAGGCGTCGGGAGGGTCTGGCAATCGGCGAGCCGGCATTGCCGAAACGAACACTCGTCGGTACACTGCGTCTGTACCACTGGAAAGGGGTCGGCATGACCAGAGAACGCGCGGCGGCAGGACAGAAACGGGCGATTGCGTTACCGGCAGCGACGTTGCTGGTCCTGGTGCTGTCGCTCTACGCTGCCGCTCCGCAAGCCGAACAGAAACCCGGCCCCTCCCGGGCAACCTCCCAGCCGGCCGATGCCGCTGCCACACGCCCTGCCGACGGCTCCCCGCGACGTTGCCTGCGGATCGCGACCTTCAACGTCCTCTTCCGCAACATCGACCTCAAGGCGATGACCGCCACGGCCGCCGATGCCAACGCCGACATCCTCTGCCTGCAGGAAACTACCCCCCGCTCGGTGTCCGCCCTCAAGAAGAGGCTCGGTGAACGCTACCCGCATGTGAAGTACCGCCACGGTGTGCTGGCGTCCGGATTTGCGGTGTTCTCCCGCCTGCCCCTGGAGAAGGTCTGGTACGTGAAGGGACGCACGGCGGTTTTCCGCACCATGATGATCGACCTCAAACTGGACGGCCGTGACGTGCGTATCGCGAACGTCCATCTGTGCCCCACTCTTCCGCGACCACGCAGCAACGCCAACCAGTTGCTCGCGCTGCTCCAACGCACCGAGGACCGCCGCCTTCGGGAGATCAAGTTCATCCACGGCAAATTGCCCACCGATAGGCCGACCCTGATCGTCGGTGACATGAACACCATCTCCACCCTCCCGGCGGGGCGATACCTCACCGACCGCGGCTACGTGGACAGTTACGCCACGGCGAGTCTGCTGCCGGACCTCGGCTCGACCATCCGCTTCCGGGTCGGCGGGGTCAACGTCGGTCTGCGGATCGACTACGTACTCCACACCCGCGACTTCCGCACCCTCCGTAGCCGCATCCTCCCCTCCGATGGATCCGACCACTCCCTGGTGGTCAGCGACCTGGCGTGGCGCAAACGCCGCGCTACCACCCGCCCGGCCGAACGATAGTCGCCGAATTGCTCCCGATACAGCGATACGTACTGCCCTGCCTGCGATTCAGCGAAGCCCCCCTTGGCCGTGCGGGGGACGTTGTTGTTCCGCCCCGGCAGCGGGGCTTTTCATACAATGACTTCCGAGAGCGTTTACGGGAGCTTTGTATGTTGGGAATCATCGGGATCATCGCGTTGTTGACGGTGCTGGGGCTGTCGCTGTTCATTACGCGCCTGGCAGCGGTAGCGTTGTCGATGACGGGCATGTCGCGGGCGGCCGCGTCGTTCCAGGCGCGGTCGGCGTTTACCGGCACCGGCTTTACCACCGAGGAATCCGAGCAGATCGTCAACCACCCGGTTCGGCGCCGGATCGTGATGATGCTCATGATCCTCCGCAGCGCGGGGCTGGTGACGATCGTCATCTCGATCATCCTTTCCTTCGCGGGGGCGGCCAACCCCATGCAGTTGCTGTACCGGCTGGGCTGGCTGATCGGCGGGGTAGCGGCTCTGCTGATCCTGGAGCACCTGCCGGTGGTGGACTACACGCTCGAACGGGCTATCGGATGGGCCCTGGATCGCTGGACCGACCTGGACGTCCGCGACTACGCTCGGCTGCTCAAGGTCTCCGGGGAGTACACCATCACCGAGATGCACGTGGACGAGGGCGACTGGGTCGAGGGCAAGGAACTGAGGGAGTGCGACCTTGGGCAGGAGGGCGTAACCGTGCTGGGCATCGAACGCCAGGACGGCGACTATGTGGGTGCTCCGCACGGAAGTTCGGCGATCCACGCCGGGGATACGCTGATTCTCTATGGCCGAAACGACACCCTCGCCGAACTGGACAAGCGACGCGGCGGAGGCGCCGGGGATGCGGCCCACCAGCGGGCGATCGGCGAACAGCAGCAGCATATCCGCCGCCAAGAGCAACAGGAACAGGAACACGAGCAGCAGCGGGAGGACCAGGCGTCCGCAACCAGTTAACGGCTGCTATCTGACAACTATTGGCTGAAGACTAATTCCCGCTCTTCTGCTCGTTGAGTACGACCACTTTGCGGTCCTTGATGCCGATGCGCAGCTTCCCGACCTGCAGCGTGGCCTGCTCGCCTTCGCCTTCCACCGACACCGCCGGAGCCGGGCCCCGCGTGACGGTCACGATCTCCACGGGGTACTCGCCCAGGTAGCGTTTGCGTTCGACCAAGGCGGCCTTGCCTTCCTTTACCGGTTCGGGGTCGTCGACCGGCTGGTTACGTCGGGCTTGCCTCTTCTGCTGCTGGGCTTTCCGCAGCGACTCGATGAACTTCCGCTGCTGGGGCGTCAATTCCTTGTCGGACTTCACCCGGACCTGCTGCTTCACCAATCTGCGCGCGCTGACCAGCGTCATCGGCGCACCGGACGGGCCGTCCATGTCCGCCACCAGGGCCGATTCGCCGTAATGGACCACGAAAGTGTCGGGCGAGACTTTGCGGAAGCTCTCCTCGAACCCTCCGGCCGTGCTGATGCCCTTCTTGAGCCCCATGCCCATCACGGTCGCACCACCCCGCCAGATCGCCGCGATGACGTCCTCCTCGGTTCCGGTCCACCCGCTTCGGAAGACGTAATACTGGGCTTTGGTGTCCCGCAGGCACTTGCCGACCACTTCGGCGGGGTTCTTCTCCTTCTCCCCGATCGGCCAGAACAGCGCGGCGAACACCGCGTGATGCGGGTAGCGGATCGCGTCGTAGGTCTTGCGGTCGCCGGGCTCGATGACGCGATTGAAGAACCACTGCAGCGCCGGGCGCTGGTCGCGCGGGAGGATGCCGAACCCGCGGGCGAAGTCGCCCCCCGTACTCATGCCGCCCCGCTGGAATCGGCCGCTGGCGTAGATTCCCTTCTCCGGTGCGAGCAGCCGACCGCCCTGGCGCACGATCTCGTACATCTGCTTGCCGATCAGCCACTGCGCTTCGGGACAGTTCTTCACCAGGTCCAATCCGCGGCTGACGCGCAGATGGATCAGGTAGGTCACCAGTCCGGTGTTGCTGCTGAGGCGCCCGCCGTGATGGCCTTCGTAGAACCAGCCGGAGTACCCATACCCCACGCGCAGGGCCCGTTTGGCACGACGCAGGAAAATCCGATGGCAGCGGCGGGTGACCTCGTCGTCGGTGCCGTCGTCACCCAGGATCGCCAGGATCGCCGAGCCGCCCCCGCCGTTCCACGCCCCGTAGTGATTGCTCCACGGGCTGTGCTGGCCGCCCCCGGTCTTTAGCACCAGTCCCACGTCCACCGGCTCCTTCATCGCCTTTCGGCCGGTGTTCGCGCTGCCGGGCAGGAATACCTTGTCCTGGATCTTCCGGGCGATCGCCTTGCGGTAGCCCTCGTCCCAGGCGTCGTAACACAGGTCGTACGCCATGGCGATTGCGGCGTAGCTGCTGCCGGCCCGCAGTTTCCCGCCGGGCCGCACCCAACTGTACCTCGGGTCGCGGTCTCGCTGCCCGGCAAGGGCCTTGTCCACGCACTGGCGGGCGAGCCTGGCGTACTTCTCCTCCCCGGTGACCTGGTAGAGGAAGCCGAACCCCATTCCGTGCCAGAGGGTGTAGCCCCCCACCGCAAGTCGCTCGTTGCCGTCGCCGTAGGCACGCCGGGCCCGGGAGTAATGGGAAGGCATCTCCTCGCCGCCGCCGAGGGTCGTCTTCAGGCGGGCGAGAATCTCGCGGCCTTGCGGGGTTTGCAGCCGTTTGCGAATGCCCGGCAGGTCGGACTTGCGAAACAACAGCCGCGGATGTTCGTTCGGCTTGGCGGGGGCGATGTCCTCGATCGGCGCCGGCCAGAGATACCCCATCCGCTCGCCGGTGACCTTCCCGTCGACGGGTCGGCCGTTATAGCGGCCGACGCAGGTTCCGGTGAAGACGTTGCCGTCGCGCTGAAGACGGAGGGTGTAGCTTGCCTTTCCCCCGGGGATCCACGGGTCGGGGTTGATGGTCATTTCGACGTTCAGTACCAGCCCGCCGTTGGCGTCGGTGCCCGCCTTGACCGTTCCCTCGTGATCCATCTGGTTGTACTGCCGCTCGCGCAGGGTCAGCACGCCGCGCCGGTCGCGCATCGGCCCGGCCCAGCCGAGGACGTACTTTCGCCACCTGCCGTCGCGCCATCCCAGGTGCAGCACGAGATCGGCATACTGCACCCGCGCCTCGGCGCTGCCGCGGTTCTTGAGCCACAACGCATTCTCCAGGCGCAGATCGACGTCCTGCCAGCTCTCGTCCCCGGCAAAGGCCGAGCCTGCAGAACCCCCCAACACGACCAGAAGAATCGGAGCCAGAATCCGTGATTTCATATGAACATCCTCAAAGCGGGGCGTTTGGAGCGTCGTGCCCTCGACAACTGAAACCGTCCATCGGCCGAACGGTTACGGAAAGCAGAGCCAATGCCTCGCCTGCAACCGGCTGCACTGGCAAGCCGGCCGCTGTGGCGGTAGCATAAGCAGGGACCTGTTCATGGTAAAGGGAGCTTGTTCGATGCCCGAACCCAACGATCTGCCGCTGCCGTACCGACACGCCGTGCTGGAGGCCGTGCCGTGCGCGGTGCTGGTGTTCGATGCCGATCATCGCGTGATCTACTGGAACCCCCAGGCCGAGCAGCTCACCGGGTATGCCGCCGGGGAGATGGTAGGGCACACCTGTCAGGGGCTGCAGGTGAGGTTGATGGGGGACGGCGGACAGCGTCGCACCGCCACGTTCTGCCCCGTCGAGGGCGACCGCCGCGCCGGGCAGGCCGAGCTGGAACTGGTCCGCAAGGATGGGCGCGGAGTGCGGGTGCTGGCGCAAACCACGGCCGTGGAGGAGGACGGGCGACTGCTGGGGTACGTGCAGATGCTGCTGGACCTGTCGATGCTCGCCGAAGCCCGGGGAACGATCCGCCGGCTGGAACGTACCCTCGCCGGACCGGTCGGGAAACTCGTGAGTGACTCGCCGCCCATGCAGGAGATGCTGCAGACGCTGCGGATGGTCGCCCCGACCGACGCGACGGTCTTCATCAGCGGCGAAACGGGCACCGGCAAGGAACTGGTCGCCCGGGACATCCACGCCCTGAGCCCGCGGGCAGGGAGGCCGATGCTCGCGGTCAACTGCGGCGCCCTGCCCGAAGCACTGCTGGAGAGTGAACTGTTCGGGCACGCACGCGGAGCCTTCACCGGGGCCGACACCGACCGCCAAGGCCGATTCGAGCAGGCCGAGGGCGGGACGCTGCTGCTGGACGAGATTACCGAAATGCCGCCTGGGGCCCAGGTGAAACTGCTTCGCGTCCTCCAGGAGCGGGAGGTGACCCGCGTGGGCGAGTCCACCCCGCGTCCGGTGGACGTGCGGATCCTTGCGGCGACCAACCGTTCGGCCGACGAGGCCGTCTCGCAGGGGAAGCTGCGGGAGGACCTCTACTTCCGCCTGAACGTCGTGAAGCTGCGCGTGCCGCCGCTTCGCGACCGGCGGGAGGATATCCCCCACCTGGTCGAGCAGTTTTTGCGCGAGTTCAACGACCGCTACTGGCGGGGTGTGCGCCGGGCCTCACCGGAGGCGATGGAAC